>JAZNBS010000040.1:0-48240 GCA_045587185.1 Acutalibacteraceae bacterium
ATTTTGAGCGCCTGAGCTAAATGCTTGGGTGCTCAAATTTTATATGTCATTTTCACTAAAAAACATTGACTAAAATTTAACAAATTGCCAATGGCATAAAGTTAAATAAAGTAGTACAATAATGTGTAATTTAGTGTCAAAAAAGGAGAGAATATTATGACATCATACATTAGATACACATATCCTCAGCTTAAAACCTTCTGCGAGGACTGCTTTGAAAAATTCGGATTTTCTAAGTCCGAAAGTGAGATCATCACCGATGTTCTACTGCTTTCTGACCTTTATGGAATCGAATCTCACGGTATGCAGAGACTTGCCCGTTACCATAAAGGTATTGAAAAAGGACTTATCAAGGTAGAGGCAAAGCCTGAGGTTGTTTTTGAGACTCCTGTTTCGGCGGTTATTGAAGGTAACGACGGTATGGGTCAGCTTATTTCACATAAGGCAATGAACATTGCCATTGAAAAGGCTAAAAAGAGCGGTATTGCTGTAGTTACCGTCCGTAACTCCAACCACTTCGGTATTGCAGGCTATTATGCAAAGATGGCTTGTGACGCAGGTCTTCTTGGTATGGCTTTTACCAACTCTGAGGCTATTATGGTACCCACATTCGGGCGTCTTGCGATGTTGGGTTCGAACCCCATCGCAGTTGCAATGCCTGCTGAACCGTATGATTTCTTCTTTGATGCATCGACCACTGTTGTAACCCGTGGTAAGCTTGAGATCTATAACAAGCTTGGCAAACCCCTGCCTGAAGGCTGGGCTCTGAACGCTCAGGGTAAGGGAAGCACCGACGCTAAAGATGTTCTTGCCAATATTGTTGCTAAAAACGGTGGCGGCATTATGCCTCTCGGCGGTGAGACTGAGCAACTTGGTTCCCACAAAGGTTACGGTTACGGTATGTTCTGTGAGATATTCACTTCTATTCTTTCAATGGGTCTCACGTCTAACCATACCCATACTAACGGTAAGGGTGGCACCTGCCACGGCTTTATAGCAATGGATCCTAATATTTTTGGAGACGCAAACGCAATCAAGGAACACTTGTCTACATTCTTAAAGGAACTCAGAGAGTCACCTAAGTCTGAAGGTGCTGACCGTATTTACACGCACGGTGAGAAAGAAATTTTCGCAAAGGCCGACCGTCTTGAAAATGGAATTGACGTTAATATCAATACTGTTGCAGAAATGTTCGAAATGTGCAAGTATGTTGGACTTGACCCTGTTAAGTATCTAGGTGATGTAAATTTTGACGAGGTCAACGCAAGTTCGTCGTATAACTAAGGAGTGTAAAAATGGATATTAAAGCACGCGCATTGGAAAAACACTATGAGTGGGCGGGTAAACTTGAGGTTGTTTCCCGTACACCCGTCACAAACAAAGAAGAGTTGTCGTTGGCTTACACCCCTGGTGTTGCAGAGCCCTGTATGGTAATCCACAACGACTATGAAAAGTCTTTTGAACTTACCCGCCGTTGGAACTCGGTCGCTGTTATTACTGACGGTACTGCAGTTTTAGGCCTTGGTGACATCGGTCCCGAGGCAGGTATGCCTGTTATGGAAGGCAAGTGTGTCCTTTTCAAAGAATTTGCCGATGTTGACGCATATCCCATTTGCCTGCGTACTAAAGATGTTGATGAGATTGTTCGCACTGTATATCTTATTTCGGGCGGTTTTGGCGGTATCAACCTTGAGGATATTGCCGCACCACGTTGCTTTGAAATTGAAAAGAAACTTAAAGAGATATGCGATATACCTGTTTTCCACGACGATCAGCACGGTACTGCCGTTGTTGTTGGCGCCGCAGTTATCAACGCTTTGAGACTTACGGGCAAAAAAATTGAAAATATCAAATGCGTTATAAACGGTGCAGGCTCGGCAGGTATTGCTATCGGTAAACATCTTTTAAAACTTGGTGTGAAAAACCTTACAATGGTTGACCGCTTTGGTATAATCTGTGAGGGAATGGACGGTCTCAATCCTGCGCACGAAGAAATGAGTAAATTAACCAATCTTGATAAGAAGATGGGTGCTTTGGCTGACGCAATGAAAGGCGCAGACCTCTTTATTGGAGTGTCGGCACCCGGTTGCGTTACAGAGGATATGATTAAGTCTATGAATAATGACCCGATAGTGTTCCCGATGGCCAATCCCGTTCCTGAAATTATGCCTGACCTTGCAAAGGCTGCGGGTGCCCGTGTTGTTGGCACCGGTCGTTCAGACTTCCCGAACCAAATCAACAATGTTATGGCGTTCCCCGGAATCTTCCGCGGTGCTTTGGATGTTAGAGCGTCTGATATCAATGAGGATATGCAGATGGCCGCTTCATTGGCTATTGCTTCGCTCGTATCTGATGATGAGTTGAACGAAGAGTATATTATGCCTTTTGCGTTTGATGAGCGCATCGGTAAGACCGTCGCTGCCAAGGTTGCAGAGGCCGCAATCGCTTCAGGTGTTGCAAGAATTAAAAAATAACATTTATTTGAGTTACAACCTCCGATATTCCAATGGATTGTCGGGGTTTGTTTTTTTAACATATTGAACTTTTAATAGTTTTGTGATAATATTATTAAAACAGTTGTATAAAGAAGAGTGATAAAATGAGCAGAAAAAACACCAGAAACACAAAAGGTAAAATTGTTTCGGCCGCTTGGAAGTTGTTTTATGAACAAGGCTATGAGGATACTACTGTTGAAGATATTGTGTGGGAATCGGGTACTTCAAAAGGCTCATTTTATCATTATTTTGAGAGTAAAGATGCTTTACTTGGCTCTCTGTCTTATCTTTTTGATGAAAAATATGAGGAACTTGCGCCCAGTATTTCGGACAGTATGAACAGTATTGATGCTCTTTTATACTTAAACAGTGAACTGTTCGGTATGATTGAAAATCAGATTGACCTTGACCTTTTGGGTCGACTGTTTTCAACACAACTTACCACAAAAGGGGAACAAAGTTTGCTCGACCATAACCGTGTTTATTATAAACTTATCCGTAAATTTGTTACAAGAGGGCAAGAAAAAAACGAGATTACCGATAAAATGACCGTCAAGGAAATTGTGAGATTTTATGCTCTGTGTGAGCGTGCTTTGATGTACGATTGGTGTCTTTGTAAAGGAGATTATTCATTAAAAGAGTACGGTATTAAAGCAATGCCAATGTTTTTGGAAAAACTCAGAGTTCGGTAATATATCACAATAGTAAATTTAAAATTTTCAGGTAAAATCATATTGAATAAATACAAACAGTTATTTTAAAGACAGCAATTAAAAATCACCCCGAAGATATCTCTTCGGGGTGAAAATGTTGTGAAAATTATTGAATAATGTTGTGGATGACATCCTTGATTTTGGCAAGCCTTAACTCGGCGGCATTGCGGTCAATCTCTTTTATTGAGTAGTAGACCTTAATTTTCGGCTCTGTGCCTGAGGGACGCACTGCTATCCAACTACCGTCATTAAAGATATATTTTAGAACATTGTCCTTGGGCAGGTCGCGTACACCTTTACTGAAATCCTGTAATTCAGTAATTCCATCAAGAAGTGAAGTGCCTTTTTCGCGGAACGTGAACATAAGTTGTTTGATTCTCTCAGCACCGTCCTGACCTTTCAAGGTAAAACTGTCCTGAGTGTCAAGATAGTAGCCAAACTCATTATAAAGTTCGTTCAATCCGTCAACCAGTGTCTTACCATTGTTTTTATACCATGCGGCCATCTGACAAATAAGCATAGAAGCAACAACGGCGTCTTTGTCTCGTGCGTGGGTGCCGATAAGGTAGCCGTAGGACTCCTCATAGCCGATAATATATTCCTGTGAACCGTCGGCTTCATATTTGTTCATCTTGTTGCCGATGTATTTAAATCCTGTGAGTGTTTCTTCAATGATAAGACCAAATTTTCGGCCGATATCAGCACCAAGTTCAGAGGTTACGATAGTCTTAATCATAGTAGATTTACTGTTAAGAATATTCTTTTTCATATTGAGGATGAAATTTACGAGCATTGCTCCTGTATGATTACCTGTGAACAAAACGTAATCCTCACCGTGCTTTACGGCAATGCCGACACGGTCACAGTCTGGGTCGGTACCTAAAACAAGGTCTGCGCCAATCTCTTTTGCTTTTTCAATAGCAATGGTCAGGGCGTCTTTTTCCTCAGGGTTGGGACTGCGAACGGTGGAAAAATTGCCATCAGGCAGTTCTTGCTCTTTAACAACGGTAACGTCAAGACCTTCCAACATTCTGCGGACGGGAACGTTGCCTGTGCCGTGGAGGGGAGTGTACACAATCTTAAGGCTTGAAGGCTCTTCATAAAGCGACTGCTTTCCGACCGCTTTCAAAAATTCGCATAAAACATCCTCGCCGATCATCTTAATGTTGTCGGATTCTTCGCAAAATGGGATGGTAGAGTAATCGGTAATGTTGTTGATAAACTCAAGTGCAGCGTTAGCCTCATCGGTGTTTAACTGACATCCTGTGCTGTCATAAACTTTATAGCCGTTATACTCTTTAGGGTTGTGAGATGCAGTTATCATAACGCCCGCAATACAACCAAGGTGTCTTACAGTGAATGAGAGAACAGGTACGGGGGCTTCCATATCATAGAGGTAGGCGGTAAATCCTAACGACGCAAAAATGCCCGCCGTTATTTTCGCAAAATACTTTGAATTGTTTCTTGTATCATAAGCGATTGCAATCTTAAGATTATCATTGTTCTTTGACTTAACATACTGCGCAAATCCGAAAGTTGCACGGCCAACAGTATATTTGTTCATACGGTTAGATCCGGCACCCATAATTCCTCTTAAGCCTGCAGTGCCGAACTCAAGATCTTTATAAAAACGGTCAGAAATTTCGGCCTCGTCGGTTAAGGCTTCAAGTTCTGCCTTTGTCTCGCTATCAAATTTCAGCCATTGCTGATATTTTTCTTTGTAAGTCATTTGAAATCCCCTTTCAGAAAATTATATACTATTATTATATATTTAAATTTCTGTTTGTCAAGTGAACTATAGACAATATAGATTATGAGAAATTTGATAAAAACAGTCAATTAACTCAGAAAATACTTTTAATAATTAAAATTTCCTATTGATTTAGGTAAACAAATAAAGTACAATAAATTAAACGAAAACAAGATATATTATATTACTGATGTCATAATTTATAACCATTATATTGTTTCATTTATACCATAGGTTTATTTTGCATTAGTTTTATTTATATAATGTTAAATCAAAACAGTATAAAACTTGAAAAAGGGAAGTGACTCTATGTTTCATTTGGCAATTGATATTGGTGCATCAAGCGGACGTCATATTATTGGTTGGGTTGAAAACGGTGTTATAAAGTACGAAGAAGTTTACCGTTTTTACAATGGACTTGATGATGTAAACGGTACTCTCTGTTGGAATACCGAACGTCTTTTTGCTGAAATCAAAGCGGGTATGAAAAAGTGTGCCGAGGTTGGCAAAATTCCTTCAACTATGGCTATTGATACCTGGGGTGTTGATTTTGTCCTGCTTGATAAAGACGGCAAAATGGTGGGAAATTCGGTTGGTTACCGTGATTCCCGTACCGAGGGTTACGTTGAAAAGACTTTTGAGGTTATGCCCAAGCGTAAGCTTTATGATATAACAGGTCTTGGAACAAATACCTTCAATACTTTGTTCCAACTTGTTTCATTGAAGGATAATTATCCTGAACAGTTGGATGAGGCTGTAGATTTTCTTATGATTCCTGATTACTTTGTTTATCTTTTGACGGGCAATAAGTTCAATGAGTATACCAACGCTTCCACCACTGAACTTATCGACGTTAAAACAAACACATGGTCGGATGAGATACTTGATACCTTTGGAATTAAGAAGAGCATTTTTAATCCATTGTCTATGCCAGGTACAGAAGCCGGTCGACTTTTGCCGTCGATTGCTGACGAGGTGGGGTATGACCTTAATGTTATTCTTGCTGCATCTCACGATACTGCATCTGCTGTTATGGCAGTGCCTTCAAACGGCGATGATGTTATGTACATAAGTTCAGGCACTTGGTCGCTTATGGGTATTGAGTCACTTACTCCTCAACTTGCTGATATTTGTATGGAACACAGTTTCACAAACGAAGGCGGATTTAATTACCGTTACACGGTTTTGAAAAATATCATGGGTCTGTGGATGATACAGAATGTCAAGAAGGAACTTGACAACAAATATTCATTTGCTGAACTTTGCGATATGGCTTCTGAAAGCGCAGATTTTCCAAGCATTGTTAACGCAGTTGACAACCGATTCCTTGCACCAAAAAACATGACCGAAGAAATCAAATCATACTGCCGTGACACAAATCAGGCAGTTCCCGAAACTGTGGGCGAAATTGCGGCTGTTATTTATAACAGTCTTGCTAAGTGCTATGCCGATTGCGCTAATGAGATTGAACAGTTTACGGGCAAAAAATACCCTGCAATCAATATTATTGGAGGAGGCAGTAATGCAGATTACCTTAACCGCATTACAGCCAAGACTTCGGGTAGAACGGTTCTTGCAGGACCTGCCGAAGCAACTGCTATCGGAAATCTAATGGCACAAATGCTGAGTGTTGGTGAATTTAAGGACCTTGCCGATGCAAGAGACAGTGTAATTAAATCATTTGATATCAAAATTTATGATTAAGTGATTTAGACTGTTAAGACATTTGATGAGGAGATATGTTATGAAAAGGTTTTTATCATCAATTCTTGTTTTGGTTTTTATTTTTGCTCTTGTCGGTTGCGGCGATTCTTCTTCAAATGGCAATTCTGATGTAGGCAATAACAATGGCTCAACAATAAACAGCACCGTTTCTGATACTGAAAATGTAGACCCTTATATTGGCACATGGCAACATGAAAAAACCGATGCCGAACCGTACTCAATTACCCTTACTCTTGAAAACGGTGGCACAGGTGCTATCGGCGTAAAAAACAAAACTCAGATTAACTGGTCTGAGATTAGCGACGGAAAAATCAAAATTATAATTACCTATTCTGATAATACTACAAAGGACACAACCGCTTTGTGTTCTGGTGATACTCTTGTGTGGGATTATAGATTCAGTGTCAAGGCGGCTGACGGCATAATTTCTTCTGTTAATAATGTAACAATGAAGAAAAAGTGAATTTCAAAAGACGTGATGCAGTTGGTTACACTGTATCACGTCTTTAGATTTATAAAAATAATGTGTGTATTAAGGCTCGGTTGCAAGTATAAGCAATGCCTGCTTTTTTGTATCACTTGAGTTGAGGTAACCTTCAACAAGCATTTTTACATCTTCGGGCAGTCCGCTTAAGTCATATTCGGTTTCGGTTTGGTTATACATAACAGGCGATGAAAGAGTCAGACTTGACGGAATTGATTTTTGCGAAAGTTCGGGATATTCGTTGCTTGTGTTACCCAGAATGTAATCACAGGAAACACAGTAAAGATTGCTGAGTTTAATAACAATGGGCAACGGCGGGGGAGTTCTTGTTTCATAATTTCTGTAAACTTCGGGCGAAATTCCAATAAGGTCGGCAACTTGGTACTGTTTATAGTTGTGCTTGTTCCTTAAGTTTACAAGGATTTCTCCTGTTTTTGTGCGTTTAATATTTTTAGCCATATCGTACCTCATAAAAATAAATTTACGCTTGACTTAAAGTGGGTTTATTGATATAATCATTAAGTCAGTGCTGGAGTGGCTCAGTTGGTAGAGCAGCTGATTCGTAATCAGCAGGTCGTGGGTTCAAGTCCCATCTTCAGCTCCACATCAAAAGCCGTACTTTTATGTGCGGCTTTTAAATTTTTGTACCGATAAAGTTTTCAGTGATTTTGGCAAGCATTTCTATTGGGTTTTTCAAAAAGTTCTCTTTCATTGTTTTTCCTGTGTCCTCGTCTGGAATAAGCAATTTGATTGATGCTAGTTCAAAATCGTTATCCATAACCGAACAGGTGATATACATTCTGTCATTAACTGTTTCAATAAAAACCTTGTTTTCACGTTCGTTTTTACTGCGGGACAGTATCTCTGTGACTATTTCCATCGAACGTTCTCTGACCGAAAAAGGCACACTTGTACCCAAAGCCTCAGCAATACTGCCAGTCTCTTTATTTGCGGTATAAAGTTTTTGTCCGTCAGTGTCTAAAACGGTGATGTTGCCGCTTTCAACAAGATCTGCAATGGCGTAAGCGGTTTCAAAATAATTAGCAATACCGTCAAAATGCAATCTTTCTTTGACCTTTTCCAAAGGCAAAGGTTCACGCGCGTTGCTTAATATATAACAAATAAGAACACGAATCTCAGTTCTGCTCTGCAATCCACCGGGATTTACACCGGCAGTTATAGCGTCTGAAAACATTGTTTACATCTCACTTTTGCGTTAATTTAGTTTATTATACAACATTTCTTACAATATAACAAGTTTTTTGTGTGTTGAAATATATGATTTTTTGTTATATAATCATTTTAAAGAGGTGAATATCTTGAAAAAGAATAAAATTATCGAAGATATGACAAGGGTTGTTGAGAAAAATAACCGTTTATACAAACAGTGTGAAGACCTTAAATCAGAAATAACTGAAAAGGATGCAAAAATTGAGGAGTTAAAATTAAAGATTGCTTCCCTTGAAGCCGAGATTGAAATTGTTAAAGCAGTTTCGGTCTGTTCGCGTGAATCTACACTTGATAACCCAAACTCGGTAGTTGATGAAAATGAGTCGGAGGATGTTGTGTTGGATGACGACTTGCCGTCTGAAAACACTGAAAGTAGAGAAGTTAGCGAGTGTAATACTAATGAGTCAGAAACTAAAACTTTGCCTCGGGCAAAGCACTGTGATATAAGTTCAACCGTTTTACCCGAATTCGCTTTGAAACTTGCTTCGGAGTCTATAGGTAGGGTTGTTGTTAAGTGTGCCGAGTTATGCAATCATTTTGCAACAGCAGGCTCAACTAATTCAAAAGACCTTATAAACCTCGCTCTTGGTAGGACGGAAGTTTTTAAATCCGACCTATTAAGTCTTGTGAGTGGTGAAGAACAGAGCGAAGAGCGTCTTTCGGCCGAGATTAAACTTAAAGAAACTGATGTTTCGGAGTATTTTGATTTACTTTTGAGTCAATTATAACGGAAGTTGCATTAAAATGTTAATAATTTAACAAACATTCGCAAGTTTTAGAAAACTTTGAAGAAAAATTGGTAGAAAATTTAACAAAGCACTTGACAATGTGACTGCATAATATATAATATATGTATTATCTGTTTTTGTCAGATTTTAACGAATGTTTGGAGGACACAAAAATGTATAACATTAAAACTTACAACAAAATTTCTGCTATAGGTCTGGATGAGTTTGACAAGACCGCCTATACCTGTGGTGACGATGTTGTCGCACCTGTCGGTGCTATTGTACGTTCAGCCGCCCTGCACGATGTTCAGTTTGACGAATCTTTGCTTGCTATCGCCCGTGCCGGTGCAGGTACCAACAATATTCCTGTTGACCGTTGCGCAGAGGAGGGTATTGTTGTTTTCAACACTCCCGGTGCTAACGCAAATGCTGTTAAGGAACTTGTTATTGCAGGTCTTCTCATTTGCTCACGCCGTGTTATTCCCGCAATCAAGTGGGCAGAAACACTCAAAGGTAACGGTGCAGAGGTCGGCAAAATGGTTGAAAAGGGCAAAGGCGCATTTGTCGGTCCTGAAATCAAGGGCAAAAGCCTTGGTGTTATAGGTCTTGGCGCTATCGGTGTTTTGGTTGCTAATGCTGCAAATGCACTCGGTATGAAGGTTTATGGTTACGACCCTTATCTTTCGGTTGATGCCGCTTGGAACCTCACACATAACGCTATTCACGCAATGGACCTCAATGACATTTATGAGAAGTGTGATTATATCACTGTTCACGTTCCGCTAACTCCTGATACAAAAGGTTTTATCAATAAGGAAACTATTGCAAAAATGAAGGACGGTGTCCGAATCCTCAATTTTGCTCGTGGTGATCTTGTTAATTCAAAAGACCTTCTTGCGGCTCTTGATGAGGGAAAGGTAGCCGCTTATGTTACCGATTTCCCCTCTGATGAGGTTATCGGAGCAGACGGTGTTATTGCAATTCCTCATCTGGGTGCATCAACCCCCGAATCTGAGGACAACTGTGCCAAGATGGCTGCTGCAGAACTCATTGATTATATCGAGAACGGTAATATTGTAAACTCAGTTAATATGCCTAACATTTCTATGCCTAGATCGGGTGATGAGAGAATCTGTGTCATTCACAAGAATGTACCTGCTGTAATCAATAAGATTACAGGTATCGTATCAGAGGCCAATATCAATATTAACAATATGCTCAATAAATCCAAGAAGGATTTTGCATATACAATGCTTGACCTTGCAGAAAAAGACCTTGCTAAGGTTGATGCAATCGCCAAGGCTATCGGTGATATGGACGAGGTTGTCCGTGTCAGAGTTATCCGCTGATGGAAGAACAGAGAAACAGAGAACTTGAACACAGAGCCAAAGAACGCAGAATGCGAAGAAAATTGCGTCAGAAAAACCGCATTATTCTTCTTGAAACTGTTTTGATTATTGCTTTGGCTGTTGCTTTAATTATCGTGAGTGTGGGGTACGTCGGTCTCAAGAACGACCCCACTGTCACCGATAATTCTTCAGCCGAAAGCACAGCATCTTCAGACAACAGTTCCATATCTTCTACCAACAGTTCTGTAAGTTCTGAAAACTCTCAAGTCTCAAGTATTACATCATCAGAGGCTTCAAGCAGTCAACAACCCATAAATAAAGATGAACTTGACCAATGGTATCTTAAACTTGTCAACCCCGATAATAAGGTTGATAACCAATATTTGAATTCGATTGAGCGTTCCAAGATCAAGAATAAGTATATTGTTAGCACAACTAAGGATACCTGTAAGTATCTTGACAGTCGAATTGTTTCATATTTTGAGAATATGTGTAAAGCGGCTGCCGATGACGGTGTTACGTTGGTGTCGGTTTCGGCCTACCGTTCGATTTCTTATCAGACCGGTCTTTATGACCGCAGGGTTGAACGTTGCCAAAATGAGGACGGTCTTTCCTTGGAGGATGCCAAGAAAAAGGCTGCTACAATCGTTGCGGTACCCGGTACAAGTGAGCACCATTTGGGACTTGCTATTGACATAAATTCGGTCGAGACATCGTTTGAAAACACCCGCGCCTTCCGTTGGTTGCAGGAGAATGCCGAAAAATACGGTTTTATTATGCGTTATCCTAAGGACAAGCAGAGTATAACGAAGATTATTTACGAACCGTGGCATTACCGTTATGTCGGTGTCGAGCACGCTAAAGCCATGAACGACCTCGGAATGTGTCTTGAGGAATATGTTGAGCATCTCTCAAAGAAATAAAATTTGTTTGTTTTTTCAATTTTATGGTTGACAAACTCAGA
The DNA here is from genome assembly GCA_045587185.1 of Acutalibacteraceae bacterium. Lineage (GTDB taxonomy): Bacteria > Bacillota > Clostridia > Oscillospirales > Acutalibacteraceae > UMGS172. The sequence continues at coordinate 11,439 of JAZNBS010000040.1, forward strand.
TTGCTGTGTTATAATCCATAGGACAACAAAGTTGGGCATTATCCGCTCACACCTCAAAGTTTCGTCTTAAGAGGTCAATAGGTCAACAAGATTTATGTTTTGTTATGCTTATTGTGCGCGGATATTTTTATGTCCGCGCTATTGTTTTATTTTTGGAGGTGTTTTACCATCAGTAAGCAGGAACATGCTATCAATGAAGAAATCAGAGAAAAGGAAGTCCGCGTTGTCGGTAACGATGGCTCGCAGTTAGGCCTTATGTCTTCAAAAGAGGCATTTCAAAAGGCAATGGAACAGGATCTTGATCTTGTGCTTATTGCTCCCAATGCCAAGCCGCCCGTTTGCAAAATTATGGATTACGGCAAATATTGTTTTGAACAGGCTAAACGTGAGAAGGAAGCCAAGAAAAAGCAGAAGGTTGTTGAAATCAAGGAAATCCGTATTGTCGGTCTTAATATCGATACTCATGACCTTGAAATTAAGGCCAATAATGCAAGAAAGTTTGTCAAAAGCGGCGATAAGGTTAAGGTTACAATCCGTTTTAGAGGACGTGAACTTGGCCATCCTGAAATTGGTACCGAACTTATGCAGAGATTTGCTGATTTCTGTGCAGATGATGCGGTTGTTGAAAAGCCTGCCAAGATGGAGGGCCGTAACATGTATATGTTCTTGGGCCCTAAGCCGGCTAAATAATTTGTAAATTTTCAAGGAGGAATAATCATGCCTAAGATGAAAACCCACAGTGGTGCAAAAAAGCGTTTTAAGCTTACCAAGCTCGGAAAGGTAAAGCGCGCCCACGCATTCAAGTCACACATTCTTAACAAGAAGACCACCAAGCGTAAGAGAAATCTTCGCGCAGCTGCTGTTGTTGATGTAACAAACGTAGCAAAGGTCAAGAAGATGCTTCCTTATAAATAAGGAAAACCGCTAAATTAAAATAAACGGAGGTTGCTGAAATGGCACGTATTAAGGGCGCTATTATGACGCGCAAAAGAAGAAAGAAAGTATTGAAGCTTGCCAAGGGTTACTTTGGCGCTAAGTCCAAGCTGTTTAAGACCGCCAAAGAAGCGGTTATGAAGTCAGGTAACTACGCTTACATCGGTCGCCGTCTTAAGAAGAGAGATTTCCGCCGTCTTTGGATCACCAGGATTTCTGCCGCTGCAAAGATTAACGGTATGAACTATTCTACCTTTATGAACGGCCTTAAGAAGGCTGGCATTGAACTTAACCGCAAGATGCTTGCAGAACTTGCAGTTGAGGATGCAGCAGCATTCGCTTCCCTTGCCGAGAAGGCAAAGGCAGCTCTTAAGTAATTTAAGATTTGTTATTGTTATATTTATCATCATTAAATAATCTTAAAGCAAAATGAAACCCGAGGTTTTGACGAACCTCGGGTTTTGGTATTATAAAAGTTATTAGGACCCGCCCTGCCGTAAACTGTCGATTGATAACCTGCGAAAGGCAGGTGGGTGTCATCCTCGGTGCTTTGTGCTTCCAACGTCCGATAAAATCGGGAGGCCTGCATACCCACACCGAGAGTAAGACTCCCGATAAATAGCTTGTAGGGTTATAATAGACTGAATACACGAACAGGGCAGGCAGATTTTTTTACAATTAGTCTTCTGCTTCTTCAATATCAAAGATGTCCTGCAGACGGTCGGTGAATGCGTCAACAATCATATTATACTCGTCGTCATCCTCAATATCCTCAAAAAATTCTTCGCCGTTATCATCAACGACCTTGAGGATTACCAGTTCACCGTTGTCGTCAAGCATCTTCTTAGGGTCGTCATAGACGGGAAGAAGTGCAACATAACGACCGTCATCAGTCTCGATACGGTCAAGCACCTCAAAAGTATACTCTTTTCCGTCGTCGTCCTCAAGAGAGATAATATCGGGATTATATTCTTCAGCCATAATGATTCTCCTTCATTTGTAGCGATTAAACGCCTTATTTTCTTATATATTTTAACCTATTTTTATATATTAGTCAATATATTTCAAGCATTAAATATAAATATCAGAAAATCATTGGTTGCAGTTGTTTTCCTAATAATGCTAGTTCAACCGTTTGAGGTATCAAACTGAAATCTGATATACAAGAATTGTGTTTATACTCTGGCATATCCTGTCTAAACGGCACAAAATATACATTTTTGCAATTCATCAAAGTACCGATATTCTTTGCAGAAGCGCCAAGTGCGTCATTGGTTGACGGCGCTAAAATGAGCGGTCTTTCGTTTCTTAAATGCGCCTTTGCTGCCATTGTTACACAAGAATCTGTTATTCCGTTTGCAAGTTTTCCAAGTGTATTGCCTGTACAGGGCGCAATGACCAATACGTCAAGTAAGGCTTTTGGACCAATCGGCTCGGCCGATTTGATTGAATTTATGCACTTTGCTTCGCAAATCTCTTCAATTTGTTTTATGAAATCCACCGCTTTTCCGAAACGAGTGTCAGTGGAATATACAATTTCGGAAACTATAGGTGTTATGATGTATCCCTGTTCTTTCAGCTTCATTAATTGCGGAATTACGTCTTTGTGTGTACAAAAAGAACCGCAAACCGCAAATCCAAGCCGATTATTTGGCATATTGTCCTCCGTTTTCCATATATAAAAGTATTTCTTGAGCAATAAATTGAGCCGCCTTGACAGGAGAATGTTTACCTGGCAGACCGCCGTAGACGGCAGCGTTAATCTTAAATTCGTGTGCTGATGCAAGGTCAATACCCGAATCGGTAGCAAGGTCTTCGACAAATACAGTAGGTTTTAAGGTTTTAAAAAAATCTCTGTTTAGAATAGGTGAGGGAGCGGTGTTGAATATATAATCATAATTGCCGCATATTTCTATTGCTTTGTTGGTATTAATCGCTGTAAGACCATCTGCTTCAATTACTGCAAGAACTCCGCTGTTACGTGATGTGGCAGTGACATCTGACCCTAAACCTTTAAGATAGCGCGCGAGTTGTCGCCCAATTCTACCGTAACCCAATACCAATGACTTTGAACCGAATATGCTAAAATCAGTGCAGTTGATTGCAATGGCTATTGCAGCTTCTGCCGTCAAAACAGCGTTTTTTACCGTAAGAGTCTCACTGTCATAGTAGTCGTAAAACGGTATCTCGCGGTTATTTAGTTCAGTTATTATATCTTCATTTATTATACCACCGAATATAAATTTTGGACGGCATAGTAGAATATCCTGAAGGAAAATCACATCACTAGTCAAAGGTGTGTTGACAGTAACACCGTCTTTGCTTAACGGTAACGGTAAAATCACGGCATCGTTTCCGTTTATTGCGTCATAAAGATTATCGGTTAAAGTTAGTTTATCACATTTCGGTAATCCAAAGATTCCGACACTGTGGCCTTGCTTTTGCAAATAAAGTGCTGTTTCAATTTGCCGACGGTCGCCGCCGATACAGGTAAATTTCATACGAACCTCCCAAATATAAAAACACCTCAAAAATGCTCAATACATTTTATGAGGTGTTTTCCGTTTGGCTACTTTAATATTTCAATCAATTTATTTTTTTCATTCAACGATGGGTCTTTAATAACCAAATCAAGCAGAAATTCTAGTTTTTCACCAATCTCTTTTCCCTTAAAGCCGAGGTCAATCAGTTCATTTCCGCTGATATCTAACATATCTATACGGTAAGGCTCATTATAGTTAATAATTTCTTTAAAGTAATCAAATATCCTAGTTGTATCAATGTCTGACAGGGTATATATATCAATTATTCTTTGTAAAAATACAGGGTTATTTGTTTTCTTTAATAATTTCTTGATATCAATTTTTGACGTGGGTAGCGGTTGTTTTAATAGCCAATAGTAAGTTATTACTTCATCAAGGGTAGAGTTATCCGCTTTAAGTCTCTTTAAAAAAAGACGGGGATAGATTTCGGCTATGTAACAAATACAGGCAATTCTGAGTGAAAAATCATTCGGTGTAAGATTAAAATTTTGAGGTAATTCAATCATTGGCAATCCCAAATGTGATAAGGCGCAGTTTTCAAGTATAGGAGCAATATTTTCCACAAACTTTGCAGTTAAAGCGCGTTTAAATTCGGCATATATTCTTTCTGCACTTATGTTGCGCAATAACCCATAATGCGAAATTGCGGCATTTTTAGTGTTTTCTTCAATCTCAAACCCCAACTCTGATGAAAATCGGAATGCACGAATAATTCTCAAAGCGTCCTCGTTAAATCTGATTTTGGGGTCTCCGATTGCTCTGATTACTTTATTATTTATATCATCAATACCGTTTTGTGGGTCGTAAAATCCAATTTTGGGGTTAAAGCATATCGCGTTCATTGTGAAATCACGACGGCTGATATCTACATCAATATTAGAAACAAAAGTGACGTTTTCAGGCGTTCTGTTATTAAGATATTCTCCGTCTGAACGGTATGTGGTAACCTCGACGTTCCCGCCATTCGTAACAACAGTCACTGTTCCATGTTGTATACCTGTTGGGACAGTTTTCGGGAAAATTGAAATTATTTTGTCGGGTTTTGCATTTGTGGTGATGTCATAGTCACATGGGGTCTTGCCCATTATGTGGTCCCGCACGGCGCCGCCGACGCACCACGCTTCAAAACCGTTGTTTTCAAGCGTTTCCAAACAGTATAAAACGTAGTCAGGTAGTTTAAATATCATTTTTTTCACCAAATTAAAAATTAATGTTTATTTTTTGCAAGAAACAATGTATAATTAACTAAATGAAACTTAAAAGGGAAGTGCTATGCTTGAAAAAGTATTTACCTCAGGATGATATAATTCTTAATGTTAAAAAAGTTCATATGATAGGTATAGGCGGTTCGGGAATGTGCCCTTTGGCAGAAATTTTGCACAGTCAGGGGTATGTTTTGACAGGTTCTGATGTCAACGAAAGTGACCCGTTAAAGCGTGTTCGGGCAATGGGCGTTGAGGTTTTTATGGGTCACAGAGCCGAGAATGTTCACGGCGCTGAACTTATAGTTTATTCTGCCGCTATTAACTCTGAAAACCCAGAACTACAAGAGGCCTTAAAACTCGGCATACCTACAATGGAACGTTCAAAACTGCTCGGTGCTATAACCCGTAGATATGACCGTGTTATCGGTGTTTGCGGCACTCACGGTAAAACAACCACCACATCGTGTCTGACACAGGTGCTTGTAATGAATAACCTTGACCCGACAGCCGTTATAGGCGGACGGTTGCCGCTAATCAACGCTAACGGTATCGCAGGAAAGTCTGAGTTTATGGTATGCGAATCGTGTGAATTTGTTGACACGTTTCTTCAACTTTCACCCGATATGGCTGTTCTTCTTAATATCGATAATGACCATCTTGATTATTTCAAGACTATGGATAACCTTATGAACTCATTTAAGAAGTTTATTGCTATGTCTAAAGTAGCCATCATAAACGGTGACGATGAACTCTGCAAAAAGGCGGTTGGCGGTTTTTCGGGCGAGATAATTACCTTTGGTCTTAACTCTTGTAATGATTATACCGCAACTGATATACAAAGAGCAAGTCTTGGTTTTAAATTCACCGTAAATTTTAAAGGAAATCCTCTATTTAATCTTGAACTGTCGGTTCCCGGTAAGCATAATATACTGAATGCATTGTCGGTTGTTGCGGCCTGTAGATATTACGGTGTAGATGATGAGGGAATTAAAAAGGGAATTGAGTCTTTTGGCGGTGCGGGACGCCGTTTTGAAAAGTTGGGTTATTTTAAAGGAATCACGCTTGTCGATGATTACGCCCATCACCCTACTGAAATTGCCGCAACATTGAACGCTGCCAAACAACTTAATTTTAACAATGTTATTGCGGTTTTCCAACCTTTTACTTTTTCCCGTACAGAACTTCTTAAGAATGAGTTTATCGAGGCGTTGTCGATAGCAGATAAGGTCATTCTTACACCAATTATGGGCTCGCGTGAGGTAAACACATCAGGAATTTCTTCTGAGCATCTTGCCGCAGGACTTAAAGATTGCACAGTTGTTAGCAATCTGCCCGAAGCGGCCGAGACCGCTGTTTCAACGGCGAAAGACGGTGACATCATTATTACGATGGGTGGCGGCGATATTTATAAATCGGCTTACATTATACGAGATATGTTATCAAAATAAACCTTTGTATAAAAAGATTCCTCATCATAACTTTGATGGGGAATCTTTTATCATATATTAGTTTGTAGTAACCTCAACCCAAAGTTTTTCAAAATATTTTCTGGTTTCATCGTCAAGGTCTTTGTAATACTCGGTCTTTATCTCATCTTGATTTTCAGGATAGAGGAACTCATTGCCCGCTAAAGAGTAATCGGGATGCTCAATTACAGCCATGTTAGGGGATGCATAGCAGATATATTCAGCGTTGGCAAGCGCAACCTCAGGCTCAAGCATAAAGTTAATGAACATCATTGCAGCCTCATAGTTTTTTGAGTTAGAGGGGATACACATTGAGTCAATAAAAATGTTTGTGCCTTCATTTGGATAAACAAACCCAAGGTCAGGATTGACATCGGCCATTGTAAGGTAGTCACCTGCATAGTAAGGTGCCATTGCTGCATTGCCTGCCTGCATCTTGTTAAAAACCTCATCCATTACACGTCCTTGTAATAATGGGTTTTGCTCTTTTAGTTTTGCGGCGGCTTTATCCCAATCAGACTTATCAGTAGAGTTGACATCAAGTCCTAAATAGAATTGAGCAATAGCAAAGGCATCACGTGAATTGTTGAATGTGAGAATGTTGCCTTTATAACGTTCGTCCCACATCGCACCCCAACTATCGGGCTCTTCTTGTACCATTTTAGTGTTATATATCAGACCGACCATACCAACAGAATATGGCACTGTATACTTATCTTCGGGGTCAAAGTACTGTTTATGGTACTTTTTATCAATAAATTTGTAGTTTGGGATTTTAGAATAGTCTATTTCTTTAAGCATACCTTCGGTTCGCATACGGTCTATCATATAGTCAGAGGGAATAACGATATCGTAACTAACCGATCCGCTTTTCATCTTTGCATACATTGACTCATTACTGTCAAATGTTGTGTAGTTTACCTTTATACCGGTTAACTTTTCAAATGCACCGATAACATCCAAGGCACCCTCACTGCCATCAGAAATATACTCACCCCAGTTGAATATATTAAGTTCAACACCGGTGAAATCATTTTGATAATATTCCTCGTCAATAACCTCAACCTCAGTATTTGATTCACCGAGGTAAGAAATGATGAATAAGCCAACGATAAGCAAGACCGCAATTATAACGCAAATCAGTTTTTTCATTTTTTCAGTCTTGCTCCTTTCTTCCTGTCATCGCTCTGAATAACATTAAGCAGAATCATCAGTACAAGCAGAACAAGGAACATAATGCTCTCAAGCGCATAAACATCAGGTTTCATTGGTTTTCTTGTCATTGAATAGATTAGCAACGGCAAGGTCTGATATGTGCCATTTGTAAAATAACTGATAACAAAATCATCCAACGACATTGTAAATGCCATAATGAAACCGACAAGAATACCCGGAGTAATCGAGGGGAGAACCGCTTTGAAAAAAGCCTGAACTGGTGTACATCCAAGGTCCATTGCGGCCTCGGTCAAATGTTTATCTGTCTGCTTGAGACGGGGGAGAATGTTAAGAATAACATATGGCAGACCAAAAGTTATGTGTGCTATAAGAATTGTGATAAAGTTGACTGAGTTAGCAAGATTGAGCATCTTGCCAACAAACACAAACATCAGCATCATTGAAATACCTGTGACAACCTCAGGATTCATTAACGGAATATTTGTGACAGACATAACTGAACTTTTCATCCAAGCCTTTTTCATTTTACTGATACCGATAGCGGCAACAGTACCCAAAACGGTTGATATCAATGATGACAAAACCGCAAGAATGAGTGTGTTTCTCAAAGCACCAAGAAGGTCACCGCCGTACTGAAAGAGGTTTTCATACCACCTTAGCGAAAAACCGTCAAAAACAGAGGTGCTGGTACCCGCGTTAAACGAAAAGACAATCATAACAATAATAGGTGCGTACAAAATGAGCATTATCAAGGTTATAAATAACCAGCGGAGTTTACTCATATTACAACACCTCCGCTCTCATTATCATCGTCATCAGAGAACTTATTGACTACCGCAAGGCTTACAAGGATAATAAGCATCAAAACCAAAGAAATTGTAGCGCCAATATTATAATCAGGCACGCTTGAACGGTAGAATTTATCCTCAATAACATCTCCAATCATTTTAATATTACCGTCCGAGAACTGACGGGAGATATAAAATGTACTAACACATGGTACAAAAACCATAGTTATACCCGAAAGAATTCCGGGCAGACTCAAAGGCAGAATAACCCTGCGGATTGTGCCAAAAACATTACATCCAAGGTCGTTTGATGCCTCTAATAAGGACTTATCAACCTTTGAAATACTTGAATATATGGGTAATATCATAAACGGAAGATAATTATAAACCATACCGAAAACGATTACGCCTGCATTTCCTAAGAACTGTATTGGTTCAAAGCCTAATGATTCAAGAAAATTATTGATAATACCGTTTCTTTCAAGAATCTGCTGCCATGAGTAAGTGCGTACAACAAGGTTCATAAGCATAGGTAACATAACAAGTAACATCAACATACGCTGACTTGAAATATTCACCTTTGACATACAGTAAGCAAAAGGATAGGCAATAAACAGGCATATTAAAGTAGCCCACAATGCGTAGAGCATTGAGCGCCAAAAGACCGTCATATACTGTTTGTGAGTGAAAAAGGTCACGATATTTGAGAAAGTAAAGCCGCCGTCAGCAGTCGTAAAAGCATAATATGCAACAAAAATCAGGGGAACGACAATAAAAACGACAGCCCACAGAAGGTATGGCGCGTTAAGTGCCACCTGTCCGCCTTTAGTCTTATTCATCGTTGGATTCCTCCAAAGCAGCAGCCTCGGCCGCCTCCTCGTTCATCTCATCAAGTTCGTCACTATATGAACTGTAATCACCGAATTTGCCAGAATATTCGCTCTTTTTCATAATGTGAATAGCATCGGGCTCAATGAAAAGTCCGACAGTTTCACCAACATCGTGGAAATCAGTGGTTTGAATCATCCATTTAAAATTGTGAATATCAACAATTATCTCATAATGCACACCGAGGAAAGTTACAGAGGTAACTTCACCCTCAAGCATACCTTGCATAGGAGGAACTATATCAACATCCTCGGGACGGATAACAACGTCAACTTCCTCCATCACAGCAAAGCCTTTGTCAAGACACTCAAATTCACGTCCGTTTATCTCCACAAGGAAGTCTTTTTTCATAACACCGTCAATGATGTTACTTTCGCCTATAAAGTCTGCAACAAAGGCATTTTTAGGCTCATTATAGATATCCGCAGGAGTGCCGATTTGTTGAATCTTGCCCTTATCCATAACCACAACGGTATCCGACATCGAAAGGGCCTCTTCCTGATCGTGTGTAACAAAAATAAAGGTGATACCCGTACGCTTTTGTAAATTTTTCAGTTCAACCTGCATATCCTTACGCAACTTCAAGTCAAGAGCAGACAAAGGCTCATCCAAAAGCAGAACTTTTGGATGGTTGATAATAGCACGGGCAATAGCAACCCGTTGTTGCTGACCACCCGAAAGGGTATCGATCTTGCGCTTTTCAAGACCCTTGAGATTGACAAGTTCAAGCATTTCCATAACCTTGTTATGTATAACTGATTTCGGTGTCTTCTTAACCTTCAGACCGAATGCAACGTTGTCATAAACATTCAGGTGAGGGAAAAGGGCATAGCGCTGGAAAATTGTGTTGATGTTTCTTTGATGAGGCGGAACTGCGTTTATATTTTGCCCCTCAAAAAAAACATCTCCGTCTTCCTGTGACTCAAAACCCGCGATAATACGGAGAGTCGTTGTCTTTCCACAACCCGATGGGCCAAGGAATGTGACAAACTCGCCGTCCTTGATGGTAAGGTCGATACCATCAAGCACGATTTCAGAGTCATAAGACATACGGATGTTTTTTAATTCAATAATATTGTTTTGGCTCATTTAAGCATCCCCCTTTGCGGCAAAAAGGCCGACAAAACCATAATGGCTCTGCGCAATCCCCGCGATATCTCTGTTATAAGCCCTCCGCAAAGGGTTTTTCATAGTTCTCTGACCGAAGTACGGTCGGAACTACGGCTTAAAACTTGACATCGCTCAATATAACACAGATGCAAAAACGCATTAGTGTTATATTATCGTTTTTTTTATAAAATGTCAATAATTTTTGCTAAAATACTGCGTAATTCCCTTAATTTACAACAAATCTCTCATAAAAATGCATATTTTTTATAATTTTGCTAATAAATTTATAACCAAACACATAATATTTTGTATTTTATATTTTTAATTTATTTACATATTTATGGCTAAAACATAGCGATAAAAATGCTTAAAACTATTGATATTTTTCATTCTATATGATATAATCTTATGATGAATTATTGTGGATACTTTTGTTTGTTTTGCGGAGGTGACGGAAAGTGTATATTCTCGGTATTGACCCCGGTTATGCTATTGTGGGTTACGGTGTTGTGCGCTATGAGGGAAACAAATTCACAACCGTTACCTACGGTGCGATAACCACTCCCGCAGGCATGCCATTTGTTAAGCGACTCGATATAATTTTCAATGAAATGACGCGAATTTTCGCAACCTATAAAATTGATGCAATGTCTATAGAAAAGTTGTTTTTTAATACCAACACCACAACTGCTATAGATGTTGCACAAGCAAGGGGAGTTATTGTTCTTTCTGCCGAGCGAAGCGGTGTTCCTGTTTTTGAATACACCCCGTTACAGGTTAAATCTTCCGTTACGGGGTACGGCAAGGCCGAAAAACGTCAGATAATGGAAATGACCAGAATGCTTTTGGGATTGCAGAGTGTTCCAAAACCTGACGATACTGCTGATGCCTTGGCTTTGGCTGTGTGTCACGCACATTCGGCAGGCTCGCAACTTGGCCGTCTTAATTTGAATTTGAGGTGATTTTTAATGATATATTCTTTGAACGGAATCATTATTTATTTAGACCATCAGTTTGCCGTCATTGAGTGCGGCGGTGTTGGATATAAATTTCAGGCTTCGACCAAAACGCTTGCTTCTTTGTCACCCAAAGGCAGTAAGGCTTTTGTGTATACTTATATGAATATTAAAGAGGATGCAGTTGACCTTTTTGGCTTTGCCGACACTTCTGAACTTGAATTGTTCAAACTTATAACCTCGGTTAACGGCGTTGGTCCCAAGATAGGTATTGCCATTCTTTCAGATTTTACGGTGGACCAACTAAGTCTTGCTATTGCTTCGGGCGATGCCAAAACTTTGACAAGAGCAAGCGGTGTGGGTATCAAATTGGCACAGAGGATAGTCCTTGAACTCAAGGACAAGCTCGCAAGCGGTATGACAACCGTTTCTGAGTCAAGCGGTAGTACGTTTTCTGATATTACTGACGGTTCATCACCCAAAGATGCTATTGCGGCACTTGTTCAGTTTGGTTACAGTCATTCTGAAGCGGCGGCAACCGTTGCTAAGTGCGACATATCGAAATCTACCGAAGATATCATCAAGCAGGCGTTACGTTTGCTTTCAACAACTATTTAACGGAGGTGCAATATGTCAGAATTTGATTATGAAAGCCGAATAGTTGCACCAGAGTATACTCCGGTTGACAGTGATATTGATACTTCACTCCGTCCCAAAACATTGACCGAATATATTGGACAGGATAAGGTTAAGGAAAATCTTGACATATATATCAAGGCTGCAAAATTGCGCGGTGAGTCACTTGACCATTGTCTTTTGTACGGCCCTCCCGGACTTGGAAAAACCACCCTTGCAGGCATTATTGCCAATGAAATGGGTGTAAATCTGCGCGTTACATCAGGCCCCGCTATTGAAAAACAGGGAGACCTTGCGGCTTTATTGACCAACCTTAATGAGGGCGATGTTCTGTTTATTGATGAGATTCACCGTTTGTCACGCAGTATTGAAGAGATACTTTACCCTGCAATGGAAGATTACGCTCTGGATATCATCATCGGTAAGGGTCCTTCGGCTAGGTCTATCCGTCTTGATTTGCCAAGATTTACGCTTGTGGGCGCTACTACACGTTCTGGTCAGTTGACTGCACCTTTAAGAGACCGTTTCGGCGTTCTTTTGCGACTTGAACTTTACACACCTGAGCAGTTAGCGGATATTGTTACCCGTTCGGCGGGAATCCTTAATATCGGCATTGAGCACGACGGTGCGTTGGAGATAGCCTCCCGTTCAAGAGGTACTCCAAGAATTGCTAACCGTCTGCTGAAACGTGTACGTGATATTGCTCAGGTCGAGTATGACGGTGTTATTACCGAGGCCATTGCCCAAAACGCTTTGCAAAGATTTGAAATTGACGAATTAGGACTTGATGATTTTGACCGTAGGATGTTGACCACTATAATAAAAACTTATAACGGCGGTCCCGTTGGTCTTGATACTTTGGCGGCGGCAGTAGGCGAGGACAGTATCACTATCGAGGATGTTTATGAGCCTTATTTGATGCAGATTGGCTTTTTGTCACGTACCAATCGTGGAAGATGCGTCACCCACGCGGCTTATGAGCATCTTGGAATCCCACACGGAAACTGCGAATGTGCAGAGCAAATGAAACTGTAAAGGAATTTTTATGAGAGTTGTAACAGGCTTTGATGACTATGAATTGATTGATGCATCTGACGGGGAACGTCTTGAACGTTGGAAAGATATCATTCTTATCCGTCCCGACCCTCAGGTAATGTGGCACGGTGAACGCAAAAATCCGTTGTGGCGCAATGCACACGCCAAGTATCACCGTTCAAATTCGGGTGGCGGACACTGGGATATGTTAAAAAAGGTCCCATCTGTATGGAATGTTAATTTTAAAGACCTTACCTTCCGCTTAAAACCTATGGATTTCAAACATACAGGTCTTTTTCCCGAACAGGCTGTGAACTGGGAATTAGTGAGTGAATGTATCAAGAATGCAGGAAGACCTGTCAAGGTGCTTAATCTGTTTGCCTATACGGGCGGTGCTACCGTTGCTTGCCTTAAAGCAGGTGCATCCGTTACCCACGTTGATGCCTCAAAAGGTATGGTTTCGTGGGCAAAGGAAAACGCTGTGGTTTCAGGTGTGGGCGACCGACCTGTCAGATGGTTAGTTGATGATTGCCTGAAGTTTATTGCCCGTGAGATTAGACGAGGAAACAAATATGACGGTATTGTTATGGACCCACCATCATACGGCAGAGGTCCAAACGGTGAGGTGTGGAAAATAGAACAGCAGTTGGATGAACTTTTGTATCAGACTGCTCAAATCTTGAGCGATGACGCAATCTTTTTCCTGCTCAATTCTTATTCGGGCGGTATTTCGCCCACAATTATAAATTATATGGTTAAAAATATAGTTATCGGCAAACGTAATGGTTGTGTCACAACCGAGGAGATTGGTCTGAAAATTACCGACCGTGATATCGCTCTGCCTTGCGGTTGCACAACACTGTGGACGGGTAAGTGAGTTTAAACGGTATGGTCAATGCCGCATAAAAGGAAGTATAGTTTTGGAAACTTTGATAAATGTGGATAACATCACTTTTGAATATGATTCTGATGATGGAAATGTTGAGGTTTTGAAGGATTTCTCCATATCTTTTGAGACCGGTATGTTTACTGCCGTGTTGGGTCATAACGGTTCGGGTAAATCAACCCTTGCAAAACTTTTGAACGGACTTTTAGTACCGACAAAAGGTAAGGTTTTGGTTGAGGGAATGGACACCTCTGACGAGGAATGTTCTATCAATATAAAACGCGCTGTCGGTATGGTTTTTCAGAATCCTGACAACCAGTTGGTTGCCACCGTTGTTGATGAGGATGTTGCTTTCGGTCTTGAGAACCTTGGTTTACCTCATGACGAAATGGTTAAAAAGGTAGACGAGGCCTTGGCATCGGTTGGTATGTCTGATTTTAGAAAGAGTGCTCCCCATAATCTTTCGGGCGGTCAGAAGCAACGTGTTGCCATTGCAGGCGTCATTGCGATGGAACCTAAATGCATCGTATTTGATGAACCAACTGCGATGCTTGACCCAAGAGGCCGGAAAGAGGTTATGGACGTTATTTTAAGGCTTTGCCGTGAAAAAAATATTACAGTTGTTCTAATCACACATTATATGAATGAGGCTGCTTTAGCCGACCGTGCTGTCGTGCTTGATAAAGGACAGATTGTGCTTGACGGTAAACCGTCAGATGTTTTTATGGAAATTGATACTCTAAAGCACGTCGGTCTTGATGTTCCGCAACCTACAGAACTGTGTGTAATGCTTAAAAAGTCTGGGATGGACCTTGAAAAAGGAGTTTTATCTGTTGAAGACAGTGTTGAGGCTATCACAAAGGCTTTATCGGAGGAAGTTTGATGTCGCTTTTAGAAGCAAAAAATTTGGTTTATACCTACGGTCAAGGTACCCCCTTTGTGACCCACGCAGTTAATGATGTATCATTTAGAGTGGAAAAAGGCGAAATAGTTGGTCTTATCGGTCACACTGGTTCGGGTAAATCGACCATTGTTCAGCAGTTGAACGGTCTTATCAAACCTGAATGCGGAGAAATTTTGCTTGACGGTAAAAATATTCACACTGATTACAAAAAAATTAAAGAAGTCCGTTTTAAGATAGGGCTTGTTTTCCAATACCCTGAATATCAGTTGTTTGAGGAGACTGTTGCCAAGGATATCGCCTACGGTCCGCGAAATATGGGACTATCCGACCAAGAAATTGCCGAACGCGCAAAATATGCCGCTAATATTGTTGGTCTGGGTGATGAATTTATGGAAAAATCTCCTTTTGACCTATCCGGCGGTGAAAAACGCCGTGTTGCCATTGCCGGTATTATTGCGATGAAACCGCAGGTACTTGTTCTTGACGAGCCGACTGCAGGTCTTGATCCCCACGGCCGTGATATGATTCTTTCCCGAATTAAAGATTACCGCAACGAAACGGGTGCTGCGGTCATTATCGTATCACACAGTATGGAAGATATGGCCAAGACGGCCGACAAACTGCTTGTTATGAATAAGGGAAAAGTTGAGATGTTTGATACAGTCGCTAATGTTTTCTCTAATGCAGAGAGATTAGCAGAAATAGGACTCGATATCCCTCACGTGACGAAAATTGCTATTGAACTTAGTAAAAAAGGTTTTAATGTTCCTAAAAATATTTTCACGGTCAAAGACCTTCACGATGCGGTATTGGCTTTAAGAAGGGCAGGTGCCGAAAATGTCTGACATTACATTTGGTCAGTTTATTGATACAAATTCGTTTGTGCACAAACTTGACCCGAGAGCGAAACTTTTATTCCTTTTAGGGTTTATAGTTTTTATTTTTATTGCGGGAAATTTTATTTCGCTAGGAGTTTTGTGCCTTTTGCTTGTAGTTAGCATCACTATTTCAAAAATCCCAATTGTGATGTATCTGAAAAACATCAAAGCTATATTGCCAATCATTCTGATAACGGCTCTGCTTAATGTCTTTTATACCTCCGGTGGTAAGGTTTTGGCTGATTGGTGGATTTTCACCATAACCTCTGACGGTATTTTCCGTGCGGTATTTATGGCTTTGAGGATTCTCTTGCTAATTCTTTCAAGCGCAGTTTTAAGTTATACAACATCACCGACTGCCCTAACAGGCGCTATCGAAAGCCTGTTAAAACCGTTAAAACTTATCGGTCTAGGTAACGCTGTTCATACAATGGCGATGACAATGACCATTGCACTGAGATTTATACCGACATTGATTGAAGAAACACAAAAAATCATGAACGCTCAAAAAGCAAGGGGCGCCGACCTTGATTCGGGCAACCTTTTCAAAAAAGTCAAGGCTTTACTACCGATACTCATTCCTTTGCTTATTTCTTCGGTAAGGCGTGCATATGAGTTGGCTGAGGCTATGGAGTGCCGTTGCTACAACTGTGGAAAGGGAAGAACTAAATTCAGAATTATGAAATACTCACTTCGTGACCTCGTTACAACCATTCTGGTCTGTGCAGTGTTTGTTAGTTCTGTTCTAATAAATGTGTTCTACAATCATATTATTGCTTTCATTACGTTTATTTAAAATTTTAGATTGAGGTGCTTTATGCAAAGGTTTTTGCTGACAATTAAATATGACGGCACCAACTTTTGCGGATGGCAAGTTCAACCGAACGGTATTTCGGTACAGGAAACCGTGCAAAAAGCGCTCATTGAACTGACAGGCGAGGAAAAACTCGGTGTAACGGGTTGCAGTCGAACTGATTCAGGTGTTCATGCCAATATGTTTTGTCTGCACTTTGACAGTGAAACGGGAATTTTCCCAGAAAAAATACCGTTTGCACTTAATATGAGGTTGCCTCATGATATTTGTGCAGTCGGTTGCAGGGTTGTTCCTGATGATTTCCACTCAAGGTACTCTTCCAACGGAAAAACTTATATATACAAAATATATAATTCACCGTATCCTGACCCATTTAAGGAAAAGTATTATTTAAGGGTTAATCGTCATATTGATGTTGATTTATTGAATAAGGCTTGTAAACATCTTGTCGGCGAGCACGATTTCGCTTCATTTTGTGCTAGCGGTTCTTCTGTGACTGATACGGTCAGAACAGTTTTTGAATGTTTTGTTGAACGTCAAGGTGACGATGTAATTATAAGCATTACTGCTAACGGATTTTTATATAATATGGTGCGTATTATTGTCGGAACTCTTCTTGATGTAAACAGCGGAAAGTTTTTACCTGACAGTGTTCCTGATATTTTAAAGGCTTGTGACCGTTCTGCAGCAGGTTTTACTGTAAAACCTCACGGTCTTTATCTTCATAAGGTTCATTATGATATTTGATTGGAGTTTTATATGGCAACTGACAGAAAAAAGCGAAAAATCAAGTTGAATAAGTTTAAGTTTAATAGAAAAAGAGATAAGAATCCTAAATCGGGAGACCTTCAATCTGAGCAGAAACAGCACAGGTCAAAACATAATAACATTGATGATGGCAGTAACGGTACTAAAGGTTCATCAAAACTTGAGGTAATAAACGGCTCAAGAAAACGAAGAAGGATTGCGAGATATATTACGTATGCTGTTATTGGAGTAATCATTGTTTTACTTATTGTGTTCAACGCATTGTCTCCGACGGGATTGATAGAAGCCGTTCAGAACGGTTATGTTGCGATGGGTGAGGGTAAGTACCCCATAAATGTATATTCAACCAATCCAACGTCCTATTATCATTGGAACGGTATGCAATGTGTTCTCAACGGGTCGTTTTTTGAACTATACAATAATGACGGTAAACTTGTTCAGGCGGTTTCACACGGTATGTCAAACCCGAATTTGAAGATGTCGCAAGCAAGGTATCTTCTGTTTGACCGTGACCGTTATACAGTATCGGTTTTTAATTATTCCGATAAACTTTATTCACTACAGTTTGACGACAATATAGTTTCTGCTGACATTGGCCGTGATGGAACCTTTGCAGTTGTAACCGATTCGGATTCATACCATAATACGGTTTATGTTTATGATAAGGATTATAAACAGGGGACAGATCCCATTTTTAAATGGAATGCCGCAAATTATTATGTTACAGACATTGCAGTGGCCGATGACGGCGAAAAAATTGCTTTGAGTCTTATTGATTCAAAAGAAGGCTCATTCCAATCTTTTGTTTATATACTTTCATTTGACAGCAGTTCTCCCGAAACAACCTACAAATATAACGATATTGTCTCATCACTTTCATCATGCAATGAAAATTATGTTTTAGCCAACGGTTTTAACCGTGCTTATATTGTACCGTGGAACGGTGATAACCACATTGACCTGAACATATCAGGCACGATAAGATGTTATGATTATGACGTAAACGGAGTATCTTGTGTTGTGTGGGGCCGTGAGGATAATGAACAGATAAACAACATCACCGTAGTTTCACAAAGCGGAAAGGTTAAAACCTGCTTTGAATTCAATTCAACGGTAATTGATGTATGCGTCAGTGAGAATAAAATTGCTTTGCTTTCGGGCAATGAGGTTTATATTTATAATCACAACGGTCAACTTTTGGGGAATTATGCATCCGAATTAAGCGGTATTTTTGTGGGACTGTCTGAGGATGCCGATATTCTGGTTATTGACAATGCAAAACTTGTCAAAATCAAACAATAATTTATTGGGGGATTGTTTATGTCTATTATTATTGATGTTATCGTTCTTGGTATCGTACTTGCTTTCTTCTTTATTGGAAAACATCGCGGATTTATTAAAGAACTTGTCAGCCTTGTGAGTTTTGCTTTGGCTTTGATTTTGGCTGCATTACTTTCGAGTCCCTTGGCAACCTTTGCTTATGATACATTTTTTGACAGTTCAATTACCGACAGTATAAGTACCGCTATCGAGGCAAATGTTGATGAGGAGGTTGGCGAACTTATTGTACATATTCCCGATGAAATAAGGGATGCCGCAAAATCACTTGGTGTGGATATTGATAGTGTTATCGATAACAGCATCGGTGAGACAACCGAAGATACCGCGCTTAGGGTTGCAGAAGCCTTAAGCCAAAAGGTTGCGAGACCTATTGTCATAAACCTTTTAAAGGTTGTTTTGTTCATAATTCTCTTCTTTGTGCTTAAAATACTTATTGGCTTGCTTGGTAAAGTTCTTGATATCGTATCGCACTTACCTGTGCTTAACGCTGCCAACACAATTTTAGGCGGTATTTTTGGCATTTTAAGAGGTATTATTGTAGTATTGCTTGTTTGCTATGTATTAACACTTGTTATTGAAGTCAGACCCGAGGGAGTTCTTGGCATTACCAAAGAGACTGTCGAGTCAACGTACTTGTTCAATTTGTTTACCAAAATAGTAAATTAATTTCTTTTGCCGTGGTATCGGCTTGTCAGAACACGGTTAGTTCTGTTTTAAGGAGACCTTATGAATAAACTTTGTTACAAATGCAAAAAGAGACCTGCAGTCGTCTTTATCCAAGGAATGAGTCAGGACGGCGCCAAAGTGGGTGAGGGGGCAGGGCTTTGTCTTGTTTGCGCTAAAAAAGCAGGAATTCAGCCCATTAATGATATGCTTAAAAACTTCAATATTTCGGATGAAGATATTGAGGCTATGAGCGAACAGTTTATGGGTATGATTAACCCTGAAGATATGGGATTAGAACCGTCGGAGGACGGCGATGATGCTTTTTCTTTAGGCGGAGCACAGACTTTTCCTTTTCTTAACAATATTTTTGGGAATATGGATAAAGCAGGTCAGCCCGATTCTACCGAAACAGAGCCCGATGATAAAAAGAAAGATAAGAAAAAAGTTAAAAAACGTAAGTTTATTTCGCAATTTTGTACCGACCTTACTGCCAAGGCACGTAACGGCGAACTGGATGTTATAATCGGTCGAGACGCTGAACTTTACAGAACAATTCAGATATTGTCACGACGCACAAAAAACAACCCATGCCTTATCGGTGAACCAGGTGTCGGTAAAACTGCTATTGCCGAAGGTCTCGCTTTAAAAATTGCTGCTAAAGATGCACCGGCAAAACTCCTTGATAAGGAAATTATGTTGCTTGACCTTACAGGACTTGTTGCAGGAACTCAGTTTAGAGGTCAGTTTGAAAGCCGAATTAAAGGACTTATTGACGAAGTTAAGGCTGAGGGCAATATCATTTTGTTTATTGATGAGGTTCATAATCTTGTCGGTGCGGGTGATTCAGAAGGTTCAATGAGTGCTGGTAACATTTTAAAACCTGCTTTATCACGCGGTGAAATTCAGGTTATCGGCGCTACGACTTTTAAGGAGTATCGCAAGTACATTGAAAAAGATGCTGCTTTGGAGCGCAGGTTCCAACCTGTCACGGTTGAAGAGCCGTCAGTTGAGGAGTCTGTCAAAATGCTTAGCGGAATCAGAGGTTATTATGAAAATTACCATAATGTTAAGATAACGGATGAGATTGTACGCAGTGCAGTGTTACTGTCGGAAAGGTATATCAATGACCGATTTTTGCCCGATAAGGCCATAGATTTGCTGGATGAAGCCTGTGCTTGTGCCTGTCTTAGAAATAAGGCAATCGATGAACTGTTTTTGGCCGAAAAACGCTCAAAAGAGTTGTCTGATGAGTTGGCTCTGCTTGAAGGTGATGTTGAATCTCCCGATTATGAGCGAATAGCCAACGTAAAGTTTGAACTTGAAAAAGCGAAAACAACTGTTGAAAAGGCCAAACCTCAGGCATCGAAAAATAAAGTAACACCTGATGACCTTGCCCGTGTTATTGAGTTATGGACGGGTGTTCCTGCCGCCAAGGTAAAACAAAACAACCTTGAAAAACTGTCTTCGCTTGAGGATAACATCAAGAAGCATATCATTGGCCAAAATGAAGCGGTTGAAGCCGTTGTTTTAGGTGTGCGACGCTCAAGTGTGCAGATTTCAAGCCATCGCAGACCTGCATCATTCATTTTTGTTGGCCCAACAGGTGTAGGCAAAACCGAACTTGTAAAGGTGCTTGCCAAGGAGATGTTTAACACTCCCGATGCTTTGATAAGGCTTGATATGTCGGAATTTATGGAGAAACACGCTGTTTCCAAACTCATTGGTGCTCCTCCCGGATATGTGGGATACGATGAGGCTGGTCAACTTACCGAAAAGGTGAGAAGAAAGCCATATTCCGTAATTCTTTTTGACGAGATTGAAAAAGCACATCCCGATATACTAAATATTCTGTTACAGATTCTTGATGACGGTAGGATAACTGATTCGCAGGGGAGAACGGTCAATTTTGAAAACACAGTTCTTGTTATGACTTCCAACGCAGGCAGTGATAATAACGGAACTTTGCTTGGTTTCAATAAAACTGTTGCTGAAGCCTCAAAGGATAAGGCTATGAAGGCGTTGAAAGACTTTTTAAGACCGGAGTTTTTGGGACGTGTGGATGATATTATTGCTTTTTCTCCGCTTTCCGCTGACTCGCTCAAAAAAATCGCCTCTTTGATTCTTGATGAACTTAAACCGTTGCTTAAGGAACGCAATATTGAGTTTGAATATGATAATAATATTTGCGGATATTTTGCAGATAAATGTGACGGAAAATCGGGGGCTAGGGAACTGCGTAAGATGATACGTAGAGAGGTTGAGGATAAAATTATCAGTCTTTTAATTGACAACCCTGATGTTGATTTTAAATCAATAACAGCCGAGTTTGACCAGAGTGTTAAAATTTCTTACACAAAAATTTAAAATTTCTCTTGACTAGCGACGCAGTTTATGGTAATATATACTGCGTCGCAATGATGCGGGTGTAGTTCAATGGTAGAATTCCAGCCTTCCAAGCTGGTTACGTGGGTTCGATTCCCATCACCCGCTCCAAAAATGCCCGGCCGTTGGCAACAGTCATCGGTTTATGGGCGTTTTTTATGAGAACGAATAAGCGCTGATAGCTCAGCTGGATAGAGCAACTGCCTTCTAAGCAGTAGGTCGGGGGTTCGAGTCCCTCTCAGCGCGCCAGAAAAAGACCTTGTCTTTCGACAAGGTCTTTTTCAACTAAATACACCCTACGGGTGGGTGAAATATTGCTTCGCAATGTGAAAATCTCGCTTCGCTCGAATGAAATCACTGTGGTGGTGGGTGGATTTAATTTCACATTTTGCCGAAAGGCAAAATATTTCATTTTATAAGGCTTTCATAAAGAACGCACATATTATTTAAAAAAGTGTTGACAAATTAACATTTGGAATTTATAATAACACTGTTGCATCGACAACTATATTATTATACGGAGACGTATCGAAGTGGGGACGTTTGCGAGCGCTGCCGGTGGCAGATGAAGCGAGCAATAAGGAGTGGCCGCGGTCTAACAAAATCGAGCACCAATGGATGCGATGATTTTTTCGGGCACCGCAACAGGACATAACGGGGCGCCCCGTTCGGTATAAATTCAATAGTTTGTTTTACTAAAAATTGTATTTTGCATATACGGAGACGTATCGAAGTGGTCATAACGGGGCTGACTCGAAATCAGTTAGGGAGCAATCCCCCGCGAGTTCGAATCTCGCCGTCTCCGCCATCTAAAAGGAAATCGCACCGTAAGGTATGATTTCCTTTTAATTTTATACACAAAAAATATAAAAATCAAGCCGACTGTTTATACAGTCGGCTAATTGTTTTTTGGCATAATTTTAACTATTAAAAAGATTTCCTCCGTGACAATCAATACCTACAATAAGCGGAAAATCTTTAAATTGCAGTTTCTTTATCGACTCACAACCCAAATCTTCAAAGGCAATAACTTCACATGAGATAATACATTTTGATGCAAGTGCACCCGCACCGCCGATTGCACATAAATAAACGGCCTTATTGCGGATTATTGCATCACAAACATTGCTGTTGCGTTCACCTTTGCCAATCATACAGCAAAGACCCAAGTCAAGTAAGGCAGGGGAGTAAGAGTCCATTCTACCTGAGGTTGTGGGACCGCAACTGCCAATAGCAAGACCGTTTGGTGAGGGGGTGGGGCCTGCATAGTAGATACTGGCGCCGTTTATTTCAAAAGGCAAGGACTCATTATTGTTTAACATCTGCATTATTCTGCCGTGTGCGGCATCACGCGCTGTATAAACGGTACCTGAAAGAAAAACTTTGTCACCGACAATTAAATTTTCGGTATTAAGTTTTAAATCGGATGTATTAAGGTAATGGATTTTCATTCAGTAACACCTTTGAGCACGTTTTCTGAATCACACGCAACCTCATCAATAGTCGAATCATTATCCTCAATACGTGATTTGGTTTGTGCGATGATACTCTTAAGTTGTGCAACTTCATCAAGATAAGATTTGGTTTTTTCATCCAAAAGTCGGCTGATTTCTGATAGTTCAGTTTCGGTATCATCAACAACCGACATATTTTTTTCAACGGCGATTTTACTCAACCTTGCGTTTTCTTGTGCGGCATTTAAAATAGTGCCTGCATTGGCCTGCGCCACAAGATACAAACGTCCAATTGATTGACCCAATCGGGTAATTTCATCCTCACGCTTTTTAAATTCATCAAGTTGAGCACTAATTTCTGAAATCTTTTCTTCGAGCACACTGCACTTATCGGAAAGTTCTAAATTAAGCGACTCAACTTCTTTGATATTTTGTTTCAGTTTGCTTTCGGCCTCTTTTGATTCGTAAATATATTTCATAACATCTTCTTTATTAAAACCGAAAAGACTGTTTCTGAATTTTTTGTTCATAACATACTCCAAATTTTAAATTTAAACTATTCAATGTCATTATAACCGCTTTTAATGTATATTGCAACAAAAAAATATGTTGAAAAAGCCGTTAAAAGGGTAAATATAACTTGAATTTAAAGTAAAATAGTAGTATTATATAAAATGAATAAAAATGCAATTATTTGAATATTTAGTTAGCAGGTGTTTTTATGACAAGAAAAGAAGCAAGAAATCAAGCCTTTGTCCTTATATTTGAAAAAGGGATAAACAACGAATCGGTTGAGAATATACTTGACGCTGCGCGTGAATGCAGAGATTTTTTGGAGGATGAGGACGGATATACCGTTAAGGCTTTTACAGGTACATTTGAGCACGTAGATGTAATCGACGAAAAGATTGCTACGCATTTATCGGGATGGGTTATCAACCGTCTTTCAAAAGTATCTCTGGCTGTTTTGCGTCTTGCAGTATATGAGATTTTTTATATGGATGATATTCCCGAAGCCGTTTCTATTGATGAGGCTGTTGAACTGTGCAAAACCTACTCCACAACCGATGACGCTTCCTTTGTAAACGGAGTTTTGGGAAGCATTGTCCGCAACAAATAAAATGTGTTGTTATTTAGGAATTGATACAAGCAATTATACGACATCCTGCGCTTCATACTGTCCTCAAAACGGTGCTTTTATCAACTCAAGACGTTTATTGCCTGTTGAACAGGGAAGCATTGGCCTCAGGCAAAGTGACGCTTTGTTTCACCATACCAAAGCGTTGCCTGATATAATTAGTTTTGCGTGTAAAGATTCAGATGTAATTAACGCCATAGGTGTTTCAGACCGTCCGAGACCGCTTTCTGATAGTTATATGCCTTGTTTTTTGGCGGGTGTTTCGGCTGCATCGGCTATTTCGTCAGCAATGGGGATACCGCTTTATAAATTTTCCCATCAGGCAGGTCACGTTGCCGCTGCATTATTTTCGGCAAATAAACTTGACCTTATCGGTCAGAAATTCATCTCATTTCATATTTCAGGCGGAACTACTGAGGCATTACTTACCGAATATGATAAAAATGAATTTTTTAAGACAACAATAGTAGCAAAATCGTTAGACCTAAAAATGGGTCAGGCGGTTGACCGTGTCGGTGTTATGATGGGTTTGCCGTTTCCAGCAGGAAAAGAACTTGATGCATTATCACAATCTGGAAGTCTGCCACAAAAACCGAGACCTAGTATGAAGGGTGCCGATTGCAGTATTTCGGGTCTTGAAAACAAAGCAAAGCAACTGCTTGAAAAGGGAACGCCTAAAGAAGACATTGCACTATTCACTATTGCTTATCTTTGTGAGACTGTTGACCTAATGACATATGAATTAAAGCAAGAATTCGGCGATATACCGTTTGTTTTTGCTGGCGGTGTAATGTCTAACACTTATATCAGAAAACATATAACTGAAAAATACGGAGCTTTTTTTGCAAGTGCCGAACTTTCAAGTGACAACGCTGTAGGCACCGCTGTTATGACTTCAATTTTGCATAATAAATAATGGAGGACAAAATGAACGGACAGTTGATTACCGTTTCACAATTAAATAGGTATGTCAAATCTGTTTTAGACTCCGATTTTAACCTAAAAAGTGTATTTGTTTCGGGTGAGATTTCCAATTTTAAGATAAACTCATTCAGCAGTCATATGTATTTCACCTTAAAGGATGAGGATGCAGCCGTAAAAGCAGTGATGTTTAAATCTTCGGTTGTAAAACTGAAATTCTTACCGCAAGAGGGAATGAGGGTTATTTGCCGTGCGGGTGTTACTCTTTATGAACGTGACGGTGCTTATCAGTTGTATGTTACCGATATTCAGCCTGATGGTGCGGGTAGTATTGCCATTGCTTTTCAGCAATTAAAAGACAAACTTTCTAAAGAAGGATTGTTTGACCAAAGTAAAAAACTACCATTACCGCAATTTCCGCAAAAAATTGCAATAATCACATCAGAAACGGGCGCCGCAGTTCAAGATATGATAAGTGTTATTGGCAGACGTTGGCCTTTGGCAACACTCGTTATGTGCCCTGTAAAAGTGCAAGGAGATGGCTCTGCTATACAGATGTGCAATGCACTTGATAAGGTAAATAATGCCACCGACTGCGATGTAATCATCATTGGCCGCGGTGGCGGTTCTGCAGAAGACCTGTGGTGTTTTAATGATGAAAACCTTGCACGGAAAATTTCTTCATCAAGAATTCCTGTAATATCGGCTGTGGGCCATGAAACCGATTTTACAATATGCGATTTTGCAGCCGATAAACGGGCTGCTACTCCGTCAGCCGCCGCTGAAATTGCCGTACCCGACCGCTCTGAGATTCTTATAGGTGTTATCAGTTGTAAACAGCATCTTGATGTTTATATAAAATCATATATTGATTCTTTGCTAAATAAAATTGATAATTTAACAACAAGAAAGGTTTTAACCGATGAATTCGGTACAGTTGACCGCCTTTCTTTGAGTCTTGACAATTTTAAACATCGGCTTGATGTCTCGTTCAATAAAATAAGTTCAAACGCAGTCAATCGGTTGTCGGAATTGACTGCAAAACTTGATGTTTTGAACCCCGCTAAAATCCTTTTGAGAGGTTTTTCGATAACCGAAAAGCAGGGAACAACGGTTAAAAGCATCGACGATTTGAATGTTGACGATACAGTGATGTTAAAACTGGTTGACGGAAACGCAGAATGTAAAGTATTATCGACCGAGAGGTATAAATTATGAGTGTATCCTTTGAAAATAATCTTAAAGAACTTGAGAGCATCGTGCAAAGGTTAGAATCCGGTGATTGCGGACTTGACGAATCGTTGGAACTTTATTCCAAGGGCATCCAACTTTCTGTTGAGTGCAAAAAGCAACTTGAGACCGCACGTCAGAAAATTGAGCACATATCTGATTATACTAATGATTAAAGGTTGAATTATGTTTGAGAAATATATCAATGATATTGAACAGAAGTTGAGTGAAGAATTAGCGTTGAGAAACTGTGAGTACTCTCATCTTTACGACGCTATGAGGTATAGTATTGAAGCTGGCGGAAAACGCATAAGACCGTGTCTTTTAATGGAGTTTATGCGTGTTGCAGGCGGAAAACCTGAAAATGCGATTAACTTTGCAGTCGCTTTGGAAATGATACATACATACTCGCTTATCCATGATGATTTGCCGTGTATGGATGATGATGATATGCGTCGTGGCAAGCCGTCCTGTCATATAAAGTTCGGAGAGTCGACTGCCTTGCTTGCAGGAGACGCATTATTGAATGACGCTTTTTATGTTGCACTGTCTACCGAAAATGTACCGTATGACCGTATATGCAAAGCAGCAAAGGTTTTGTCCCAATGTGCAGGTTCCAACGGTATGATAGGCGGTCAGATTATCGACCTAAAATATGAAGACAAAACCGCTGATTTGGGAGTTGTGAATGAACTTTACCGATTGAAAACGGGCGGATTGATTAAAGCGGCTGCTATGATTGGTTGTATACTGGCAGGCGCAAATGACAAAATGATAAATGCCGCGATAGAGTTTGCCGAAAAAATCGGTCTTGCTTTTCAAATTCGAGATGATATTCTCGATGTTATCAGCACCAATGAAGAACTTGGCAAACCCATAGGAAGTGATGCCGAATCACGGAAATCTACCTATGTGTCATTGGTAGGCGTCAACCAAGCGCAGTTGGATGTGCAGAAACTTACCGATGAGGCTATAGATGCCCTAACAGCATTCGGCAAGAATGCTGTTACACTGAAAGAATTTGCTCTCGCACTTGTGGGAAGAAAAAAATAAAGGATGTTGTTTAATGGAATATCGTTTTCTCGGGAAATTTGAATCACCGCACGATGTCAAAAATCTTAATAATGAGGAACTTATCGTGTTGTGTGCCGAGATGCGTGAGAAAATTCTTGAGACGGTTTCACAAAACGGCGGCCACCTTGCATCCAACTTGGGTGCAGTTGAACTGACGGTAGCTTTGCATCGTTGTTTTGAATCACCTAAGGATACCATTGTGTTTGATGTCGGTCACCAGTGTTATCCCCACAAACTTTTGACAGGTCGTTTTGATAAGTTTGATACCTTGAGGCGTGAAAACGGTATTTCAGGCTTTATGAAGCCACAGGAAAGTGAACACGACCCCTTTATTACAGGTCACAGTTCAACTTCCGTATCTTCGGCTTTCGGTATGTGTGTTGCAAATGAAATATTGGACAAAGACGGATTTTCAGTTGCTGTGATAGGTGACGGAGCGTTGACGGGCGGTATGGTTTATGAGGCTCTTAACAACGTCCGAAAGAAGGACGCAAACCTCATTGTTGTCTTAAATGACAATAAAATGTCGATATCCAAGAACAAGGGCGCATTGGCAAAACATCTAAGTACAATAAGAACGCGTAAAAAATATTTTAAATTCAAGTTTGGCGTTGAAAGATTTCTTAAAAAGATACCTTTAATCGGAAAGTTTTTATATTCATCGGTTTTCCATATTAAACTGATGTTAAAAAACGCAATTTATAACAGTAACATTTTTGAATCTCTTGGATTTTATTATATGGGACCTGTTGACGGTCACGATATTCAGAAACTTTGCGAAATTTTTGAGATTTCCAAAGAACTTGACCGTCCTGTTTTGATACACACCAAAACTATCAAAGGGAAAGGGTTTAAACCTGCTGAGGATAATGCAGGCGATTTTCACGGTGTTTCAAGATTTGACAAAAGCACGGGTAAATTACCACAGTCAAAAAAGAATTTTTCATCAGTTTTCGGGGACAAGCTTTGTGAATTAGGGGAAAAGGATGAAAAAATTTGTGCAATTACTGCCGCAATGACTTCGGGTACAGGACTAACGGAGTTTTCCAAACGTTTCAAGGAGCGGTTTTTTGACGTAGGAATTGCTGAAGAACACGCTGTCACTTTTTCCGCAGGTCTTGCAAAAAGCGGTCTCAAGCCTGTTTTTGCGGTATATTCCACCTTTTTACAAAGAGGATATGACCAGATAATACACGATGTTGCTATTGAAGGCTTGCCTTTGACACTGTGTATTGACCGTGCAGGTCTTGTTGGAGATGACGGTGAGACGCATCAAGGTATTTTTGATGTTGCTTTCCTTTCAACTATACCAAATATTAAAGTTTTCTCGCCGAGTAATTATTCTGAACTTGAAACAATGCTAGAACAACGTCTTAAAAATCCGATAGGTGTTGTGGCCATCAGATATCCGAGAGGTACAGAGCCCATTGTTCCAGACGATAGACAGCAGTTTGACGGGTATTCTGTATACGGTTCGGGCAAGAGTTGTATAGTAACATACGGAACACTGGTGTGTGAAGCATTAAAGGCTCAAAAGGCATTGCAATCATACGGTGTTGAACTTTCTGTAATTAAACTTGAACAGATATTTCCGTTACCTTTGGGATTTGTTGATGATTTAAACAATTATGAAAATATTTTCTTCTTTGAAGAAGGTATTTTATACGGCGGTATTGCCGAAAAAACGGGTTTTGCATTGATAAATAGCGGTTTTACAGGTAAATATTCCGCTTCGGCTGTTACGGGATTTGTTAAACAGGCATCGGTCTCTTCGCAAAGGGCACTTTACAGTCTTGACAGTGCTTCGATTATCAAAAAGGTTAAAGAGGTTATAAATTTTGAACAATAAAAAAAGACTTGACACTGCTGTTTTTGAACAGGGATTTTGCGAAAGCAGAGAAAAAGCAAAAACGCTCATTATGGCAGGCGTTGTTTATGTCAATAATCAAAAAGCCGATAAAGCAGGTCTGACGGTCAAGGATGACGATGTTATTGAAGTGCGTAGTAATCCTTTAAAATATGTCAGCCGTGGCGGTCTGAAATTGGAAAAAGCAATGCAATCGTTTAATATCAGACTTGATGATTGCGTTTGCGCTGATATTGGTGCTTCGACAGGTGGTTTTTCTGACTGTATGTTGCAGAACGGTGCTAAAAAGGTCTACGCTATTGACGTTGGTTACGGTCAACTTGCGTGGAAACTTCGTACCGATGAACGCGTTGTAAATATGGAACGCACAAATTTCAGATACGTCACTCACGAACAGATACCCGAAGAGTTGGATTTTTGTTCGGTTGATGTTTCGTTTATCTCTCTTTCAATAATAGTTCCAGTTATGCGTAACATTATGAAAGATGGCGCAAGGGCAGTCTGCCTTATAAAACCGCAATTTGAGGCAGGGAAGGACAAGGTTGGTAAAAAAGGTGTTGTCCGTGAAAAATCTGTACACGTTGAAGTTGTGGAAAAGACCGTAAAAATGATTCTTGATAACAACATGAGCGTTCTTGGCCTTGATTTTTCACCGGTAAAAGGTCCTGAGGGCAACATTGAATATCTTGTCTACATACAAAAGACAGATTCGTCCAGTGATATTTGCGGTATTACCGCTAAAGAAATTGTTGAAAAATCACATCTTGAGTTAGACAAGTAAAGGAGGTTTTCCTTTGAACATTCTAATAATTTATAACCCTGAAAGTGATTCGGGCCTTTGCCTTGCAAACAAGGTCTCAGATATACTTAGTGCAGACGGCATTGACATTAAAATGAATGAATTTTGTAAACACTGTGAACCTGTAATTCCACAAAATACTAATGTTGTCATTGTCATCGGCGGTGATGGAACGATAATTAAGGTTGCTAAAACGGCCGCAATGTTTAACTGTCCGATTCTTGGTATTAACGCAGGTCATCTTGGCTATCTGGCTTCGGTAGCTCAGAACGAACTTGATATTATAAAACGTTTGCTGACTGATGAATACAGCATTGAAGAACGGTGTATGATAAAGGTCGAAAAATTCAAAAACGGCAAATTTATTGATAGTTGTGAATGTCTTAACGATGCCGTAATTTCCAAAGACGCATTATCTAATATGATTGATATTAAGTTGAACATCGGTAATGACTCAATGGAATATCGCGCAGACGGTATTATTGCCGCAACGCCAACAGGGTCAACCGCTTATTCACTGTCCGCAGGCGGACCTGTTGTTGACCCAGAGATGAAATGTATTATTCTTACGCCCGTTTGTCCACACACACTTGTTACTAGGTCAATGGTTGTTGACGGTTCAAAGCCAATTTCAATTTCAGTCAAAGGTAAGTCCGATAAAAGCATAAACCTCTTGTGTGACGGCCGAATCGGATTCTTACTAGATGAAGAATCCACGGTTAATATAAGTATTTCAAAAACAACCGCAAAATTTATAAAACTTAACGATGTTTCGGTCTATAAAATACTGTCGGTAAAGACCGATAATTATTAAAGGAGGACGTTATGAAAAAGGAACGTCAATCAAAAATACTTCATCTTATTGAGGATTTCCCCATCGATACCCAAGAAGAACTTCAACAAAGACTGTTTGATGCAGGTTTTGATGTAACACAGGCAACTGTTTCGCGTGATATCAAGGAACTTCGCATTGTAAAAATGCTTGACTCTAACGGTATTTACCGATATGCGGTCAATGGCAGTGCCTCTGCAAAATCGATAAAATACATTGATATGTTTGCCCATTCCGTTATATCGGTTGCATATTCTATGAATGACGTCGTTATCAAATGCCATCCCGGTATGGCTCAAGGCGCATGCACCTCACTCGATATGATGAAGTGCGAGAATGTTTTGGGAACCTTGGCGGGGGATGACACAATTTTTGTTATTACAAAAACGCAAGACGATGCAGCGGCTCTTTGTGAAATGTTGCAAGAAATTATAAAATAAGGAAAATGTATGCTAAGATCGATCAATATTGAAAACATAGCTATTATTGAAAAATGTAATATTGATTTTGCTCACGGTTTTAATGTCCTTACAGGTGAGACAGGTGCAGGCAAGTCCATCGTTATTGACTCGATAAATGCCGTTACAGGGCAGAGAACTTCTAAGGAGTTAGTTAGGTCGGGTTGCGATAAAGCCACTGTATCGGCTGTTTTTGAGGATGTTTCAGGCTCTGTGAAAGAAAAACTTGCCGAGTACGGAGTTGATTGTGATGACGGCAGTGTTATGTTGTTGAGAACCATCAACGCTGACGGTCGCAGTTTGTGTAAGGTGAACGGTGTGTCGGTCAATGTTGCCGCTTTAAGAGATGTCGGCAGAATGCTTGTAAATATTCACGGTCAGCACGATAATCAATCCTTGCTTGACCCTGAAAAACATCTTGGTATTATTGACGCTTTCGGTGATTACGTTACTATTATTGACGATTATCGTGCTTGTTATTTTGAACTTCGTGCAGTCCGCCGCAAATTAAAAAGTCTTTCAACCGATGAAAATGAAAAGTTGCGTCGTATTGACCTTTTGAAGTATCAGATAAATGAGATTGAGGCCGCCGATGTCAAGATTGGCGAATTGAAACAACTGCTTGAAAAACGCGACCTTATCCGTAATTCTGAAAAACTTCGTTTGTCGCTTGAAATATGCAGAACCTTACTTTTTGGTAATGACGATACTTCAGGTGCACAAACCTCTCTTTCTCAGTCATTAAAAGAATTTTCTGCTGTTTCAAATATTTTAAAAGGAACCGAAAAACTGCTTGAACGATTTGACTTTGCGGTCGGTGAAATAACCGATATTTCCGCGGAAATAAGGGACATATGCGAAAGTATTACTTTTGACCCAAACGAACTTGATGAGTGTGAACAGAGGATTGACCTTATCAATATGCTCAACAAAAAGTACGGCGGCGACGAGGCTTCGGTTATTGAGTTCTTGTTAAATGCCAAACAGGAACTTGAAGATATCTCCGTTTCGGATGATTTGATTGCAGACCTTGAAAAACAATCTGAAATTTTGGAAGACAGGCTGGTTGAAAAGGGAAATGCTTTAACCAATGCTCGCCGTAACGCATCAGATGACTTTGCCAAGCGTGTTTGCGATTGTCTGCAGTACCTTGAGATGCCTAAAGTTGTCTTCATTGTAAATATTAAACCTAAAATGTACACTGTTGACGGTTGTGATGAGATTGAATTTCTTATTTCTGCGAACTTGGGTCAGGAGGCAAGACCGCTTGCAAAGATTGCCTCGGGCGGTGAACTTTCACGTATTATGTTGGCTATTAAAAGTATCATGAGTTCGTTTGATGATGCAGTCACCTTGATATTTGATGAAATAGATACAGGTATCAGCGGAAAGGCTGCCGATAAGGTCGGCCGTCAGATGAAGGTTTTATCAAAGGATAAACAGGTTTTGTGTGTGACCCATCTTGCACAGATTGCCGCTTCAGCAGACAATCATTATCTTATTAAGAAATCGTCTACCGATTCCAATACCTATACCGATGTAACACCTATTGTGGGTGACGAGCGTATAAACGAGATTGCGCGTATTATGTCTGGCTCAAGTATGACTGAAAATCTTTACAAAACCGCAAAAGAACTTATTGAAAATCATCAGAATCTGTGATAATATATCTTTTAGTTTAATTTGGAGGGAATTCTAATGACTTGTTATGATGAACTCGTTGAACGTGGGTTGATTGCTCAGGTTACCAACGAAGAAGAAATAAGAAAGATGGTCAATGCAGGTGAAGCCACTTTCTATATAGGTTTTGACCCAACGGCAGACAGTCTGCACGTCGGTCACTTTATGGCACTTTGCCTTATGAAAAGATTGCAGATGGCGGGTAATAAACCCATCGCACTTATAGGTGGCGGTACAGGCTATATCGGTGACCCCTCAGGACGTACTGATATGAGAAGTATGATGACCCCTGAGATTATTCAGCATAACTGTGACTGCTTTAAAGACCAAATGAGTAAATTTATTGAGTTCGGCGAAGGCAAAGCACAGATGGTAAACAACGCCGATTGGCTGTTGAAACTTAATTATATTGAACTTCTTCGTGAAGTTGGTGCTTGTTTCTCGGTAAACAATATGCTCCGTGCTGAGTGCTACAAGCAGAGGATGGAAAAAGGTCTTTCTTTCCTTGAGTTCAACTATATGATTATGCAGTCATACGACTTTTACCATCTATTCAAGGAATACGGTTGTAATATGCAGTTCGGCGGTGACGATCAGTGGTCGAATATGCTTGGCGGTACTGAACTCATAAGAAAAAAACTTGGCAAAGACGCACACGCAATGACCATCACCTTGTTGCTTAATTCTGAGGGCAAAAAGATGGGTAAGACCGCTAACGGCGCCGTTTGGCTTGATGCCAACAAGACCACTCCGTACGATTTCTTCCAGTATTGGAGAAATGTTGATGACGCTGATGTTATCAAATGTATGAAACTTCTCACATTCATTCCTCTTGAAGAAATTTATGAGTATGAGAAACTTGAGGGTAGCGAACTTAACGCAGTTAAAGAGCGTCTTGCATTTGAACTGACAAAGATGATACACGGTGAGCAAGAGGCTGAAAAGGCTTTAAATACTGCACGTTCCTTGTTCTCGGGCGGTGCAAAAGCCGATATGCCCAACACATCAATTCCTTGTGATATGTTCCAAAACGGTGAGATAGGAATTCTCGATATTATGGTACTTGCAGGTCTTACGCCGTCAAAAGGTGAGGGAAGACGTCTTATCCAACAAGGCGGTGTTTCGGTGAATGACGAAAAGGTTACCGACCCCGCAAAACGTTTCACTAAGTCTGAACTTGAAGGTGAAGGCATCATCATCAAGAAAGGCAAAAAGGTATTCCATAAAATTACAACTCTTTAATATGTTCTATACTTTAAAAATATACCCGTTACTATTTGGTAACGGGTATATTTTTAGAAATACTCAAACCCTCAAAAGTCTGCCGTACTCTTCATCAAGTACTATTGTTACAAATCTCAATGAGAATATATCACATACAACAAGTGTCTGCGGTTCAATTACATCGATTATGATGTAACTCGCACCAACATCGTGCAGAACGCCAACGCGTTGTTCAACAGTATCACCGATAAAGAACTCACAGCGCACCCAACGACCGATAAATTGACTCAAATAAGCAGGTAAAAAGTCTGTGTTGGTCATTGTTTCAGGTCTTAAACTTATTGTATTTCCATTTGGTGCGGTTGTAATCATGTTACCCTGGTTGTTCGGCATCATATTGCCTTGGTTAGTCCAACTGTTTCGGTTGCCGTTCATCATACCGTTTTGATTATTACCCATATTCATATTACCGCTTGAATTCATACAACCGTGACGGTAATTATTACCCCAGCTTACAGTGGAATCGGGGTGGTTTCTCATATACATTCTCTGTTCGGGAGTAAGGTCCCTTACAGCGGGCTGATAACCGCCGTTATCAGCGTTCATTGACATTTCTGAATTGTTCATACCCATATAATTCATGTAATTTACTCCTAATCTAAGTTTCCCAGTATTGGGATGTCGGTCGGTAAAAGCAATGTTGATTTATTCTGGTGTGAAACACGCCCGAACCGTTTCGCGGAAAATATTGCTCACAATTTGAGGAAAATGGATTGAAATACCATAAGCAATCGCCGACTGCGGGCAGTGCATTGCCTGCCAGCGCCCAATCGGCTACTTGGTAATTTTCACTTGTCGGTGACATATTATAAATGTTTTGCGAGTTATATTGACCGCCTATTTCAGTTCTTGCACAGTCAAATTGATAAGGTTGAAATATAACATTTTGTATATCTCCCTGACCAGTTCTCAAATACTCACCGCCTGCGACATGCACTCGGTTCATAACTACCGTTGCAACGGCTTGCTGACCCGTCAGACCCTCTCCGCCTGCTTCACACTGTATTATTCTTGCCAAAAGTTCTCTTGCATTAAATGGCACGTTCTTCACCTACGTTTCGGTTTCTATATCATAATATGCAAACCTTTATAAAATGACAAAAAAGGGAAGTCCCAATTTAGGACTTCCCTTTGATAATATCAATATATTTGACCTTAAAAAACTCATTCAGAATTTTCTTTATTGTTATTAGCGACGGTTTTTGCAACCGTCGGTTTAAATTCCGATAATGGATTTCTGTTGAATGCTTCTTCAACCTGTCGATCGGCAACGTGCGTGTATATCTGTGTTGTACCAAGATTTTCGTGACCCAAAACATCCTTTAAAACTCTAATGTCAACACCGCCCATCTGATACATCAGCGTTGCTGCAGTGTGACGAAGTTTGTGTGCAGAAAATCCCTGACCGCCTAGGCCGGCCTTTTCAAGAAATGTGTACACAATATGTTGTACCGTCTTATTGCTGATTCGTTTTTTTCTTGAACTTAAAAAAAGTGCATATTTATCATTTTGAGCAACTCCGTCAGTTGGTCTTACCTGCATATAAGCCTTTACAGCAAGCAAACAAGCATCGTTAAGATAAATAATACGTTCTTTATTGCCTTTACCAGTGATTTTCATTGAGTTATCTTCGCGAATATCCGTATAATTTAACGAACAAAGTTCTGACAAACGCATCCCACAGTTCAAAAATAAAGTTAAAATACAAAAATCACGTTCTTTGTTTGCACCGTCAACCGACCTTAATAGGTCAATACTTTGTTCAAATGACAGATGAACGGGCAAAGTTTTTTTGAGTTTTGGAGTGTCAAGTTCAGCCGCAGGGTTAACTTTTAGAATACGCATATTGTTGGTCAGATACTTAAAAAACACCCTCAAAGCAGATACTTTACGGGCTCTTGCGGCAGCACCGTTGGAACGTTCGTTCTTGCAGTAGACAATAAAGGCATAAAGGTCGGTCATAGTAACCGATTTAAGAATATCTTCATCGATATCATTTACAATAATGTCGGAAAATTCGGTACCATCGGGCACAAGACCTCGCTGTAACTTCAAGAACTTGAAAAACAGGGAAAGATCAAGGTAATATTGCTCGGCAGTTTTAGCAGATTTTCCTTTAATAGTCTCACTGTAAACCAAAAAATCTCTTAAAATCGGAGCCGCAGAGTTTAATGTATTGCGATCCATAAAATCACATCCCAAAATTATAATTAAATATAGCCATAAGTATTACAATACAATTATACAAAATATTTTGTATAATTTCTATTAGTGAAGTACACAAACAAAAAAAAGAACATTTGTGCAATTATACAAAACGAAGCAACAATTATACAAAATTGTTAAGATTAAGATATTTTAAAAACTGACAGAAGTAAGTCACCAAGGTTCAATTAATTTGAAAGCCAAATTTATGTTTGATAAAACCATTATTGATGTAGATTTATTTAACTGATGTAATCAATATAATCATACTTATAAAAGACTATGTAAGATCAATTAATCTCAGCAGAAAATCAAAAAATTAAATTAAATCATCAAATAGCGTATATCAGTTTAATACAAGTATCATCTCAAAAAAACTGATTGGCTACAAAAGCAAATAATTTATGTAAAAATAGCAATACAATATAATAATTATCAAAATT
Organism: Acutalibacteraceae bacterium; assembly: GCA_045587185.1. Taxonomy (GTDB): domain Bacteria; phylum Bacillota; class Clostridia; order Oscillospirales; family Acutalibacteraceae; genus UMGS172. The sequence goes on from JAZNBS010000040.1 coordinate 48,199, forward strand.
GAAAGAAATATGAATCGTAAATATATTTAGTTAAAAACATTT
>JAZNBS010000041.1:0-15814 GCA_045587185.1 Acutalibacteraceae bacterium
AAGCACGGCAAACTGCCGTATATTGAGTATGTAAAGGAAGAAAAAGCCGAACCCGCCGTCAGTGTCTGGGATTGGCAGAAGTCGGCTGTCAAGGACGGTTTCAGTTTTCCAAAATACGGTGCCGACGGTAAGTGGGGTGCCGAGTGTGAGTCGGTGGCAAAAAAGGCGGTTTGCAAAAAGCGGATTGTGGGGTATAAGTATCACAATCTCACAAAAATCGTGCAGAGCGTTGTCGGTGTAACGGTTGACGGAAAGTTTGGCACCGACACCAAAAACGCTGTAAAAACGTGGCAGAAAAACCACGGACTTGCGGTGGATGGCGAGGTCGGTATCAACACTTGGAAAAAGATGCTGGGGGTAACCAAATGAGCGAGACCGTTCTGGTGGCGGTGCTGTCGCTGGCAGGCACATTGTCAGGCTCTTTGTTCGGCATTCTCACCGCAAACCGACTTTCCAACTACCGCATTGAGCAACTTGAGAAAAAGGTAGAAAAACACAACTGCGTTATCGAGCGTGTTTACAAACTTGAGAAGCACGAGGCGGTGGTGGATGAGGAAATAAAGGTTGCTAACCACCGAATTGATGACCTTGAGGAGTTTCATAAATAAAACAGAGGGGAGGTAAACGATGAGAAATTGGTTCAGAAAACACAAAAAGTGGTTCAGGGCGGCGGGTGTGCGCGCAATTAAAACGGTGGCACAGACTGCCATAGCAATGATACCGGTGGGTGTCAGTATCAGTGAAGTCGGGTGGGGTGCGGTGCTTGGCACATCTGCTTTGGCGGGGGTTGTGTCATTGCTGACAAGTATCGCAGGTCTGCCTGAGGTTAAATAAGTTTTTCGTCCCCAAAACACCTTTTAAGGAGTGCCTTTTTAGGTTGTTTTGGGGATTTTTTTGAAAAATTCTGAAAAACACTTGACAAATCGAGAAAACAAGTGTATTATCTCTATAGTACAGTAGTACAGTTGAAGAAAGGAGAAATGTTTTTGGACTGGAAACTTGATAAGGGCCGACCGATATGTCCCCAGATATGCGAACAACTCAGCGTTGTGATAGCTTCGGGACAGGTCAAACCCGACGAAAAACTGATGTCGGTGCGTGAAGTGGCCGTGGCAGCAGGGGTCAATCCCAACACCGTTCAGAAAGCCTTTGAAGAGCTTGAACGGCACGGGCTTATATATTCGGTCAGAGGCTCAGGTTGGTTTGTGTGCCAGAGTATTGATACGGCAAAAAATATCGTTAACGACCTAACACAAGTGAAAATGAATTCATTTTTCAGCGAAATGCAAAAGCTCGGTTACACACCCGAGCAAACAAAACAATTAGTGAAGGAGTGGGATAATGAGTGAACTTCTAAAATGCGAGAAACTCACCAAAAACTATGGCGGACTTGTTGCTCTGAATGCTGTTGACCTGACCGTCAAAAGTGGAAAGATTATAGGATTGCTTGGCCCTAACGGTTCGGGCAAGACCACAATGATAAAGATAATAAACGGTCTTCTGACACCCACACAGGGAAGGGTGTTGATAAACGGTATTGAACCTGGTGTTGAGACCAAAGGACTCGTGTCTTATCTGCCCGACAACAGTTATCTAAATTCATGGATGACGGTTGAGCAGATTGTCAAAATGTTCACCGATTTTTATGCCGATTTTAGGCCCGAACTTGGTTTTGAGATGCTAAAAAAACTAGGTATCACTCCCGAAGCAAAGCTCAAAAATCTGTCAAAGGGCAACAAGGAAAAGGTTTGTCTTATCCTTGTTATGAGCCGAAATGCCCTGCTTTATGTTCTGGATGAACCCATTGCAGGTGTGGATCCTGCAACCCGTGACTATGTCATTTCAACCATCATCAACAATTATAACCCGAATGCTTCGGTTATTATTTCGACCCACTTGATTGCTGATATCGAGCAGGTGTTGGACGAGGTTATTTTTATCAATCAGGGCAATATTGTTCTGCATAAGACGGTTGATGAAATCCGCGAGGAACACGGCAAGAGTGTTGATGAACTGTTTAGGGAGGTGTTTAGATGGTAAAGAAACTTTTAAAGCACGAGTTTTTCGCCTTTTTTCGCAGTATGTGTCCCATAGCAGTCATTACACTGGGAATGGGTTTGTTGACAAGGATTATTCAACTTTTTGAAAGCGATTCCACGGCTTACAGCATCATTTCGGGATCAGCGGTATTTATGTTTTGGGTTTCCATAATTGTATGCCTTGTGGCATCGGTTGCTTTGAGCGTCAAAAGATTTTACACAAATCTGTTTACGGCAGAGGGCTATCTTTCAATGACCCTGCCGGTAACGGCGGGTCAGCACATTTTTGCCAAACTGTTTGTTGCCGTGGTAGGTGTTGTTGCAACGGCCGTTACTGTTTTGGTCTCTTTGGGCATTGCCAACTTCGGTGAGGTTTTGTGGGAAGTTTTCAAAGCAATAGGATATATTTTGGATAAGTGGGTTACGGTTTATGGCGCAAATTTCATTTTCTATATCTTAGAGTTTATCCTAATGGCGGTCACACTTCTTATGTATAACTATCTGGTGTTCTATTCTTGCATTGCGGTGGGACAGATAGCCAAGAAAAACCGTGTTTTGGCTGCATTTGGTGCCTATTTCGGTTACTATATAATTACACAGATAATCGCTACAATCATTCTGCTTGTGGTCATTTCAACGCCAGAGTGGATGTCAAAACTTATTGCAACGGTTGTTGAATGGGTATCTTCTCATCAGCTTGCGGCAGTTCACGTTGGGCTTTTGAGCGTTTCAGTATTTTACAGTGCTCTGTCGGTTGTTTTTTTCTTGTTTTCAAGATACATTATCAAAAACCGCCTGAATCTTGAGTGAGGAGGAACAAGGCAATGAAGAAGTATGTAAAACTTGTTGCAGTTATTATTTTGAGTGCTCTTTTGTGTCTCTCGTTCTGTTCGTGTATCGATGTTGATGAATTGCGTGAACAAACCGCTAGATGGGGTAACGAAGAACATACGGTGATAAATTTCAAAGGTGCAGAGTATAAACTTTTGCCTCAATGCGATGAACTTTATATAGTTCCATCGGGTGTGTATTTTGACGGCTATGTAACCGATAGTGAGGTACCGATACTACTTGCTGAGAATTACGGTGAGGGGATGAACGTGGGTAAGGATGCCGAAATGCTTGTGGCGGGTGTATGGAAAAATAATTTGGACTGTAATCGTGTTTACTGCCGAAGCGACCTTTACGATACAAAGGTAAAGGCTATCCAAAACTTTGAACTTGACTGCTATTGCATTTACGACCCTTCGTTTGATAAAGAAACTGGAGAAATTATAAATGAATACCGCCTTTTGAAGGCTGAAAGTGTTTCGGCAATAAGGACCGCTTTGAGCGATGAGGCTGCGGTTATAGACGGCTTTAACCGAAGCGGTGAGGGAATCTACATTTGTGATGAAACTATGCAGTTTATAGAAAACGCCGACAAAGGAGCCAAAATGTGGGTGACCTATATAGGCGGCAAGCCCTCTGTTGTTGTGGAGAGTTTCGATACGTCTTCCAAGATTTACAACTTTATGCGTTATGATGTACCCGAGGAATTTGCCGAATCGATCATCAATGATGTAAAGCCGTTCAGTTATGGTTATGATTATGATTATTAATTGAAAACGGGTGACCAATGAACGCCACTACAAAGCCTTCCTCTTTATACGAGGAAGGCTTTTGTGCTTGTAAGAAATTTTTAATCCCTTAATTTGGGTACAATGCCTTCGTGGAAATGTTTTGGGATTTGGGCCACGTCCTCTGACGGCAGACCTTGTGAAATGGCGGGGAACATAAACTCGGTGTCAGCAGTTGCCTGAATTTCATAGGTGCCGTAGGTGTTTATCATTTCTTCTGCAGTGTCGGGTGTTGGGTCCCATGAACGCACACGGACGTCAACAGGCACGTGAAAACCGTGCTCATTTGTACCGCCTTCCTTTGCGTTTATAAATTCATTATCGGCATTGTTTCCGGACATATAATTATCGCGTTTTTTCATAATTTCATCTCCCAAAACTATTTTCCCCGACCGTTGGACAAATATTTTACTAAATTATTCTTTAAAATTGAAACGGCACAGTTTCTGTGGGTGAAACCGCCGCTAATAATGTTTATATGCTACTCACTTGATAGCATAACTCACCGTGAAACAGAAAGAAAATATTTTGTTCGTCATTTCCACCGGTGAATTCGCGAAGAATCTTATATTCTCACGACCAAAAGATGAGGTTTTTGCTAAAAAAACCACCATAAAATTGGTTTAACACGTCGAAACCTTCAAAAAAATCGTTAAAATGACCACATTTAACACCGTTTTAGAAGCATTTCAGCAAGAGTTTTGGCAAAATGTACAAGAATTCTCGATTTATTTTGTTCATAAATACATAATAAAAATCTTGCATTTATACATTTGCTTTGCTATAATATGGTTAAGAGTGGAGTTGTGTCGGGATTTTTGCGCCCTGACGCAGTGTTTGCGCTCATTTTATATCCAAAAGGAGAAATTTATTATGGCAAGGAACATCAGGAAAGTTGTGAGCATCATATGTGCTGTATCACTTCTGCTGTCTCTCTGTGCAGTGTCGTTTTTCGGCGCTTCTTCGGCAATGCATCTTGAGGCCGTGGAGTCTGATAATTCGGCACTTTCATGGAACGGCACAACTGTGCTTGATCTTACATTTGAGGGCACAAATAGCGGTGGTATTGCAATGTCAAACGCTACCTCTAAAGGGGTGAATAACGGCGTTCTTGAAATGAGCAACACTACTAGTCACAACGGCTCGGCGTGGTTTGCTAAGGATGCGACCGTTAACGCAGGAGCGGAAATTCCTTCTATCACCGATAGAACTATCGAAAACACTTTGAAAGCCAATCTTTTCGAAATGAAGGCTAACACTTCTTATAAGATTACCTTTAAGTATGCTTTCAGAAAAGATACCCCTGTCGGCATCGCAGTTACCCTTATGGCTGCAGTTGACCCTTATCTTAGTGCCAATCACGGTCGTGATAAGAGTCTTGCTTCGGTTGCAACTATAGTTACCGATGATGTTATTGAGACAGACTCTACTGAAGAAGGTAACACTTCTTATAACGACTGGAAAGAAGTGTCTATAATCTTCACAACCTCAGCCACCTTGAATAATAAGTATCTCGGTTTCAAATTCAGTGCAGCGTATATGAAATTTGACTACATTACCATAGAAGAAGGTAATGTGTCCAACGTCATCGACTACACCGAGGTTTATGATTGGACTACCGACGGGGCCACACCCTCCTATTGGGACCCCAACAATAACAATTTCCTTAGTGATTCCGATAAAACTAATAATGACTATACCAAGGGCTCGTTTGTTGATGCCGAAGGTCTGCATTTCAGTTTTTCTCATAAGAACGATCCTGTTTTTAATAAGGGTTGGATAAAAAAGGCTACTGTCAAGAAGGATAGTGTCGGTCCGACGGATAATACCGGCACGCTTGTTTTCAAAGCCGACAGGAATTACATAATTACTGTAAAGTATAAACCTGAACTTATCCCCGAGGGTAAGGAGGCTTATATCGGTATCGGTTACGGTCATCTTCAGCAAGAAATGGGTACTATTGAATATGCCACCCATACCGAGGCTACTGACGAGTGGCAGTACCTTACCACCGTTTTGAAGGGTGACAGGGTTGCTAACGGTAATAATTGCCTTAATCTTACCGCCGGTTGTTTAAGCAGTGCCGGCCGTTGCTCGTTCCTTGTTGAATCTGTAACCGTAAGAACCGTTAACACTTCTATAATTGTTTATGATACTGCTTACGGTGAATTAGATAGTAACTATGATTTCATTCATGCAGGCAATAAACTCACCTCAACACCCAGACCCAAGAATGTTCCCGAGGGCAGAGGATTTGCAGGTTGGTACTGTGGTGACGAAATAGTAAACAGTCAGTGGGTTGTCCCCGAAGGCGTTGTTAATTTAACCGCCAAGTTCTCAAACACCATCAGTTCGGTTGTGTTTGACAATCAGGGCGAAAAGACTGTAGATAACTTAGCAGTCGGTCTTGAACTGCCCAATCCTACCCGCCCCAATTCCTACCTCTTCTTTGAGGGTTGGTATACTGATGCTGACTTTACCAATAAAATAACAACAGTTCCCGATTATGATGTTACCGTATATGCAAAATATAACGGTACATATTTGAATTTCAACAACATTGCTCATGTTGAAGGCGAGGCTCCGTCTACTGTTACCATTGAAACCGACCCTGCAGATAAAACCAATAAGGTTGTAAAGTTCACTGCACCACACAATAACAGACGTAACTTTATGATTCCTGTTTACGATATTGCAGGTTCCAAAGCTTTTGAACTTAAGACCAACACTAGTTATGTTGTTTCTTTCAAGGTTAAACTTGTTAATAACAACATGGCACAGGCAGAGTGTAACCTCTACCAGGGCGATTATTCACAAAAGGACGAAAGTGTTGCCACAAGAACCGCTATTAAGGGCGTGGGCAAGTCAGTAACTTCTACAAATTGGACTACTGTTACCTGTAGTTTCATAACCGGCGATACTCTGTACCTTGAACGCGTAAAGTGGTCTTATCAGAACCATCTGTTATTCACTCTGTATAGCAATGTTGGTGCTACAGGTGTCTATATTGATGATTTTATGATTGCGGAATCTATCAAAGAGGCTCCTGAAGGTGCAATCGGTATAAGCTTTGAGGCCAACACAACCAAGATTCCCACCTTGTACGGCTTCCCTGGTGAGTCACTCCCATCTTTGGTAACCCCTACTCTTTCGGGTCACCAGTTTGTTGGTTGGTATGCTGATAAGAACCTCACTGTTCCTTTCAAGGATAAGTTCTTTGGCAACAAAGATATCACTTTATATGCAAAATGGGCTGTTGACCCGTTCCTTGTTGACTTCTCTAACTATCAGCAGGGTGTAGTGTCAGCACGTGCTAAGTTCCTTAAGGACGACAAGGGTAACGATTACCTCGATTGGTGGGTAAAATACGCTACAACAAACACATCTGATAAGGGTACTCCTTACCGTGTATATATCAACAAAGATGATGTTCACTTCACCTGTGAAAAGGGCCAACAGTATACCTTCACCTTTAAATACAAGTTGCTCGATTCTGAGGATAACAATATTACCATACAGGGCGTAACCTCAGGTAAACTCAATGGTTGGGTTAGTTGGGCTATTTGTCCTGAAAAGCTTGTTATCGACAAGCCTACTGACGAGTGGACTACCGCAAGCCTTACATTTACTGCAACCCCTGAAGACAGTGACGGTGTCTATCTCTCACTTGGTATTGCGGGTCACGGTCACATCCTTATAGATGATGTCCAAGTTTCTTCTACAGTTTCACGTGCAAATCTCTACGGAAAGACCGCTATTTTCTTCAATGCTAATGACGGTGAATCGGTTGACCCTATCTCTGGTGACCCCGGTGAGCCTATTACCAAGCTCCCCACCACAACCAAGAAGGATTATGCTTTCAACGGCTGGTACATTGACAAGGAACTCACTACTCCTTTCCAAGCAAAGACTTGGGGTAAGGAGGATCTTGTTCTCTATGCGAGTTGGATTGTTGCCAAGTTTAGTGAAAGTTATGAAAACTTCCCCAAATTGGCCTTGGCCAACGGTGTAGCCGGTGCATACAGTCTCTACAAGAGCGGTGATGCGGAATTTAACAAGGCTAACGTTCACGATGGTAGCACATCTCTCTTCCGTAAAGGTGATCAGAAAGGCTCCAAGGCATTTACACTTTGCCGTGATGAGGGTGTTCAACTGACTGAAGGCAGGCAGTATACTCTTACTTTCTATGTCAAGCCCACAAATGTCACGGATGCAGCAGGCACTATTAGCCTCATAGGTATGAAGTCGAATACAGGTATTGCATTGCCTTTGAGCACTAATGTTATCACAACTGTTGGTGATCTCAAATCAGATAAGTGGCAGAAGGTAACCTATACTTTCACTGCTGATTCTAAGTATGTTGGTATTTCCACCACTGCTGGCAATGATATGTATCTTGATAACTTTACTATAGCAATTAAGGACTACGTTGGAACAACTACAGGTGATTCTTCCGCAAATCCGTTCATCATCACCTTGTTGATTGTTCTTGCAGCAGGTTCTCTCGTGATTACCGGCAAGAAGGTTTTTGAGAAATAATATTTTTCAAAGCAACAACACCCCATCCAAGGAAAGTTGCATTTAATGATTAATTACCTTAAACATAAAACATTTGCAGTATAATACTATAAAAGGCCGTGGTACGCGTAAGTGTACCACGGCCTTTTATATCTTTGAATCTCACGAAAAAAATTTTGGGTTTTATTATAGCATTTATAGTTGATAATGCCAAATAGTTGAAATAAAATGTCGAAAAAATTATAACAGTGTTAAAAAATAAACAATTTTAGTTTTAGGTATTGAGTTTTTTAGTAAAAGCAGTTATAATTATTTGGGTTAAACCACGAAAGGAGTTATAAGTTATGGATTATTCACTTGAAGTTCAGCACATGTGTCCTTTATCCAAAGGACCCCATCACGGACCCGCACCTATTCCCGAAGAGGGCAAATGGGTACAGGCCAAAGAAGTAAAAGACATTTCCGCTTACACTCACGGTGTTGGCTGGTGTGCACCTCAGCAGGGTGCCTGCAAGCTTTCGCTCAACGTTAAGGAGGGTATCATTGAGGAAGCCCTTGTTGAAACAATCGGTTGCTCGGGTATGACCCATTCTGCCGCTATGGCCGCAGAAATTCTCCCCGGTAAGACCGTTCTCGAGGCTCTTAACACCGACCTTGTTTGCGATGCTATCAACACTGCTATGCGTGAGCTCTTCCTCCAGATTGTTTACGGCCGTTCGCAGTCTGCTTTCTCTGAAGGCGGTCTTGTTATCGGCGCTGGTATGGAAGACCTCGGTAAGGGTGAGCGTTCTATGGTTGGTACTATGTACGGAACCAAGGCTAAGGGCGTAAGATACCTTGAAATGACCGAAGGCTACTGCACCAGAATGGCACTTGATGAGAACAATGAGGTTATCGGATATGAGTTCGTATCTCTCGGCAAGATGACCGACTTCATCAAGAAGGGCATGGAGCCCAATGAGGCTTATGAGAAGTCCAAGGGCACATACGGACGTTTCAACGATGCTGTTAAGTACATCGACCCTAGAAAAGAATAATTTAAGGAGGAATTACGAATATGGCTAAGTTTGAAGGTTACGAGAGACGCGAGGCCAAAATCCTTGCTGCTCTTAAAGAATACGGAATTTCCTCCATCGATGAATGTAAGGAAATCTGTGACGCACAGGGAATCGACCCCTATAAAATCGTAGAAGAGACACAGCCTATCGCATTTGAGAATGCCAAGTGGGCTTATACTGTTGGTTGCGCTATCGCAATCAAGAAGGGTTGCACCAAGGCTGCTGATGCCGCTGCTGCTATCGGTATTGGACTCCAGTCGTTCTGTATCCCCGGTTCTGTTGCCGAAAACCGTAAGGTTGGTCTAGGCCACGGCAACTTGGGCAAAATGCTCCTTTCTGAGGAGACCGAGTGCTTCTGTTTCTTGGCAGGTCACGAGTCTTTTGCAGCTGCTGAGGGCGCTATCAAAATCGCGCTTAACGCTAACAAGGTTCGTGTAAAGCCTTTGCGTGTTATTTTGAACGGTCTTGGTAAGGATGCTGCTTATATCATTTCCAGAATCAACGGCTTCACTTATGTTGAGACCGAGTTTGACCCTTACACCGAAGAGGTTAAGGTTATCAGCGAAAAGCCTTTCTCCAAGGGTCCCAGAGCTGATGTTAAGTGCTATGGTTCTGATAATGTTCCCGAGGGCGTTGCAATTATGCAACTTGAGAAGGTTGGCGTTTCCATCACCGGTAACTCCACTAACCCTACCCGTTTCCAGCACCCCGTTGCAGGCACCTACAAGAAGTGGTGTAATGAGAATGGCGTTAGCTACTTCTCCGTTGCTTCGGGTGGTGGCACAGGCCGTACTCTGCATCCCGACAATATGGCTGCAGGTCCCGCTTCCTACGGTATGACCGACACTATGGGCCGTATGCACGGTGACGCTCAGTTTGCAGGTTCATCTTCTGTACCTGCTCACGTAGAAATGATGGGTCTTATCGGTGCAGGTAACAACCCCATGGTTGGTATGACTGTTGCTTGTGCAGTTGCTGTTGAAGAGGCTCTTAGAAAATAAGGATTTGTAAGGCTTTCTGAGACTTTCGGGCAAATGTAAAAGACCTGATTCAAAAATTTAACACTTAAAAAGTTGGACACATCATTTTTGAGTTTTCAAAGGTGATGTGTCCATATTTTTTTATATTAAAAAGAGGCATTACTTGGAAGATTTAAACCTGAAACTGCCATTTGTTATAAGTCAATCTTCCATCCTTACAGTGAACATAGATTATGCGCTTGCTTTCTATTAAAGAACCAGATAAGTACCACTCAACAACAGGAGAATTATAATAATCCTTCATTGTTCCGTCAAAGAAGATGTCTAATATTCCTTCAAAACAGGGGGCTGTAATTGGGGAACTATTAAGTAAAGAATTTTGCATATCATCCCAGTTGAAGGGAATCACACCAAATACAGTAGCATCTATGTCGATTTTGGCGTTTGGGAGGTATATAGTCTCAAGGTTTGTACAGTTTCTAAAACAATATTCTCCAATACTCTCGACACCTTTCTCAACTTTGAGTTCCACAAGGCCCGAACATCCGTCAAAGGCATATGCACTTACCCTATGGATATGCGCGGGGATCGTTACTTTCTTGAGTTTGGTCTGCCCACAAAAAGCAAATGGGCCTATCTCTTTTACATATTCCGGGATTTCAGTTTTATAACAACCAGCCAACAACACACCACTTATTTTGTCAATAATTGCATTACAGCCGTTTTTGCTTGTAAACCATCGGTTATTTTCATCTACCTCAATCGATTCAAGGTTCGGACACAAAGAAAATGCTTCGGCTCCTATAAAACGAACGTTTTTGCCTATGCGAATTTTCCTGATGCTTGAATTTCCTTTATGTGCTATTTCCGGTATTTTGACAGTATCAATAAATAAAATTCCGTTGTTATCCATAACTTCTCTTCTTTCTCTTATAGCGTAATCATATTATAACACATTATTCTTAAAATGTTTAATGTTTTTTCTTATAAGTTTAATTACTTTTAAAAAGGCGCATTTATAAATCAATGGAGGGTTTAAATATGAAGAAACTGAAAATGAATGCTACAAAAGGACTGACTTTTGAGGAAGGTTGTAATAAGTATCTTGAATACTGTCGGCAGAGAAATTTAAGACAAGGAACTATAAATCATTACAGACAGAGTTATGTTCAGTTCTTTAAGTTCTTTGAGCGTGATACGCCCATAGAAGAAATCGACGAGGACGCTTATAAAAGATATGTGTTGCACCTGCGTTCGACTCTTAATAATGATGTCAGTATAAATTCATATCTGCGTGATTTTATAACTACAATGCATTATCTGATGAATGAGGGCTATATTCAAAGTTACAAGATGCAGGCGATCAAGGTTGATAAAAGTCATATTGAGACTTACAATGAACAAGAGTTGCAACTGCTGCTGAAAAAACCTAATATTAAGAAGTGTTCTTTTATTGAATATCAGGCTTGGGTTATGACTAATTTCTTGTTCTCTACTGCTGTGAGACAAAGAAGTCTAATGCACATAAAAGTGAAAGATATTGATTTTGATAATAATGTTGTGTATGTAAATGTTACAAAGAACAGAAAGCCTTTGATAGTGCCGCTAAATCAGACTATGGTTAACATTTTAAGGGAGTATTTGAAGTATAGAAATCATAAGTCAGATGATGATTACTTGTTCTGTAATGTATTCGGTCAGCAACTTGTAAAAAGCACTTGTTATCATATGCTTTATGAATATAATAAACGTCGGGGCGTAGAGACAACTGGGATTCATAGATATAGACATACGTTCGCTAAACAATGGATTTTAAGTGGTGGTAATGTAGTTTCATTGTCTCAGTTGTTAGGACATTCGAGCTTGGAAATCACTCAGAATTATATTCATTTATTAGTAAGTGACGTGGCAAAACAGGTGGATGAAATTAATGTGTTAGATAAGTTTTACAGTCGGACACATATTTCGTTAAAGAAATAATTTGATATTTCGGGGCGTGCATTGAAGATAAAAAGAACTGATGATTTTTTAAGATCGTCAGTTCTTTTTTTAGTGTAAATTATTATGATTTTTATGTGTTTGCAAGTGTCAGCTATTGTATATATAATAATTTATTTATTATTTTTTTTATAAATTTTTTTTATTATATAAATTTTCAAAAAATAATTATTTTTTAAAATTTTTACCCCCAATAGGTTTTTAAAAAATATTCAAAATTTAATTTTACACCTTTTGAAATCATTTCCGCAAATAACTTTTCACTATCAGCCCCCTGTCCCCATTCCTGACTATCTGAACCAGAAGAATAGAAACAATCATACACTTGCCATACCTTATGCCCCGCAGATAATAAATCATAGAGTGTCATAAGATACACACAAGACTCAACATAAAAAATATCACTACCATAAAGCTTTCCACCCTCAGCCTTAATAATGGCATTTCTGAATTCTGACATCTTATCACAAACATCTTTTCTATCTATACCATTTTGTTCCATAGTAAGCCAAGTATGATGTCCCACAGACTTATCTCCAGAATCAAAATAAGCTCTCATATGAAGTTTTTTAATTGCCTCACGTTTCTCCTTAGTAAACAAACCGGTGGGCCCTATAACACGATATATAAGCTCATACATATCTTGTGATTCATCAATCCAATGACCTGAATTTAAAGATAATGTCATACGGGGAACGGAAGCATTTATATCCTTTTCAAGTATGAAACCATATTCTTTTAAAACTTCTTTACGATTTTCCTTTTTTAAATTAGTTAAAGAATTTGTTGCCCGGATACCAATACCACTTACATATAATTCATCTTCAGACCAAGTAAAATTGGGCTGAAAGCGAATACGAAATTCAGGATAGTCTTTATAATATTTTTCATTAATTTCATTAGCTTTTACAATATGAAATCTTAGTGCTGGATAGTTCTCATATAAACATAAAGTGAGTTGTTTTTCAAATTCTGCCCTACTCAGTTCAATAGGTTTTATCAGTTTAAGTCTTGAAGCAAATCGAACTTTTGATTTATCAATGCCTGTATGTAATTTTTTAAGTTCAGACATATTGTAAACCTTATTTTTGACTATAAACATTTGAATGTCGTGGTCTTCACAATATTTTTTTAACTTATCTTCATTTTCTTTATAGTAACGGTAAGTCTTACTTTTATTGTCCTTCTCATAATAAGCACCAAACTGATATTTATCACTTTCAACACTGATTAATCCAATTTCTATCATAAAGTCAATAGCTCTTGAAACACCTTTTTCATTTTGCCATATAGCCAGATTGTCTTTATTAGTTACACTTATGGGCATAACAGTACAACCTGTTTTAAAGCGCTTATGTTTTACCAAATCGATAAACGCTAAAACCTTACTTAACTTATTCTTTAGTTTTGTTTCGGCGCCTTTGGCTTTGCTTTCCTTAATATTAAATTTAGGTGCCTTATACGGTTCAACTCCTTGTGGTTTCCAATCTAATCTATTTATAGTAAAATCGTAATCTTTGCTATCTTTAAGCCTACCAGCAATTTCTTCCAATGTAATCATAAAATATCCCCCGACCTATTAAACATCTTATAATATTATAAAAATAAGCTAAATTAAATGAAGTTAAAAATACCTTGCCATAGATATACCAAAAACTAAGAACAGAAAGCGAACTTGTTATGGATGTAAACTCAAAATTTGAAAACGTTGCCCGTCGCTCACTATACAAATATTTAAGCAAACTTACGCCTATACAATTTAAATTCTTTTACTGCCTTTTTGTACATTATTGGGCGGATTACAATTTGTTTATTGATAAACAAAATCTTTACAACCTGTGGTGTGAACTTAATCGAATGTGCCACGACTCAGATGAAAGTTTTCCGGACTGCTATGATAATTTCAAGGAAATAAAAGACTTTTGTCAATCACAGCCATATTATTTTATCGATAAATTACCGCCAAAAATCATTGCCTGTCTATTTTCCGAATATGTTGACAACCGAATTGACATGCTTGTGTGCATAGCGAAGACGTTATACGAAAGTAATATAAGAGCTGCCTATGAATATGTAAATCAGACATTAGGTTTAAATGAGCCAATAGACATATTAGTTTCAGAAACACAAGAACATATAAAATATTTTTCATAATCCAAACTAGAACTTATTCTCCTTGAGATTGGTTCTAGTTTTTTTATTTTATATACTAAAATAATGGTTCCCTTAAGCAAACAGGAATATCATCGGTGAGAGCATCTTGCCAGGCAGGAAGATTGTCTCTATCTGCACCCGTCAAACAATATTTTACCATTGCAGTATAATTACGTTTAATCGGGTTTCTCGAATATTCAACACACACCGCACCGTTACTGCCAATCCACTTTTTATAGTTTTTAATTTCAAAGTCTTGGATTTGAAAAGAGTCAAAGAACATTGCAAACTCTCTGTTAGTACGATCAGGATATTCGGGATTATACCAAATATAATACCAAAGTTTATTATGATGCCCGGAAACTTTTAATGTGATTTCAAAACACTTTTTCTCAAATTTAAAGCGCTCAACTTTTACATTACAAATTCGAACCCTATGCTTTCCTTCAGGGATTTCAATAAAGTTATATTCCACATATGTGTTTGGATTGTTACCATAAAAACCCATCTTATATTACACCACCATATTGTAACTGTTTTAAATTAGAAATCAATCTTATACGGTCCTTCATCAACGTCCCAAAAGAGTGTTGTCAAAGAACGTAAATTAGCTTTTTCATAAACAGTTTTTTGTAATCTTTTACCTTCGTTATATATTTTCTTTAGTGTCAGCCTGTCTTGTTCATCAATTTCATCTAAATCTTCCTCAAAAGAAAGATCTTTATATTCAAGAAAGTGAGAAAATATTTCAAACAAGAAAAACAGTTTGAGTTCATCTCCAAGATTACGGTATGTCTTTACCTCATATTCTCTATAAAGTTCTTCCCATGCTTTACGATATCCTCTTTTACTTGCTTCGATCCATAAACAGATTCCTCTATCATAGTTGATTTCTAACCCACCAGAATAACGATGACAAAACCCGATATCAAATAGTGCTCCTGGATTTCCAGCTTTAGCCATAGGTATTAAATTTTTAACCGATTGTTTAACATTTTTTCTACGACCTATTCCATAGAGAGTTCTTGACCAATACGACCACTCAACTAACGGCCATTTAAGGAACCAATCATCTTCAAGTACTTCCATCAAATTTTTATTTAAATCTTCTGGTAGTTCAACATTAATATGGCCACGAATCAATGACAAAAGATATTCATCTAATGTGGTAGCATTAATTTGATCAACTTTATAAAAATCGGACTTGTCGGCTATTGGATAATATTCAGAGCCAAGATGATATTTCAGAAGTTCATTATATATAGAATCGAAATCCACACAGCTATAATTCATTTTATAGTATTCATCCTTTCAAGCGCCTGGTTTATAACAATGAAGTTTTATCATAAATTTTTATATAAATCCAGTATTAAAAGTAAGCTTTGCAAACATTGTACTAATTTTGAGGAAAAGGGGCTTACAAACGAGACAAAACACGACATAATATA
>JAZNBS010000042.1:0-7882 GCA_045587185.1 Acutalibacteraceae bacterium
ACCACTCTTACTGCAGCAATCACCAAGTATCTTTCTTTGAAGGGATATGCACAGTTCGAGGACTATGCAAACATCGATAAGGCTCCCGAAGAGAGAGAGCGTGGTATCACCATTAACACCGCTCACGTTGAGTACGAGACTGACAACCGTCACTATGCTCACGTTGACTGCCCCGGACACGCTGACTATGTTAAGAACATGATCACCGGTGCTGCTCAGATGGACGGTGCTATCCTTGTTATCGCTTCTACCGACGGTCCTATGGCTCAGACCAAGGAGCACCTTCTCCTTGCTCGTCAGGTTGGTGTTCCCTACATCGTTGTTTTCATGAACAAGGTTGACCAGGTTGACGACCCCGAACTTCTCGATCTCGTAGAGATGGAAATCCGTGAGACTCTTGACAAGTATGAGTTCCCCGGTGACGATACCCCCATCGTCAAGGGCTCTGCTCTTAAGGCTCTTGAGGCTGGCAACGATCCTTCCGAGGCTGCTTATGCACCTATCGCAGAACTTATGGACGCTGTTGACAGCTACATTCCTACCCCTGAGCGTAAGGCTGATCTCCCCTTCATTATGCCTATCGAAGACGTTATGACCATTTCCGGTCGTGGTACCGTTGTTACCGGCCGTGTTGAGCGTGGTCAGTTGAACGCAGGTGACGAAGTCGAGATTATCGGTCTTACCGAGGAGCGCAAGAAGACTGTTGTTACCTCTATGGAAATGTTCCGTAAGACTCTTGATTACTGTGAGGCTGGCGATAACGTTGGTGCTCTTCTCCGTGGCGTAGGCCGTGAAGAGGTTGAGCGTGGACAGGTTCTCTGCAAACCCGGCTCTATCAACCCCCACACCAAGTTCCATGGTCAGGTTTACGTTCTTAAGAAGGAAGAGGGCGGCCGTCATACTCCTTTCATGAACAACTATCGTCCTCAGTTCTATTTCAGAACTACTGATGTTACCGGTATCATCACTCTCCCCGCTGGTGTTGAGATGTGCATGCCTGGTGATAACGTAGAGATGGACGTTGAACTTATCACTCCTATCGCTATCGAAGAGGGTCTCCGCTTCGCTATCCGTGAGGGTGGACGTACTGTTGGTTCCGGCGTTGTTACCGCTATCAACTAATTTGAAGTTAATAAAACTTTAAGTTAAAATTGACCTTCCGTTACTTTTGTGGTGACGGAAGGTTTTTGTTTCTTATTTTACTTGACTTTCACAATTTATCGTGTTAAAATGTTAGTGCGTAGTAGCGTTCACACAAATCATGAAAGGTTGTGCCTTTATAATGAATAAATTACATAATGAGTGTACTGATTATCTTTTCAAAGCAATTCTTACATTAGAAAATATTGATGAATGTTATGACTTTTTTGAAGATGTTTGCACTATTAAGGAAATCCAGTCAATAGCCCAGAGGTTTACTGTTGCAAAAATGTTGACTCAGGGCAAGGTTTATAGTGATATTGTTGCTGAGACAGGTGCTTCTACTGCCACCATCAGTCGTGTAAATCGTTCTCTTAATTATGGAAACGATGCTTACAGAACAGCCTTCGAGCGCATTGAAAAGAAATGAGTTACGAAAAATTCGCCTCCTTTTATGATGCCTTGCAGACCGATGTTGATTATGACGCAAGAACGGAATATCTGACAGAAATTTTCAAAAAATATGACCGTCTGCCCACACTTTTGCTTGATGTTGCGTGCGGAACAGGCGGTTTTTCTCTGTGCTTTGCCGAAAAGGGTATTGATGTTATAGGCGCCGACCCGTCGCCCGATATGTTGGGTGTTGCAAGGGAAAAGTTTGCTAACGCGGGCAAAGATTTACTGTTGCTGTGCCAATCGGCTGAGGATCTTGACCTTTATGGCACAGTGGATGGTGCAGTCTGTTGTCTTGATAGCCTTAATCATATCATTGATGCCGACGAATTCAAGCGTTCACTTGCCAGAATTGCATTATTCCTTGAACCTCAAAGGCTGTTTGTGTTTGACGTCAATACCGAATTTAAACACAAAAACGTCTTGTCGGGGTCAACGTTTGCGACGGAAACCGATAAAGTTTTTTGCATTTGGCAGAATTCCGAATGCGATGAGGATGGAATAGTTGATATTTCACTTGATTTTTTTCAAAAACTTGATGATGGAAAATATCAACGAAGTTCAGAGGATTTCAGTGAGAGGGCATACTGTTCGGAATATATTGAAAAGTGTATAGTCGATGCGGGCCTTGAAACCGTTGCCGTCTTGGGTGATATGAGTTTTGATGCTCCAAAGGAAACGGCACAACGCATATATTATGTAACAAGAAGGGTAAACAATGGGTAAACTTATAAGATGCATTACAAGTGAGGGTGCCATAATGGCAACCTGTGTTGACACAACCGATATTGTAGCCGTCGCCGAGAAGTATCATAAAACTTCGGCGGTGGTTACTGCTGCATTAGGTAGATTGCTGACCGCAGCCTCAATGATGGGCAATATGCTTAAGTCATCGGACCATACGCTCACTTTGCGTATAATGGGTGAGGGTCAGATTGGTAACCTTGTGGCCGCAAGTGACTTTGACGGCAATGTCAGGGGATACGTTACCAATCCCGTTGTCGAGATTCCTTTGAATGCAAAGGGCAAATTGGATGTTGGAGGTGCAGTTGGGGCAGGTACCCTGTATGTTATTAAGGACCTTGGTATGAAGGACCCTTACGTTGGACAGATACCGTTGACAACGGGTGAGATTGCTGAGGATATTACGTCATACTATGCTATCAGTGAGCAGATACCGACTATATGTGCGTTGGGTGTGTTGGTCAATCCTGATTTGACGGTGAATGTTGCGGGTGGTTTTATCATTCAACTGTTGCCAGGATATACCGATGCCGAAATTGACAAACTTGAGGATTCAGTCAAGGATATCGAATCGGTAACCAAAATGTTGTCTAACGGAAAGACTCCTGAGGAGATACTGCGTTTGTGCTTGAAAAATTATGAGGTTGAAGTTCTGTATGAGCAGGAGATAGAATATAAATGTAAATGCAGCCGCGAGCGTACAGAGGCCGCGTTAATGTGTGTTGGAACTGAGGATCTTGAGGAGATGGCCAATGATGAAAAGGGTACTGAGGTGTGCTGTCATTTCTGCGATAAAAGGTACGTGTTTACTAAAGAAGATATCGAGAAAATAATTTCAAAAAAACTTCAAAAAAATTGAAAAAAAGTGTTGACAAATGCCTCTCATTGTGTTAATATATCATTCGTCGCCGGTGGTACACTAAACAGTAACCTGCGTAGATGGGAGCATAGCTCAGCTGGGAGAGCATCTGCCTTACAAGCAGAGGGTCACAGGTTCGAGCCCTGTTGTTCCCACCATTAGGTGGCCTGGTAGTTCAGTTGGTTAGAACGCTAGCCTGTCACGCTAGAGGTCGTGGGTTCGAGCCCCATCCAGGTCGCCAACTTACGCCTCTGTAGCTCAGTAGGTAGAGCAGGGGACTGAAAATCCCCGTGTCATTGGTTCGATTCCGATCGGAGGCACCATTTATGCGGATTTAGCTCATCTGGTAGAGCGCCACCTTGCCAAGGTGGAGGTAGCGAGTTCGAGCCTCGTAATCCGCTCCAACGGGACGCTTAAACGCTGTAAGCGTCCCGTCTTTTTATCAAAATGTATATGGCGCCATGGCCAAGCGGTAAGGCAAAGGTCTGCAACACCTCTATCCCCAGTTCGATTCTGGGTGGCGCCTCCACATGAATCACCCCTCAAATCTGAACCATTAATGTTCAGTTGAAGGGTGATTCATTTTTTTATTATCAGTGTTTATGCGGCTCTAAGCCGCTTTTTTATTTTTGGGTTAATTGCGCACGGTTTCCGAAATCCATTAAAATGAGTTCCTGATTTCTGAAATATCATAAATATGAACTACAGGTGTTCAGTTCCTATGCTTCTAAACTTATTTGCTTCTTGAAATAGTTCATTTCATATGCGTCAGGTGACCGGTAATTCAAGAACTCATGTGGGCGACGGCTATTATAATGCTCTACGTATTCTTTTACAGCCTCTTTTAGTTCGCGCTCAGAACGAAATTGGATGCGATAAAGTTTTTCGGATTTTAACGATTTAAAAAATGCTTCAATGATAGAATTATCATATGGCTTGCTTGGTCTTGAAAAAGTTTGTTTTACACCTAACTCTTTTAGATAGTCAACATAGGTTCGAGCAATATAATTACTGCCCTGATCACTATGAAAATGCAACTTTTCGGGCTGGCGGTTTTCATAAGCCATTTTGAATGTCGCCTTGGTAATATGAGTGCTATTGCAAGTGGAAATCCTATAGCCGACTATTTTGCGAGAATAGATGTCTAAAATAGCGCAGATGTAATAATAAATATTTTTTAATTTGAAGATTGTTACATCACCAACCCATATTTCGTTGGGTTTGGTTGCGTTCAGTTTATATGTTGCTGCAAGTTGTTTACGCTCTTGCGATTTAAGGTAGAGTTTCTTTGCTCCGCCTCTGGAAGAGAACCAGCCGTTATCGTGCATAATGTCAGCCACAGTGTTGGGGCTAATTTGATATCCTCGCTCTTTCAATATAGCATGGATTTTTCTCGCACCATATACTTGGTCGCTTTCATCAAAAATTTCTTCAATAATCGGAGTGATCTCAGCTCTTCTTTGGGCTGCAATCGTATCTTCGTTTTTGTTTCGTAGAATGTGATTATAATAGCTGCCTTTTGCCACTTTCATAGTTTTACAGAGCAGATTTACGCTATATTGATTTGCAAGACTGAAAATGAAAGCGTAGCGTTCTAATAACGGCGCATCTACAGTGCAGGGCGACATTTGCAAAATCTCGACCATTTGTTCCAACTGCTCACATTTTTGCTTCAGGTCATTGTATTCTCGCAGGTTGATTGGCTTTGTTCTTTTGATTTCTTTACCGTGTTGTTCGATCCAGGAATATACCGTGTTGCGGGACAGAGAGTATTCTTTTGCTAAAGCTGAGACAGTGCTACCGGCAAAGTGTTCCCCCACAACATGCTGCTTGAATTCCTTTGTGTACTCTTTTTTCATGATATAACCTCCTTAACTTTGTATGGGTAAAAAGTAAACTTACCCATCATTATTGTACAATGTTCTGGATGGCAAGTGAACACACTAGGACCGTTACACTAACGGTGGGACAATGACTTTTGAGAAAAAATTTTGGTTAGAATTAAAAATTACGTGTTTGGATGAATAATAACCAGAAAAAATATAGATTTTTATAACGATGTATGTTATACTATTTATAAGAAATTTTCGGTGAGGTTATAGGAACATCTGCCCACCCGAGAACTGAAAACGGACGATGATGAAGCCTGTAACTTGAAAAAAGTTACGGGCTTTTGCGTTTTATCATAAGGAATTAAGTATTGCTCAGTTGTATAATAAATGAAGGGGTCAGACGTGATCTCGTGTCAGGAGGAGAAATCTATGGATAACGGCGCAAGTAGCTACCGCCGTTTCCTTGATGGTGATGAGAGTGCCTTTGACGAAATAATGAAGGAGTTGTTTGACAACCTCGTTTTCTTCATTGACCGTTATGTGCATGACATCCACGCAGCCGAAGATATTGCCATTGATGCCTTTTCGGATTTGGTGGTTAATAAACATCGGTACAATTTCAAGGTAACACTGAAAACCTATTTGTTTATGCTCGGCCGTAGCCGGGCCTTAAATTACATAAAGCACCGCAAGGTTATTGACTTTGTGGAGCTTACTGAGGCAGATAAGGTGTCGACCGAACAGGAAACGTTAGAAGAAATTGTTCTTGCAGACGAGCGAAAGCGCGTGGTAAATGACGCTCTTAACTCTTTGTCGGATGATATGCGTGTTGTCATTCACTTGATTTACTTTGAAGACCTGTCATATGACGAGGCTGCTAAGGTTATGAAGAAAAACCGCAAACAGGTTGACAACCTTTTATATCGTGCTAAAAAGGAACTTCGCATCATTCTTGGGAAGGATGGTGAGCTGTTATTATGAGAAATTTTGAAGAAAGAAAAGCGGAAGTGTTCCGCCGTAGTGAAAATAGAATAAAAGAACGTAAGAGAAACCGCAATCGCCTCCTTGCTATATGTATCCCTCTATGTTTGATACTAACCGTGTGGTCGGTGACGATTCTTCCGGCAATGCTTCCTGCAGGAATAGATAATGCCGAACAAGAGAACGCATTTGATGGAGTTTTGGGAAATACGGAGAGTTTTGAGTCCGTTGTAATAATGGGTTCTAATAAACTCGGATCTCAAACTGAGACCATTACTGATTCTGATAGAGTGACGGCAATTCATTGTGCTATTTTGGATTTGTATAATGCCGTAAATGCCGGTACTTCTGTTGAAGACAGTGATACTCAAAAGGGAGAATTAAAAGACGAAGACCTTGCTACGGGAAATTCAAGTGCAAAAGTTGAATACACAATTAGTTTCACTACTGTAGATGGCTCTGAAATTCGATTCGTGTTAAACAATAATGAATTGCGTAATGAAAACAACGATAATCGGATACAGCTTTCCCAAGAGCAACTAAAGGAATTTTTGGAGTTTCTTGAACTGACAGACTGAGAAAGGAGTGTCGGTGTATGAAAAAGAAAAAGTGGATTTTGCCCATAAGTATTATAGGCGGAGTGGTTATTCTCTGCATTGTTGCTGTCTTTGCATTTGGTGCTATACTAAGCGCACAAGGGTATGGTATTTCAATCGGTCGTTTATACTTTGCAGACAACGGCACTTATCTGATAGACAGCGATGATATGGCAATGCGGGTGTTTGATTGCAGTGATGATAAAGAACTCTTTAAGGATTATCAGAACGGTGATAAAGTGATTTTGTTTCACGATGGCGTAGAAGAAACATATCCTGCGCAAACCGGAGGATACCGTATCTTCTGCTTATCTAAAGGTGACGGCACATATAAACCCGCAGATGAAGTGTTGGGTATTGGAATATTAGGTGAAGATGGAGCAATTCTTGCTTCAGAGAGTGTGGATTTTAATGTTCAATATATCCGTACCGGTACACAGAATTATGAAGGGTCTTTTCCTGCTGTAACGGTAATACACTCTACCGATGACTTGACCGCATACTATGAGGAGAATAAAGAACAATTCTATTTGGAGCGCCGAGAGGATCCTGCTTCGGATACCACTATTGGTTATCTCGATGCCTGCGATAAATATGATAATAAGTTTTTTGAGAATAATGCGCTTGTTTTTGTTGTGCTTGAAGAAGGTAGCGGTTCTACTCGTCATAACGTTTCAACAGTAAAAGTGGATGCAAACGGCGTTATGTATATAAATATCCTTTCTGTCGAACCGGAAGTAGGGACCTGTGATATGGCTTACTGGCATATTATGACCGAGGTTCCAAAGAATAAGGCTCCTGAGAACGAGGAAAGTGTTGTTATCTATTATAACGATGCAAGAATATATAATAAGCATACTCATGGTCCTGCAAACGAGGCGCAAACAGTAGAAGACCCTGTTTCCGGATATTGCGGCAATACGCAGACGACTATTTACTTCGACAACGGCAAGAGCCACACCTTTATGTCTGGCAACTCTGTTACTATGACAGACATTCTTGTAAATCTGAAGTACGATAAAAACAAACTCTGTAAATGTCTACCTGAATATAAGGTTGATACTGAGTTCGGAACCGGCTATGGCATAAATCTCACCGAAGGCTATGCCCGTTGTTATAAAGGTCAGGCGGATCTGACACAGAAACAAATTGATAAACTAAAAGAAATTATACTGTGGGCAAAAGAAGAAGCAGGAGTTATCACGCCGAGTGCCAATTACCCCAACTACTCTTTCTCGCTGACCTGGAACACCTACGGTATTAGTTCATATGACAGC
>JAZNBS010000043.1:0-43051 GCA_045587185.1 Acutalibacteraceae bacterium
AGATATTCTACAACAATGATTTGGCTAAGTCAATCGTGTAACAAGACATCTTTTGCATAATACAGACAAAATTTACAAAAACTTTTGATTGCTGTGAGAAACTTTTCAATAAATCGACAATTTAAATGTATTGCTCTTCCATTTTTATAATTTTGTCGAGTTACTTTAGGAAGGTGGCTGAAACTTGCCTAATTCCACTGTGCACAGGAATGGTACTGACTGTTTAAAGATTTTCGCTAACTGTTGCATGTTCACACTTCGGCTTGACAGCAAATATATTGTATTGTATATTAAATACATCGTCATGCTTTTGATACATTCGGACAAACAAGGAGTTTTTATATGTTCAGAGAAATATCACCTAAAGAAATAAAAGGAAATATCATTTCGGCCATAGCCGATGAATATATGCTTATTACCGCAGGAACACCTGAAAAATATAATATGATGACGGCTTCCTGGGGTTTTGTTGGAGAAATGTGGGGTAACGACTGCGCTGTTGCCGTCATCCGTCCGCAACGCTATACCATGGAGTTTGTTGAACGTTGTGATTACTTTACCTTGAGTTTTTACGGTGACCGAAAGGACATTCACAAGATTTGCGGTGGGAGATCAGGACGTGACTGTGACAAGGCAGCTTTGACCGGCCTTACGCCCGTTTTTGACGGGGATTCAGTTTATTTTGAAGAGGCAAAACTCGTGCTGGTGTGCCGAAAGCAGTATATTCAGAAGATGGAGGCCGACTGTTTTACTGACAAAACACCGCTTAAATGGTACCCTGACGGAGATTATCACTATCAGGTTTATGGCAAGATTGAAAAGGTGCTTGTAAAAGACTGATACTTTCCGAGTATGAATAATGAACGGGTGAAATGTCCTAAATAATTTGTGGACTTCCCCGAACAGTGTGAAATCAGAAACATTAAAGCAAAAAGCGGAAGCCCGATAAAGGTTTCCGCTTTTTACTGCCCCGGCGTTTATGAAATCAGATTATTACCCATAGGGGGCGGGTTATTGTGCGATATAATCCATCGGCGAGACCGCCATGCCGTCTTTATAGAACTCAATGTGCAGATGCCGTTGTTCCACCGATTCACACGGTATGATATCGACAGTGCCGAGTTGCTTTGAACTGTCAACCGTGTCACCCTTTTTCACACTTGGCTGCGCGTTAAGTCCACAGTATTTGACCGTAATGCCGTTACCGTGGTCAACCGTGACGGTTGTGCCCATCATCGGGTCGCGACTGACATCGGTAACAATGCCCTCGCCTGCGGCAATGACGGGTGCGCCTGCCTCAGCAGCAATATCAACGCCCTTGTGCAGACGCATATCCTTCATGGTCATCGAAAATTGCAGTTCGGTGGCTGAAAATCCTTTTATGAACTCGCCCAGAACGGGATTGACAAAATAGGTCGCAATCGGTGCTGCGGTCTGGGTTGTCTGGTCTTCGTGGTTATCGGGCTTCGTATCCTGTTTGTCGTTTGACTCAAGTTTTGAGGAACTGTTTTCCGGTCTTTCCTCTGTTTTGGATGAAGTGTCGTTTTTGCCCGTTTCAATAGGTTTTGACGGCGAGGGCAGATGTCCGTCACTGTTCTGCACACTGCTTTGTGTGTTTCCGTCACCGTTGTTTTCAAGTTGCTTCATCCCCTCAACGCCTGCCCAACCTGCAATGCCCAACGCAACCAAACACAAACTGAGCACAACATAGAATGCCTTGCCGTTAAGAAATTTTATGATATTGTTTTTGTGATTATTCTGAACTTTCATTATTTCCCGTTCCTTTCACCGTTATTTTGACCCGTTTTTAAACGTTTAATTCAGTTATCCGAAAAATCATTGTTTGTTCATAAAGAAATGTTTAAAAATTCATTTTGAATTCACAAACTGTCCACACAAAGAGGTGTTCACTGATATATAATTAAGACAGTTCCAAGGGGGAGCCGCAGCCCCTTTGCGAACATGCTCTACCCTCCTCAAAACAACCCTCAAAAAAAGCAAAAGGACTGGCTCTAAAGGTCGGTCCTTTTGCTTCGGCTTTTACTAATATATGACAAATTATTACAATTTATTACAATTTGTGATAGCGTTTGACATTGGGGGTTTGCGTTGATATAATATTGATATAGAGTTGATATAATTATTTAGTGTAATAACATAATGGGTGTTGTGATATGAGTAAAGAAAATATTAGAAGGCGTTTCGATGTCAAAAAAAACGAGATGCCTTTTAAATTGAATACGGCTATTTATGTGTGGATTTCTGTTGTGTATATGGAAATCATCCTGAAACTTTTCACCTGTGAGGTGTTTTTTGATTCGGGACTTTTGATTATGCCGTTGTTTTCAGCATTGCCTGCTCTTGTTTTGTCCTGCATATGTTCAAGACTCAAACCCAAGACGGCCAAGTGGATAACCTTTGCGGTTCTTACCTGTCTGACAGTGCTGTATAGCGCCCAACTTATATACCACAGTTTTTTCGGGAGTTATTTTATACTGTATTCATTAGCCGCAGGCGGTGCGGGCCAGATAACGGGCGACGGAATGCTTGGCAACACATTAAAGGCAATTCTTGAAGGCATACCCGCGATTTTACTTTTATCGGTCCCCGCTGTGCTTCAGGCAATTTTCGGTACAAAACATCTGCGTTACCGCTTTGCAAAGTGGCGTATGGTTGCTTTACGCTCAGGCATTACCGTTTGTGTTTATATTGTAGCGGTTTTGTGTGTTTCTTTGTCGGGCAGTCTGTCAAAACTGCAGTCGGGCGAATTTGACCCAAACCTCTCGGTTGGAAAGTTCGGACTTTTGCGTACCGAGGTACTTGATTTTAAATATAACATTCTGGGTTTTGAGCAGGATATGGATTTTGAGGACGAAAAACCTATTATAATCGACACTGTAAATCCCCATCCCGAACCTGATGACCCCGAAGAAGAGCCGATTGACACTTCACCTAATGTTATGAACATTGATTTTGAGGCTTTGAATGCCAAAAACCCAAAATCGGCCATCAAGACACTCAATAATTATTTCGCTTCAAAAGAGCCCACGCTCAAAAATGAGTATACAGGTTTTTATAAAGGTTATAACCTTATTTCAATAACAGCAGAAGGTTTTTCGCCTTATGCTGTTCACCCCGAACTCACACCCACACTTTACAAAATGAGTCAGGAAGGCTTTAAGTTCACTAATTTCTATACCCCTATCTGGGGCGTCTCGACCTCGGACGGAGAGTATGCTGCCTGCACGGGTCTGTTGCCCAAATCCGGTGTATGGAGTTTTTACCGTTCGGGTTCCAACTCAATGCCGTTTACTTTGGGTAATATGTTCCGCAGTATCGGTGTTGACAAAACCTTTGCTTACCACAACCATTCCTATACATATTATGACCGTCACATTTCGCACCCTAATATGGGTTATAAATACATTGGAATGGGCAACGGAATGGAAACATATGTCAAAAATCGTTGGCCTGAATCCGACCTTGAGATGATAACGGGTTCGACCAAAGATTATCTCTCTGACGATAAACCGTTCCACGCTTATTATATGACGGTCAGCGGTCATCTGCAGTACAGTTTTTCGGGCAACTCAATGTCATCCAAAAACCGTAACCTTGTCAAAGACCTTGACTGTTCTGAAACGCTGAAAGCGTATTACGCCTGCAACATTGAACTTGACCGTGCCATGGCAAAACTGCTTGCCGACCTTAACGCAGCAGGCGTGGCGGATAAAACGGTTATAACCATCACCCCCGACCACTATCCTTACGGACTTGAGGACAAAAACAGTTCTGACAAGTATGCCGTGTGGCGTGAACTTCTTGGTCACGATGTTGACACCACTTTTGAGTTGTATGAAAGCAATTTCATTCTTTACTGTCAGGGCACTAAGGATGCACCCACCGTTGAAAAATATTGCTCATCGGTTGACATACTGCCTACTGTACTAAACCTGTTCGGCTTTGAGTATGATTCAAGACTGTTCAGCGGCACTGATATCCTCTCAACGTCGGAATGTGTTGTGCAGTTTTTAGACCGCTCGTTTATTACAAGCATGGGTAAATATAATGCCAAAACAAAGGAATTCACCCTCCACGAGGGCAAGAGTTTTGAGTCTGACGAACAAAGGGAAGTATATATCAAAAACCTACGCAATGTTGTCAACAACAAGTTTAAAACCGCCTCAGGAATCATTGAAACCGATTATTACGGTTATCTGTTCAAAGATAAATAAACGCAAGAATACCGCCGACTGAAACTAATCAGTCGGCGGTATTTATTTGTGATAATATTACCAAGTGTCGGGGACCTCGCCGCCGTCGAGATAAATCTCAAGGCAGTCAATAATATCGGTTACACTGGATTTCAGCACCTCACCCAACGGTGTCCCGTCAACCCACGCAACACAATGGTAAATGTCATCGGGACTTTCGGTAAACTCCACCTTTTTGGAACCGCCCTTACCGCTGAAATTAAAGGTTACGCTTAAAACAGGCTCGGTTTTCTCAGCCTCGGTAACAAACTCCAGCAACGACAACATAAGCACACGGCCGTATATCCGCTTGAAATAGGATGCATTCATTGTACTGTTGCCAAGTTTGACCTCGGTGTCCTTAACATCTTTATCACTCTCACGCGGGGTGTGTTTGAGGTTGAACTTGTATTTATCTGAACGCGTTTTAATTTCAAAACTTTCAACAGTATATATCTCTTCAAGTATGAAATTGGGGTTGAAAAGTTTTGTAACGTCATTAGATGCATTGATGAGGAAAGCAAGGTCATTCTTGTCAATGCCAAAGACCTGCGTTTTCCCCTCTATCATAGCCGTCATCGTTTCGGTGCCGTCGTTGAGGTAACCGCCTATAATCAATTTAACCTTATAATCGGCGACCTTGACCTCAAGGATACACTTCGGATTGTCAAGACCGCATTCTTCACGGTCCTTGTCGGTAACCGAATAACTGTACAGTGCCGAAGCCTCAAGCCCTTCATTTATCATATTGAGTATCTTTCCGATAAACTCATCCGAGGCAGGACGAACATACGGCGACGTCATTTTGTAAGGAATATAGTCAGCCGAGGCTCCCGTTGCAAGGCTAAAGGTATAGGTTTTTCCGCCGAACACCTCACCCGAAATTTTAATTGAGTCAAATCTTGCGAGTTGTTTGTTTTCGTTGAAATAGAACTTTTTATCCTCACTGTATTCAATAGGTTTGATGACAGTGGGTTCGGCAAACTCCTTGGTCGAACAGAAGAAATGGTCCGCATACTCGGTGGATATGGCATAGACTGTATCGCTCAAGGTTGTGAGGACATAGAACACATCGCCTGTGCCGACCGACTGACCGAGGCTTATGGTTAGCATATCGGTTCCGTCATTGAAACGCACAACAACACCTGCAGTGAGTTTCTCCTTCATGCCGTAGTACTTGTGATACTCCTCAACCGAAGAAAAATTGTTTGGCATTTCACGAACCGCATTTATTGTCAGACAGTTTTTAACCGCGTCATAAATAGTGCTTGAAACGGTTAGTTCACGGTCAATCCCCTCAACGTACCAGTTGGTATCGTGGGTGTACTGTTCCTTTTGTGCGGAGGATGTTGTTGAGGAGGCAGAAGAAGATGCAGTCTCCTTTTCCGGAGTTTTGGTAAAATAGTTTTTAACGGTAAATTCATCCAAACCGTTAATGAAATAGACCGAGTCAATATTAGTGTCGACAGTTGCGTCCTTGCCGTCAACCTTAACCGTTGAATCCTTAACTATATCCTTTAGTTTTATAACAGGGATAGTTGACTCCTCGGGCGCAGAGGAGGTTGTGCTTGCCGTATCTTTTGGCAAAAGACTTTTGGTAAGAAATATTGAACCGACAACAGCACCGCATATAACCAACGCCACAATACATATAATCAGGCGTTTCATATTGCCGTTTTTAACCGGCTTTTTCGTGTCGTAAATATGCTTCTGAAAGATTGTGGACTGAGGCTCGGTGTTTTCGTCTTTTGAAACGGTGGGAGCAGTTTTCTGCTCCTCGCCGTCCAACATATCTTTGTTTGGATTATCACTCATTTTCTCTTTCTCCTGAACCATACAAAGAGACCTGTGCCAAACACAATAACGGGAACTGCGCACATAAATATCCATTTGATGGCGTTGGTCTCGCTCTGGGTTACACTTGCGCGGTAACTCTGTGTCTCAATCTTTTTGGGGACGAATGTGAAGGGCGCATCTGATTTGCCCGTCGCCTCGTTGAAAGTATCCAGCACAAGGTTGAGATTTCCCCAAGAATCGGTGCTGAAACTCTCAGAAGATATCATTTCGTGGGAAGCATAGGCAACAACATAACTTGTTACAAACTTGTTGTCCACCGAGTCGGTGTCCATTGCCATAATACCGGTAACAAACTTATCTGTTCTAGCGTCTGAGGCAGGTTTCCAGTCCTTGATGCTGGCATCAAGCGGCATAACGGTGGTTTTGCCGAACGAACCTGTGTTAAGCAATGCCACAGTCTCACGGGTGTGACCCGTAACATTATAACTTTGCCACAACTGCTTCATATAAACCGCGTTTTTTCCGCCGTAATATACACCTAAAGAGTCTGCACGGGAAGTATAATCGGACATAGCACTTTCAAAAGCAAGGAATGTGGGGTCATCTGTGACGTGGAAATTTGAGTCGGTCTCATAAAGGATACCGGTGTCAAATCCAACACCCCAGTCACCAAGTAGTCCGCAAAGGTTGGTGAGTTTTGTTGTATTGGTGCCTGCAAAATAGAACAGCGATTTGCCTTTTTTGCCGTTGTTGTGCAGGAAGTTTTCAATAAGTTCACGGTCTGCAGCAGTGATATCCGACTTGCAGTTGGCAAGGATTATGCCTGCATACTTATCATAATTCTTGGCATCAAGCAAAGTCGAAAACATTTCTTCACTATACTCAACAGCAAAGTTATTGACCGAGAGAGTGTTTTCAAGATAAGCCGAGATTGACTCCTTTGAACTTATGGAAGTTGGAACAAGGAACACGGGAGTGTTGGGAGAGGTCACCTTGTATATTGCCGAGGAAATCATAATCTCAACTTTATTTTCGGTGATAAAGTATCCGTAACCCTGACCCGATGTGGCACTGTAGCCCATCATCTGATAATAAGTGTTATTTTTGAGTTCCTCTGCCATTCCGTTAAGGTCCTCAAGTGTATATGTCTCAAGGAAAGGAACAACTGTACGCCTTGTTACATCCTTACCGTTGAGTTTAAAATTACTTTCAACCAAAATGTCACCGATACTCCAACTGTAATCGGCAAAACGGTCGGTAATCTCACGTGATTTGGCATCATAAGTGTCAACAAATGTTACGTTGATATTACTGTTATAACTGTTGTATTTCTTCAGCAGTTCAACCGTTTGGACGTAGTATTGCATATTGGAACTGCTGTAGTCAACAAAGTGGTTTTTTGCGGCAATGTAACTGATATCGGCCGTTGTGGCGGTTGAACAGTTATACTCTTTCTCGGTCAAAGTGACATAAATGTCAATTTTTTCCTCGACATCCTTTATATAATCGAAGTTGGCGCCGCTGATACTGTGAAGTTTGTTGGTAGTAAGGTCGATATTCAAGGGGTATTTTTGGGCAAACACCGTTGAAAGCACCGTGAGTGCGATTACTACGGCAATAAAGATGACCGAAAGTACCACCGCATAAATATTTCTCTTGAGAGCAATGGTGTTTTTCAATTTGTTGCGTTTATTTTTTGACATTTCAAAACACTCCTCTCATTAAGAATAACGGCGCTTGTCAAGCACGCGGATGGTAAGAAAAATAAATATTGCGGTAAAACCGACAAAGAAAACTGCGTTGGAATAATCCAGAATTCCGTCACAGAAGGTGTAATAACGGCCTGTGAAGGAAATCCACTCAACAACCTTGGTAAGCCAGTTTACGCTAACTGTAGCGGCAAGTGAATCAAGCATTGAAAGCAGTATGGAAACTGCAAAACTTACAACAACCGAAACCAACTGACTCTCGGTCAAGGACGAAATAAAGATACCAAGAGCAATCAGCGCCGAGCCGATAAGCAGAACGCCCAAAATATTTCCTATATAAATAAGCCAGTTTACGGTAACGCCTTGGAATGCAATTATTATCTGGAAAACAACGGTCATTGAATAACCCATCATAAAGATACAAAGGGTTGCAAAAAATTTGCCCAAAACAATGGAATATAGGCTTACGGGTGATGTTATAAGCACTTGGTCAACCTTTTGACGGCGGTCTTCACTCATACTTCTCATGGTGAGAATGGGAATGAGAACAAAGATTGCCATTGTTGACAAAAATGCAGTGAAAACGTAACTGATATCGGGACTTCCTGCCTTATAGACATCGGCAAACGCCCAACCGTGAGCAATCATCATAACAGCAAGAACTATGTAACCGATGGGGGTTGTGAAATATGATTTAAATTCTCTCTTGAATATAGCTTTCATCAGTTGTCCCCTCCCTCTTCGGTGTTCTCTGTGGTCTCAGCATTGGCAACGGTCTCTTCTGTTGCAGTTTCTGACCTGCTTGCGTGGATGCCGAACAATTTATGTTGTTCTTCATCCGACATTTCAGTAAGGCGGAGGAATACCTGTTCAAGCGAAAGTTCGTTTGACTGCATAAGCAAAATGGGCCAACTTCTTTCAGAAAGGCGAGTAAATATAGCACGGCGCACATCAGTCTTGCCGTCAGGCTCAACGATGAAGTCATTCGAATTCTTCTCCTGCATACCGACACAGGTGACATTCTTAACACCCTGAACGGTTGCGAGCAGTTTCATAACCTCGGCTCTGGGACCGCCGACGCGTACGGTCAGAGTATGGTCATCCGACAAGGATTTCGAAAGGTTTCCTGGTGTATCGTCGGCAATTATTTTGCCGTGGTTGATAACAATAACACGTTCACAGACCGCCTGAATCTCCGACAGGATGTGGGAACTCAGGATAACAGTGTGGTTTTTACCAAGTTCTGTAATAAGGGTACGCACCTCGATAATCTGCTTTGGGTCAAGACCGACGGTGGGCTCGTCCAAAATTAGAACGTCTGGGTTGCCGACCAAAGCCTGAGCAATACCGACACGCTGGCGGTAACCCTTTGAAAGGTTCTTTATAAGGCGGTTCTTGACGTGGTCAATCTTGACAAGACGGCAGATTTCATCAATATGCGGAGCCTTTGGGAACTTAACCTTTTTAAGGTCGTAAATGAAATTAAGGTACTCTTTAACGGTCATATCAAGATACAACGGCGGTTGCTCAGGCAGATAGCCGATACGCATCTTGGCCTCATTGGGGTTTTCA
Organism: Acutalibacteraceae bacterium; assembly: GCA_045587185.1. Lineage (GTDB taxonomy): Bacteria > Bacillota > Clostridia > Oscillospirales > Acutalibacteraceae > UMGS172. Next base: position 9,332 of record JAZNBS010000043.1, read on the forward strand.
AGAATATCATATCCGTCGATATTGACACTTCCTGAAGTGGCCGAAAGATATCCCGTAACAATGTTCATTGTTGTACTTTTGCCTGCGCCGTTTGGACCGAGGAAGCCTAATATCTCACCGTCATTGACAGTGAAACTGACGTCCGAAACCGCAACGTGCGAGCCGTATTTTTTGGACAGGTTGGTAACCTGAATCATACTGATTTCCTCCAAACTGTATGAATTATTCTTGATTATTGTACCAAAGGTTTAAAGCGCATTTGTAAACACACCGTAAACTTTCGACAAATACACAGGGTAATTATATCACATACCTTTGTAATAATAAAGTATTTTATTTATAATTTAAGGGAATTTTTAAAACTTTATTGACAAACCGTGCGTTTGACTATATTATATAGTTGGAAATTTATGTTTCCGAAATTTAGAATTGGAGAGTTTAAAACAAATGGACGACCCCGAACCTGAGCCTAACACTATTATTTTTATCCTTGTGTATATTGTATCTGCCTTTGTGTGTATGTTGGTAACAATGGGCACATCGGCTTTGCGTGATGTAAGCGAAAAGAAGATACACGATTTGGCTGATGACGGTGACAAAACCGCAAAAAGATTGGCCAGACTTATCGACAGTCGACCCAAACCTGCCGACACCATGGGGGTTTATACTGCACTTTGTTCAATATTTGCCGCTGGCAGTGCCCTTTTATGGTTTTTGCCGAAATATGCAAAGTTAGGCCTTTCACCTGCTTGTTATTCAAATACAAAGGACTGGATTTTGAATGTAATTGTTCCCGCCTTTGTGATATTGATTGTATCGGGTGCGATTTTTGCCGTTGTGGGCACACTTGTTCCCCGAAGAATCGGCAAGCAAAATGCCGACGGTGTTGCCTTTAATATGGCCGGCCTTTTGAGTTTTTTCAAATTCCTCCTTTTACCCGTAACCTTCATCACCTCTAACATCGCAAGAATCCTTGTTAAAATCTTCGGCGGTGACCCCCACATTGACGAGGCACCCGTAACCGAAGACGAAATTCTTTCAATTCTTGACGAGGGTGAGGAAACCGGTGTTTTGGAAGAAATCGAAAAGGAAATGATAAACAACATTTTCGAGTTTGGCGACCTTACTGCGGGCGAGGTTATGACTCACCGTACATACCTTACGGCGGTCGAGACCAATGATGACCTTTCCGAGGTCATTTCCAAGGCTATTGACGCGGGTTGTTCAAGAATTCCCGTTTATGAGGATGAGTTGGACAACATCAGGGGTGTTCTTTACGTTAAAGACCTTTTGAAATACATTGGCACCGAGATTCCCGATAACTTAAAGCCCTCTGACATTATGCGGGAGGCTATGTTTATTCCCGAATCCAAAAAGTGCCGCGACCTGTTTACCGAAATGACCGAAAAGCATCTGCAGATGGTCATTGTTTCGGATGAATATGGAGGTGTTGCGGGCGTAGTCACGGTTGAAGACCTTATTGAGTCTATCGTGGGCAACATTCAGGATGAGTTTGACGACGAAGAAGAGGAAATTGAGCAGATAAGCGATGATGTCTTCAATATTGACGGAACCTCGGCGATTGACGAGGTTGCCGAACTGCTTGACATTGAGTTTCCTGAGGGTGAGTACGACACCGTTGCGGGCTACATTATGTCGGTTTTGGGACGCATACCCGACACTGACGAACACCCCACGGTTGAGTTTGGGGGATTCTCGTTCACCGTCGAAGAAATGGACGAACGCAGAATCGTCCGCATACTTGTGGAACGTCTGCTTGAACCGACCGAACAAAATGAAACCGATGAGGGTTAAGAACAATAAAAGCCAAAAGCATCCCGACTGTAACGGTTGGGATGCTTTTTTGTGTTGATTTTTTGCACTTTGTATTTTAATATATAAGGCAAGAGGTGTTTTTTGTGGATTATTTTTTACTTGCTTGCGTTATTCTTTTCATACCGCTTCAAAGCATTGTCAAAAAGCCTTACACCAACAAAACTGGAGGAAAAGGCGCCTATACATTTACGGCGATTTTAAGCCTTACTGCACTTATATTCTTTGCTGTGACGGGCACCGGATTTGAGTGGAATTCGGGATACCTGCCCTATTCCATCGGCTTTGCCGTATCGTATACCGTTGCCAATGTGTTCACCGTTCTGGCCATTGCAACCGGTTCTATTTCCCTTACCGCGTTGGTTATGAAATATTCGCTCGTTTTACCCACGGTATACGGCATTATTCTTGGTGAAAACCCATCGGTGTTCATAATTGCGGGAATCGTTCTTCTGATAATTTCGATGTACCTTATCAACAAACCGCTAAAAGGTGAGGCTTTTTCGTTAAAATGGTTGATTTTTGCCTTGCTTGCACTTTTTGGCAACGGAATGTGCTCGGTTACGCAAAAAATGCATCAGCAAGTGTTCAACGAGGACTTCAAAACCGAATTTATGATTGTGGCTCTTGCTGTTTCGTTTACCGTCTCGGTCATACTTGCCGTATCGGTTGAACAAAAAAGCACCGTTCAGTACACAAAGGCCGGTTTTATTCCCGCAATACTTTGTGGTTTGCTAAACGGTGCAGTCAACCTGTTTGTAATGATACTCAACAACCGAATTCCCGCCTCGGTTATGTTCCCTCTTATCTCGGCAGGCGGAATTATTGTGGTATATCTCATCTCAAGAGTGTTTTACAGAGAAAAACTTTCAAAATTTCAGTCTGTCGGTCTGTTATTCGGCATAGTATCGGTAGTATTGTTGAGCCTTTGATGTGTTGAAATCACATCAATTAAAACAAGTGCTTTATTTTGGAAAGTTCGGCCTTGTGAGGGTCAACCTCAACACGGTCGTGAATAGGTACATAACTTAAAGGATGAACCGTGCTCTTATAAGCAGGTCGGATAATCCGTCCGCCTGTGCAAAGTTCCTCGGCACGGTGGGCGCACCAACCTGCAACACGGGAGATTGCAAAAAGCGCAGTATACATCTCAACGGGGAGCCCCATCATTGAATATACAAATCCCGAATAGAAGTCAACATTCGGGCAGATAACCTTACTGCCACCCTTAATCTCGTTAAACAATCGAGGTGAAAGTTCTGCTATCTTATCCATCAGTCTGAGTTCGTCCATTCTACCCTTTTGGATGGCGAGAGCCTCGGCACTGCGACGGAGGAGAACGGCTCTCGGGTCGGACAGAGTATAGATTGCGTGACCCATACCGTAAATAAGTCCCGAACCGTCAAAAGCCTGTTTTTTAAGTATCTTGCACAAATAATCGGCAACTTCGCCCTCATCGTCCCAGTTCTTAACGTTTTTCTTGATGTCCTCCATCATCTCGACAACCTTAATATTAGCACCGCCGTGCTTGGGTCCTTTAAGAGAACTTACCGAACCCGAAATTGCAGAGTATATATCGGTACCTGATGAGGTAAGCACACGCGTAGTAAAGGTAGAGTTATTACCGCCACCGTGCTCTGCGTGAAGCATCAGAGCAAGGTCGAGCAGATGCACTTCTTCCTCGGTATAACTTGAATCGGGACGGATTATATGAAGAATGTTTTCCGCCGTCGAAAGTTCGGGCTTGGGGAAGTGCATATAAAGGCTTTCTTTATCGTAAAAATGCTTCTTGGCCTGATAAGCATAAGCCACGATAATGGGGAAACGTGCAAAAAGTTCAATGCTCTGACGGAGATTGTTTTCGATAGAGTTGTCGTCAGCCTTTTCGTCAAACGGCGAAAGAGCGAGGACAGCACGCGAAAGGTTGCTCATAATATTACGGCTTGGCAGACGCAAAATCATATCTTCAGCAAAATAATCGGGCAACATACGCATTGAGCCAATGACATTATTAAACTCATTTAGTTCCGCGTCGGTAGGGAGTTTTCCCATCATAAGAAGATATGCAACCTCTTCAAAGCCGAAACGGTTTTCCTTGACGCAGTTGTCAACAAGGTCCTCAATGGAATATCCGCGGTAGGTCAACTCACCGTGGATGGGCATACGCTCACCCTCGTTAAGAAGATAGCCGTGAACGTTACATATCTGTGTCATACCGGCAAGAACACCTGTGCCGTCAGAATTACGCAGACCTCTTTTAACATTATAACGCTCATAGTCAGATGCAGGTATTGAATTATTTTTCACATATTCCTGACTTAAGGCTTTGAAATAGCCTTCGGGGATACTGTATTTGTTATCAGACATAATGACCTCACTAAAAATTTTCTGCATTTTGCAGTTATCTTAAATTTGTTAAGTTATTAGGCAATATTTTACTAAAAAAATTAAAAATAGTCAAGCAAAATCTTTTAAAACTTAACTTTGTTAACTTAAATACTTAATTTATGCAGAAACCCGTTAATAAAATAAACCGACCGCTTCACTTTTTAAAGTAAACGGTCGGATGAGGGGGGTAACAGGCCACGTGCCTGTTACCCCTACTTTAAAAAACAAAGTTAGTTCTTGAGGCTCTGCAACGGCGCGGGGATTCTGCCACCGCGGGAAATAAACTTCAAGGGAGAATACGTGCTTACCGGCATTACAGGGCCCGAACCTAGCAAGCCGCCGAAATTCAGCTCCTCGCCAACCGAAAGACCGATGGCGGGAATAACACGGACAGCGGTAGTCTTGGAGTTGACCATGCCAATAGCGGCCTCGTCGGCAATGATGGCCGAAATAACCTCGGACGGGGTATCTCCGGGAATGTTTATCATATCAAGACCGACCGAGCAAACGGCGGTCATAGCCTCTAATTTTTCAATTTTCAAAGCACCTGTTCTTGCGGCATTTATCATACCTGCGTCCTCGGTTACGGGAATAAATGCGCCAGAAAGACCGCCCACGTGACTGGAAGCCATTACACCGCCTTTTTTGACGGCGTCATTGAGCATTGCAAGACAGGCAGTGGTGCCACAGGCACCGACCGATTCAAGACCGATTTCCTCAAGGATATGTGCAACCGAGTCACCCACGGCGGGGGTGGGCGCCAGCGACAGGTCGATTATACCGAACTGAACGCTAAGACGTTGACTTGCGCGCTGGGCAACCAACTGACCCATACGTGTTATCTTGAACGCAGTACGTTTAATAAGGTCGGCAACGCCCGAAAGGTCAAGACTCTGTGCTTCGGGCCGTGCCAATGCGGCTCGGACGACTCCGGGGCCAGAAACACCGACATTGATAACACAGTCAGGTTCACCGGGGCCGTGGAATGCACCTGCCATAAAAGGGTTATCCTCAGGAGCGTTGCAGAAAACTACAAGTTTTGCGGCACCGATGCACTGACGGTCGGCTGTAAGTTCGGCAGACTTGCGGACAACCTTACCCATCATACCGATAGCGTCCATATTAAGACCTGTTTTGGTTGAGCCGATATTAACTGATGAGCAGATATGGTCGGTAATGCTCAAAGCCTCAGGGATGCTTTCAATAAGTTCTTTGTCCCCCGCCGCAAAGCCTTTTTGTACAAGGGCGGAATATCCGCCGATAAAATTGACACCAACCGCTCTTGCAGCCTTTTCAAGTGTCAAGGCGAACTTTACAACATCCTTTGAACGGCAGGCGGCGGCAATCATTGCGATAGGCGTGACCGAAATACGCTTGTTTATGATGGGAATGCCGAGTTCCTTCTCTATCTCCTCACAAACGGGGACAAGATTTTTGGCCTTCTGGGTTATCTTTTCATAAACCCGTTGGCAAGCCTTGTCAATATCACTGTCGATACAGTCGAGCAATGAGATACCCATAGTTACGGTACGGATATCAAGATTCTCGTCCTGTATCATACTTATGGTTTCGAGAATATCTCTGGTTTCTAACATTTATGTACACCTCAGATTCTGTGCATTGAATTGAAAAGATCTTCGTGCATAACGTGGACACTCATACCGATCTCCTCACCCAATTTGGACATTGCATCGCTGAAATCACCAAACGGGATGTTAAGTTTATCAACGTCACCAATCATTATCATACAAAACATATCCTGCAGAATAGACTGTGAAACATCGAGTATATTTACATTATACTTGGCACACTCAGTCGACACCTTGGCAAGAATTCCAACAGTATCTTTTCCGACAACTGTAAGTACGGCTTTCATAAAAACACATCCTTAATATATATTAAGACAATTTTACCACATATTCCTTGCAATGTAAATAGTTGTTTTAAGGAGTTTTCGCATCTTGGTATGACATTCGTCGTGTAATTGGGCTGAATAATCCGTATATTTATCGCTGCGATGTGTTAGCGGGATGTTTTTTATAGAAATGTTGAAATTTTAACAGATGTGTGATAAAATTGACAAAAACATATTAATTCGCCTTTTGAGAGGTAATGTAATGGCAAAGAAAAAGAAAACTGAAGAATTTAGCATTAAGGACAGTATGATTTTTAAAAAGTCCGACCGCAAAAAAGCCGATGATGACGGTGGAAAACAAAAAAAACGCGGTAAAGTATTTGTGACTGTTTTTATCATCATCGCGGTTTTACTTGTGGCGGTACCATGGGTTATTGTTACGGTGATGGACTCTCCTATTGAATCTCTGCAGAACGATGTTACTCCCAAGCACTCCTTTGAACAGTTGCTTGAGGCGACCAAAGAAACCGAGATTTCGGCAGAGTTGTTCGAGTTGAAAAATCCCGATATTAAAGATGCCGAAAAGGTTATGGCACTGCTTGACAGATTGCAGATAAAGGACGAACTGGGTAGCTTCAAACTTGAGATTAAAAACGATGCCAAACCTTACAACGTCACATTAAAGTTTGAACTTTCTCACAACGTTCCTGATGACGGTTATGATCTGTGGGAAAAGAAAATGATAAAATACTCGACCGCCATTTTGTCAATGGTGAGCAATATTGCTCAAGTGAATTGGGAGTACCCTGCTGCCGACGGCGGTAAAAACGGCGCCCTTTTCACCCGTGCAGATGCCGAAAAACTTTACAATTTGGGCGTACCCGCTACACGGTTTGCACAAAGTCCTCAAAGTGTTCAGTTAATGCTGAACCAACTGGGAATCGACCTATATTGAACTTAAATAAAAACCGATGCGTTGCATACAACGCATCGGTTTTTTGTTCGCTTTAAATTATCTTCTGCCTCTGAAACCGGAGCGTCCGCCCTCTCTTCTGGGACGGCGTTCGCCTTCGTCAGCGCCCTCTTCAACGGTCATACCGTCGAGTTCAACAAGAGCATCGCGGCGGGAGAGGTTGATTCTGTCGCGGTCGTCAATCTCGGTGACCTTGACCTTGATAATGTCACCCACGGTAACAACATCTTCAACCTTGTCAACACGCTTAACATCAAGTTTGCTTACATGGACAAGGCCCTCAACACCGGGAGCAATCTCAACAAATGCGCCAAACTCCATAAGTCTGGTAACAGTGCCCTGATAGAAAGCACCAACCTCAGGACCCTTGGCAATAATATCAATAACATCCATAACTGCCTGACCCTTTTCGGTATCAAGAGTAGAAATGTAAACTCTGCCGTCCTCCTCGATGTTGATTACGCACTCAAAGAGTTCCTGTAACTTCTGAATAACCTTGCCCTGTTTACCGATAACGTCGCCAATCTTTTCGGGATTGATGGTCATAGTAAGCATCTTGGGAGCATACTTGGAAAGTTCTGCGCGAGGCTCTGCAATGCAGGGGAGCATAATCTCGTCAAGAATGTTGATTCTTGCATCGTGAGTCTTCTGGAATGCTTCCTTGATGATTTCAGGGGTGAGACCGTGAACCTTAAGGTCCATCTGGATGGCGGTGATACCTTTCTTGGTACCTGCCACCTTAAAGTCCATATCGCCATAGAAATCTTCAAGACCCTGAATATCGACCATGGTCATAAAGTCGCCCTTAACACCGTCGTCCCCGGTGATAAGTCCGCAAGAAATACCGGCAACGGGAGCCTTGATGGGAACACCTGCGGCCATCAGCGAAAGGGTAGAACCGCAGATAGAACCTTGCGAGGTGGAACCGTTGGATGAAAGAACCTCTGAAACGACACGGATGGTATAAGGGAATTCGTCAACCGAGGGGATAACGGGCAACAAGGCACGCTCGGCCAGTGCACCGTGACCAATCTCACGACGGCCGGGGCCGCGGGAAGGCTTAGTCTCACCTACGGAATAAGACGGGAAATTGTAATGATGGATATATCTCTTTTCGACCTCTTCATCAAGTCCGTCGAGTTTTTGGGCTTCGCTTACGGGAGCAAGGGTGGTAACACTCAGAACCTGAGTCTGACCGCGGGTAAACATACCCGAACCGTGTACTCTGGGAAGAAGATCAACTTTAGCATTTAAGGGACGGATATCGTCGATACCGCGGCCGTCAACACGCTTGTGCTCGTCCTTAAGCCAAGCACGGACAACATGCTTCTGAACAAGGTACATAATCTCATCGAGTTTGGCCTCACAGCCCTCAAAACGCTCGTCAAATTTCTCATGAACAGCGTCATAAATAGGCAACAAAGCAGCATCGCGGACGTTCTTGTCATCGGTATCAAGAGCCTTCTTGACATCCTCAATGCAGAACTCCTCAATTTCTGCCATAATTACGGGGTCGGGATCGTTGGAGATAAAAGCAAACTTGGGTTTGCCGATTTCGGCAACAATGCCGTCGATAAACTTAACTACTTCCTTGTTGACCTCGTGAGCCTTCATAATGGCATCAAACATAAGGTCATCTGGAATCTCGTTGCCGCCTGCCTCAATCATAGCGACCAACTCGCCGGTAGAGGCAACGGTTACATCCATTTCGCTCTTGGCTCTCTGTTCTAAAGTGGGGTTGATAACGATTTCACCGTCAACAAGACCAACCTTAACACCGCTGATAGGACCGTCCCAAGGAATGTCCGAAATAGCGATGGCAGCCGAAACACCAATCATTGCGGTAACTTCGGGACTGCAATCAGGGTCAACCGACATAACGGTTGCAACAACCGAACAGTCGTTTCTCATATCCTTGGGGAACAAGGGACGGATAGGACGGTCGATGCAACGTCCTGTAAGGATTGCCTTCTCAGAAGGTCTGGCCTCACGGCGCTGGAAAGAACCGGGGATACGGCCTACGGAATACATCTTCTCCTCATAGTCTACCGACAAAGGGAAGAAATCTACACCCTCACGGGGTTTGGCCGATGCGGTAACGTTGCACAAAACCGAAGTGTCACCATAAGTTGCCATAATAGAAGCATTGGAAAGACCGCACATCATACCGGTCTCTAATCTAAGGGGTCTGCCTGCAAGTGTGGTTTCATAAACCTTGTGGGCATTGAATTCTAACTTTTTAATCTGACTCATTTTCTTTACACCTTCCATTAAAATTTTTATTTCACGGGGGTGCGTACTTTAGCAATAGATCCAATTTCCGAAAACTCGGACACTCGATCAACTGCTAAAAACAGCACACTCCCCGTAAATCCCTGTTGTTTGTGTGTTTGATTTTCCGTTTTTAAAAAGTAAATCAAGCCGACCGGATTCACCGGTCGGCTTTTTTCATAAAGATTACTTACGCAGACCGAGACGAGCTACGATAGAACGGTATCTCTCGATATCCTTCTTCTGAAGGTATGCGAGGAGGTTACGTCTGTGACCAACCATCTTCAAAAGACCGCGACGGCTGTGATGGTCGTGAGTGTTGGCCTTGAGATGCTCGGTAAGCTCATTGATGCGACGGGTCAGAACTGCAATCTGAACCTCGGGAGAACCGGTGTCGCCCTCATGAGTTGCATACTCAGCCATAATCTGGCTCTTAACTTCCTTACTAATCATTTTCTCTTCACCCTTTCATAATATTTCGCCGTAACCCGAGCAATCGGCAGGTGACTTCCCGTGGCTGATGAAGGTTGACTTCAACACCTTTTGGGCTTACTCCGGAAACTCAGAAAACGGTAATTTATGCATCGGCTCACACCGACGCTCGAAGATTATATCACAAATTTTCCCATTTGTAAAGAGTTTTTTTATTATTTCACAAAACGATACATTTTGCAGGGCAGACCTCGACACATTTTCCGCAGGCAATACATTTTGCGGGGTCGATTCTGGCAAGATTGTTTTCAACCGTAATGGCATCAACAGGGCAAACCTTGACACACTTCATACAGCCGATACAAGCCACCTCACACACCTTACGTGCCACAGCACCCTTATCCTTATTGGAACAGACAACCTTGGCAAAAACCTTTTCCCTCGGCATCATCTCAATAATAGATTTTGGACACATTCTGGTACAGGCGGTACAGGCGGTACATTTACTACGGTCAACCGTCGCTTTGCCATTAACTACCTTTATGGCATCGTATTGACAAGCCTTCTCACAGTCACCAAAACCAAGACAGCCGAAACTGCAGGCAAGCGTTCCGCCATACATCATATTGGCCGCCTTACAGGTTGAAACGCCCGTGTAGTGCATCTTGTTGCCCACGTGGTCACAGGTGCCGTTACATTTAACGACCGCAACCATTGGCTCGGCCATTTCAACCGAAGCGCCCAATATCTCACCCAATTTTGCGTTCATTTCAAGACCGCCCGGCGCGCAGGCACCGGGTTTCGCCTCACCTTTGGCCAATGCTTCGGCATAGCCGTCACAACCCGAATATCCGCAAGCGCCGCAGTTGGCACCGGGGAGTTCGGCTCTCAGTTTCTCAACCTTTTCATCGGTCTTAACCGCCATAAGCACAGAGGCTATGGACAGCACGAGTCCTGCAATAAGTCCAATAGCGGAAACGATAATAACTGCAATCAAAATATTGTTCATTCCGTTCCCTCCTTAACCGACAATGCCCGCAAATCCAAGGAAAGACAGTGAAACGATGGCGGCCGAAACAAGCGTAATGGGCAGACCTTTCATTGCCTCGGGAATATTGCTGGTTTCAAGACGGGTGCGGACACCCGAGAAGATAAACATTGCAAGCAGGAATCCCAGACCTGCTCCCAAAGCGTTGAACAAGGCCTCGCCGTAGTTGGTGATGCGTTCGTTTGTGAAGTTCAGCATTGTGATACCCAAAACCGCACAGTTGGTGGTGATAAGCGGCAGATAGACACCCAACGCTTTATAGAGCGGAGGAATATATTTCTTAAGCACAATCTCAACCAACTGAACCAAAGCGGCAATGATGAGGATAAACACAATGGTTTGCAGATACCCCAGAGAATTCGGGTCAAGAATATAGACCTGAATGGGATAGGTTACGGCAGTAGCGAGCAACATAACCAAGGTTACGGCAATGCCCATACTTACCGCAGTGTTAGTCTTTTTGGACACACCAAGAAACGGGCAGATTCCCAAAAATTTGGCCAAAACCATATTTTCAGTCAATATTCCGGCAAGCACAATGGTAACAATGTTAGTCCAGTTCATTACTGCTCACCTCCGTCGGTCTTTTTGTTTTCATCATCTGTATCGGTCGGCACATCGGCCTCGGTACGGGTGGTGGCTTCAACTTCAGGGTCTTTAGGCGTAACATCCTCAATGGGGGCGGTGCCGTCAGAATCAGCCGGCAGAGTGTCGGTATCTGGGGTCACTTGCGGTCCGCTTTCAGTGGTGTCGGCCCTTTCTACCGCCTCAGCCTCGGTACGCACCATAGTATCAGTCACACCATCACCGCTGACCGTTGTGGTCTCCTCGGTAGAAGCATAGGTCTCGCCCACACTTTCGGCAATATCTTTATTGGTAATAATACCTTTATCGACAGGTGCGGCCTCATCAACCTCGGCCATTTCACATCCACCGCAAGCCTTACAGTTGCCGCAGCCAAGGTTTTGGGCTGCGCTTTTGCCCATTTTTGTGGCAAGTTTGTTGGAAATTGCCACCAACATACCAAACACGAAGAATCCGCCCGGAGGAAGTATAAACACAATCATCGGGTCAATAACGCCTTGGATTATGGGCATACCAAACAAGGTTCCTGCGCCGATAAGTTCACGTATCATGCCCATAAGGGTCAAAGCCGCGGTAAAGCCGATGCCCATTCCCACCGCGTCAAGAATAGACGGCAGAACGGGGTTTTTGGAAGCAAACATCTCGGCGCGGGCCAAAATGATGCAGTTTACAACTATAAGCGGTAGGAAAATTCCCAACGCGCTGTCTATGCTCGGCAGATAAGCCTTGACCAACATTTGAATAATGGTAACAAATGCCGCTATGATGGTAATATATGCGGGGATTCGCACCTTGTCGGGAATAACTTTTCTTAAAAGTGAGATAGCAATATTTGAGCCGATAAGCACCAACGTCGCGGCAACGCCCATACCTATTCCGTTTATAGCGGCGGTGGTTACTGCCAAAGTGGGACAGGTGCCCAACACCAGTCGCAGTACGGGGTTTTCTCTGATTATGCCCTTTGTGAGGACGGACATTTTACCGTTATCAGCCATTATTGTCATCCCCCTTTACTACCGCGTTGTACATATTTAGTGCATCATTTACACTGTTGGTAACCGCTTTTGAGGAAATTGTCGCACCTGTTACAGGTGTTATTTCTTGCTTGACGGCAAGTTGGCCTTGCTGACCTTTGAACTGTTCCCAAAAGGTCTTTCGGGTTACATTCTGGCCGAGACCCGGGGTTTCGTTTGCGGCATCAAGCACCTCAATGGCAATAACTTTACCGTCGGTGCCTATACCGGTCATAACCTTGATATCACCGCCGTAACCGTGAGACGAAACGGTAAAGATATATCCAACCGTTTTGCCGTCCGACACTGCGGTGTAATAGGTCTTTTCGCCGTTAAATTCGAGGGTTGATTCAGTAAATCCGTCAGCCTCAATTATTCTTGCCATTGCCTTTTGCTCAGCCTCATCGGCCAGTTTTTGAATTTTCTTTGCAGTCAGGTCGTTTGTAAAAGCAAGCGCACCTGTTGCGATGGCACAAATTAACGTCAAAATGATGGTGGTCACAATGATACTCTTTAAGTTTTTCATTTTGAGCCCTCCCATCCAAACGGCTTAGGTGTAGTTATCTTATTGATAAACGGCACCAACAGATTCATAAGAAGAATGGAATAGGAAACGCCCTCAGGCAGGTATCCAAAATGACGGATAACAAAGGTTATAAGTCCGCATCCGATACCAAAGATGAGTTTGCCCTTCCAGTTGATAGGGCTTGTAACATAGTCGGTCGCCATAAAAACAGCGCCGAACAAAAGACCGCCTGAAAGGACCATATAAAGCGGGTCATCCCCAAAAATCCATGAAATCAATGCAACGGAACCGACCATTGCCAACGGTGTGACTGGAGATATGACGCGACGGACTATGAGATAAAGTGCGCCGAGAATTATAAGCAGTTTAAATGTCTCACCGATACAACCTGGAACCTGTCCCATAAACAACTGACCGTAAGAGTAACCGTCCGTAGCAAGCGGTGTTGCAACGGTATTAACATCGGTTGCCGAGGTGATGTTAGTCTCAAGACCGATGGGTGCCACCCAAGTGGTCATTGCCGACGGGAACGACACCAACAAGGCAATACGCGCGGTTATGGCAGGGTTAGCAAAATTGTGACCAAGTCCGCCAAACAGCATTTTGACCACAACTATGGCAATAATACTGCCGATAGCCGCCATCCACAAAGGCAGTTCTGGCGGGAGATTCAACGCAAGAATGATTCCCGTAACAACCGCCGAAAGGTCACCTATTGAGTTGGAGCGCTTCATTATCTTACAGCAGATGTATTCTGACAGCACTGCTGTTACAACACATGTCAGAATAACCAGCGCGGCATACCATCCGAAAAGCACACAACCCGCAACAGCGGCGGGCAAAAGCGCAATGATGACGTCAAACATTATACTGCGGGAAGAATCTTCGTGCTGAATGTGGGGTGACTGTGAAACGGCTAATTTCTCCATAAAAAGACTCCTCCTTTACTTTTTCTCTTTAAGTTCTGCTTTTGCAATACGCATAACCTGTGTGAGATGGCGTTTGGCAGGGCAGATATAAGAGCAACTTCCGCATTCTATACAATAGTCGGCATATAAATCCTTGACCCTTTCAAGATTGCCGATACGGAGTGATGACTCAATCTCCAGCGGTTGGAGATTCATAGGGCATACTCTGGCACAGCGTCCGCAACGGATACACGGACTTTCAACCCTTTTTTCGGCCTGTTTGCGGTCCAGAACAAGCAAGGCATTATTCTGCTTCATTACGGGCATTCCCGTGTCAATAACGGCATTACCCATCATAGGCCCGCCGTAAAGCACCTTTCTTGCGGGAGTCTTATAACCGCCGCAGAATTCAATAACATCGTTTATCGAAGTGCCTAACGGAACAACAACGTTCTTGGGGGTTTTAACGGCATTGCCGTCAACCGTCACCATTCTTGAGACCAAAGGCATACCTGTTTTAATATATTTGTTAAGGTAAGATACACTGGTTACATTCATAACCATGCAACCCACATCCGACGGCAGTTTGCCCAACGGAAGTTTTCTTCCTGTTGCATTGTATATCAACACCTTTTCGGCGCCTTGCGGATAGCGGGATTTAAGGCGCATAAGCCTTACGGTGTTATCAGTATCACGCTCATCGGTAGCAACCTTATAAAGCACGTGGGTTTTCTCATCATCACTTACATCAACGCCGACATCCGTTCCTGTAACGTTTTCTATAAGCATATTAAGAGCCTTAATGGCCTTGGGTTTATTATTTTCGACGGCTATAATGACATTTTTGAATCCCAGTATCTTTTTCAGAAGATACACGCCTTCAAGCACATTGTCACCGCTTTCAACACACTCACGGTAGTCAGAAGTGATATAAGGCTCACACTCAGCACCGTTAATTATAAGGGTGTCAGGCGGATTGTCACGGTTTATATTTAGTTTGACGTGTGAGGGGAATCCCGCACCTCCGAGACCGACCAAGCCTGAATCCCTTGCGGCCTTAACAAGGTCGTCAATCGTTTCAACTGTTGGTGCTTCAAGGTTGGGGTCAGGCGTCATCTGACCGTCCGAGTCAATAATAACGGTCGAAACAGTCTGACCTGAGGGCATAAGCAACGAGCCGATTCCCGCAACGGTACCCGACACACTGGAGTGAATGGGCGCACTGATATATTTATCACTGTCACCTATTTTGGTGCCGACATAAACAGTGTCACCTTTTTTGACACACGGTGTGCAAGGTGCGCCTATGTGTTGCTGCATCGGAATAACGACCTGTTGCGGCGGTGGCATTATGGCCGAGGACATTTCGGCTGTGTTTTTTCTGTGAGGCAGTGCCACTCCCCCACAGATATTCTTAACCGGGCGAAGAACCTCTTCAATTCTTGACATTCCATTTCCTCCTGACCGATTGGCCGACAAAAGTCAGTCTATGCGTAAATGTTGTTCAACATTTTAACAATCTTTTACTATCGTAACACATTTTGCTTAAAAAAACAATAATTTTCAATGGAAATTTTTTCATATTCGCCAAAAATTTCAGGGAAAAGATGTTATTTTGTGCAAAAAATATACCCGAGAGGAAAAATCCTCACGGGTATGTAATCTGACAGTATCAAATTAGTCCTCAGAGATAGCCTCTACGGGACAACCGTCTGCACAAGCGCCACAGCTAATGCACTTGTCAGCGTCGATAACGAACTTGTCATCACCCTCAGTGATAGCCTCTACAGGGCACTGAGCTGCACATGCACCACAGCTGATGCACTCATCCGAAATTTTGAATGCCATTTGTTAGCACCTCACTTTATATGGGATTTCAGTTAGCCAAAGCATTTGAACTTCAACCGCTCATAAAAGTCTGATTCAAGTTTAAATGCATTGGCTAACCGATTACTTCTTTATTGTAGCACAAAATTCTAAAAATGCAAGCATAATTATGTTTTGTGCAAAAAAGCATAATTTAACAGTAAAGCAGCCTACTCAGCGTCGGGAGCTTCCCAGTTATGCCAGACGTTCTGAACATCCTCATTCTCGTCAAGCATATCAAGAAGTTTTTCCATTTTTAAAACCAATTCGGGGTCATCAATGGTCGAGGTGGTGGCAGGAACATATGCGGGTTCAGCCGAAACAAATTTATAACCCTTTTCACTCAACGCCTCACTTACGGCACCAACCGAGTTGGCGTCGGTTGAAATCTCAAACACATCGCCGTCAAAAGAGAAATCGTCGGCACCCGCTTCGAGAGCATCTTCCATGACTTTGTCCTCGTCAAGACCCTCACCCTCAATAACAATAAGGCCCTTGCGTTCAAACATAAAGGTGACCGAACCGGACTGACCGAGGTTGCCGCCGCACTTGTCGAAATAGTGACGCATTTCGCCGGCGGTACGGTTTCGGTTGTCGGTCAAAGCCTCAACGATAACAGCAATACCCGAAGGACCGTAACCCTCATACATCAATGCCTCATAATCTGCGCCGCCCGTCTCACCTGCGGCCTTTTTGATAATACGGTCAATGTTGTCATTGGGGACGTTGTTAGCCTTGGCTTTGGCAATGACATCGCGAAGTTTTGAGTTTACATTGGGGTCGGGTCCGCCTGCCTTAACCACCATAGCAAGTTCACGGCCAATACGTGTAAAGACCTTGGCTCTGGCCTGATCGGTCTTTTCTTTCTTTCTTTTAATTGTACTCCATTTGGAATGTCCTGACATATATTTTCTTCCCTTCTGGAAATATTAAAAATCATTAGAAGTTATATTAACACATTTTTTGCAATGTTTCAAGTGCTATTTTCTTGTGTTGGCCCGGTGGCGAAGAAAGTCCTCTAATATAATAGTGGCAGCGACGGCATCGACCGTTTCCTTGCGCTTTTTACCACGGACATCGTTAAAATTCAATGCCGTGTGAGCCGAAACTGTGGTGCAACGTTCGTCCCACAGTTCAACAGGCAAACCCGTGGCAATCTTTAAAGCCTCGGCGGCGGCGGAACACTCCTGTGCCTTAAAGCCCTCGCTTCCGTCCATATTTTTAGGGTAACCGACCACAATCATCTCGGCGCCCAGTTCCTTTGCTTTTAAAGCCAGTTTCTCAATCAGTTTTTCACGGTTATATTCGGTTATAACGCATTTTGGGAAAGCAAATCCCTCGCCCTTATCACTCAAAGCAACACCAGTTCGCGCAGTGCCTACATCAACCGACATTATGTACACATATATCCCTCCGATTGTTTTTGATTTTATTATGTAACGTTAGGGTAGAACGAATAATCAAAGACACCCTTGCCCAACATATTTTTTGGGTTAAACAAGTATCTCCCAATAATACTTACGGTTACATATAGGGAAATCATCCATTATTCCGTGCTCAGGGTCATAGAATACACCGTCAAAATACAAAGACCAATGCCAACATCTCGGTGTTTCAAGACTCAAAATGCACACACTCGACAGTTGTGTTTTGTCGGCCACTGCAATGCGTTCGGTTTTATACTCTATACCTAAGGTATCTAACGCTGAAAGCATTTTCTTTAAATTAGTTTCACGGTCGGTGCCAACCATATTTATTATTTCTGGCACTGTCAACCCCGAAAGCATTGCCAAAACCGCCTGACCGCATTGAAGGTCGGTAGGTTCTTTGATATATTCCACTTTTTCAACTAAAGGCATTATTGGTCTTCCTTTTTACGCAGGTTTTCAAAAAACTCGGTCATTACCTTTGAACACTCTTTCTCTCCGATACCTGCCCACACCTCAGGTCGGTGATTATACGGCAGACCGAAGAGGTTTATAACTGAATCGTCCGAGCAAGAACCCATTTTTTTGTCAAACGCACCGAACACAACCTTCTTAAGACGTGCATTTATGATGGCGCCTGCACACATCGGGCAAGGTTCCAGTGTGACATACAACTCACAGTCGTCAAGTCTCCAACGGTCCAATTTTTCACAAGCCGAATTTATAGCCTCGATCTCAGCATGACCGAGTGCGTTCTTGTTGGTTTCACGGCGGTTGCGTCCCGTTGCAATGACCTCGCCGTTCCTTACTATAACGGCTCCAACGGGTATCTCGCCCTCGGCACCTGCTTTTTTGGCCAAGAGCAATGCCTGCTCAATGTATTTTATCATACTCTACACCTGCAAAAGCACGACCTCAAGTACACAAAGGACAATAAAAACAATTATCCAAGGGCTTGAAACAAACCAGCCGAGGTCTCTTGAACGGTTATTTTCGCTTTTAGGTGACAGTTTCAATGCGTTTTTGTCAGTCTTGATGAGCATTATGAAACCGCATATACCGATAAGCAACGATACTGCATAATAAAGTAACATTATAACGGTGCCTAGCATCGGACTTGCCGACCTTGTTGCAAAGGTCATTGCCACCGAAAGACAGTTATTGAAACCGTGGATGACCATTGCGGGCACAAGCGAGCCCGAGTAGACAGTTGTATAACCCAGAATCATTCCAACACCGAAAGCAAAAGGAATCTGTTGCAGATTGCCGTGTAAAAGACCGAACAGTGACGCCGAAATGATTATTGACATACTGTCACTGAATCTTTTTCGCAAAGCCGCCAACACAACGCCTCTTAAAGCAAACTCTTCAAGCAACGCGGGCAAAAGACCTACGCACAAAAGCATCAACACAAACGATTTTGGCCCTGTGCCAAAATCAACCATACTGCTTTCAACCGTCATACCAAACGTGTTTTCCAAGAACATTGCCAGCGACACAGTTGCGTAGTTACTGACGGCGCAAACGCCGATACCCACCATTATAAGCGTCACCAACAACGATGCGTCCACCTTTTTGCACGGCAGAAATTCCGATGTCTTTAACCCTGTCCGCTTGATGGTAAAAAGGTAAGGTACCGTTAACAGAAATACGGTGAGGCAACCGCTTTGAAGATAAAGTATGTCGGGGTCGCTGAACAACTCAATCGCCTTTTGCAGACCAAAAAATTCGATCACAAAATATTGCAGAATAAGGGTTAGCGCATTACCGAGAATTATAAACATACTAAGCGGGAAGCCTACCGAATTACCGATACGGCGCACCCACTTTTTCTCAAAATACTGTTTTTGAAGTTCATAATGGTCATAATACGGCAATCGACCGTAAGGCACGTACCCGGAAACGGGCGGTCGGTGAGAAACACCGTTTTCTTCAACCGTCACACTGTTATTCGTGGGTTGTGCGGTATCGGTGTTTTCAATACCGTCCACCCGCGATGAATCAAATTCGTTCATAATATCACCTCTGATAGTACTACTGTTCCAAAATATAGCAATTTTAGTGCAATTTGCCTAATCTAAGATTGTTTAATAAGCAAAAACAAGCCGTTTTTATAAAAAATGTATAAAAAATGGCCGTATTTTCTACATAACAACTATTGCAAAACCTATAAAAAAGTATTATAATAATGTAGGATAATCGTTTTTTCGGTCTCTGTTGAAATGCAACCGATTTTAACGTTTAACGTTCACCATTATATACATAATAAAATATTTGTCAAAAATAATCAATGTATATTTCGTAAATTTTTATATTTTCGGAGGAGTATTATGCATTCAGTCAAAGAGGTCTATGACCTTATCGGTCAAAAGATGAAGCACAATTTCGGCGTTTTGCCCAACCAGGCTTCGGATGAAATATTTTACAAGGCATCGGTATTGGCATTGCTTGATATTATGAGCGAACGCCGTGCTAAATTCAGAGAGGATGCCTCAAATCAAGAAAGCAAGATGGTATACTATCTTTCAATGGAGTTTTTGATGGGACGTTCGCTCAAGAACAATCTGTTCAACCTTAAACTTGACGACACCTTTAAAAAAGCATTGGCCAAATATGATGTCAAACTTGACAATCTTTATGAACTTGAGCCCGACGCAGGTCTTGGCAACGGCGGTCTGGGCCGTCTTGCAGCCTGTTTTCTTGACGGACTTACCACCGGTGGTTATCCCGCAATGGGTTACTGCATTAAGTATGAGTTCGGTATTTTCCGTCAGAAGTTTGTTGACGGTTGGCAGACCGAGATGCCTGATTTTTGGCTGCCCGGCGGTTCTGCTTGGCTTGTGCGCCGTGACACATCTGCCGTTGACGTCAATTTTGGCGGACAGATAAAGGAAATGTGGTGTGCCTCTCACCATAGCGTAACGGTTGAGAACTATGACACCGTAAAGGCCGTTCCTTATGACCTTATGGTTGCAGGCGCCGACGGTCGCAGTGTCAACGTTCTGCGTTTGTGGAGTTCTGAAACCCCGTCCATCAATATGTCCGCCTTCAACCACGGTGACTATGTCCGCGCGCTTGAGCATCAGGCAATGGCCGAGGTTATCAGCAAGGTGCTTTACCCCGAGGATAACCACCCCGAAGGAAAGTCACTCCGTCTCCGTCAGCAGTATTTCCTTGTGTCGGCTTCGATTCAGGATATTCTGCAACGTCATCTGAAAAAGTACGGCACTCTGGACAATCTGCCCGAAAAAGCCGCTATCCATATCAATGATACCCACCCCGCTCTTGTTATACCTGAGTTAATGCGTTATCTGCTCGATGAGTGCGGATATGCTTGGGATAAGGCTTGGGATATCGTTACCCGTACTGCTGCTTACACCAACCACACAATTATGCGTGAGGCTTTGGAGTGCTGGCAGATTGACCTGTTCAGAGGTCTGTTGCCGAGAATTTTCCAGATAGTCACCGAGATTGACAACCGTTTCAGAAAATCGATGTGGGAAAAGACCCACGATTCTTCTTATGTTGCACGCACCGCCATCGTTGAGGACGGCGTTGTCAGAATGGCAAACCTTTGTGTTGCTTCCTGCCACAGCGTAAACGGTGTATCACGTCTTCACAGCAACATTTTAAAAGACAATCTTTTCAACGATTACTACCGTATAACCCCCGAAAAGTTCACCAACGTCACCAACGGTATTGCATTCCGCCGTTGGCTGTGTCAGTCCAACCCCGAACTCACCAAACTTATTACCGAATGCATAGGCGACGGATTTATTCTTGACAACGCCGCTTTGAAGGAGTTTGAAAAATTTGCCGACGACAAGGCAGTTTTGCAGAAACTTGCTGATGTAAAACGCTCTAACAAGGAACGTTTTGCTAAATTTGTCAAGAAAGAATATAACGTCACGCTTGACCCTGAATCAATCTTTGATATGCAGGTAAAACGTCTGCATGAGTATAAGCGTCAACACCTGAATGCTCTTCATATCATTTCAGATTATCTTTATCTTAAGGAAAATCCCAACGCCGAATTTACACCCAAGACTTATATTTTCGGCGCTAAAGCGGCTCCGGGTTATCACCTTGCAAAAGAAATAATCCAGATGATACACTCGCTTGCAAAGGTCATTGAAAGCGACCCTGCAGTTAAGGACAAAATTAAGATTCTGTTTGTGGAGGATTATCGAGTCACAATGGCAGAACTTATGATTCCTTCGGCCGATATTTCAGAGCAGATATCACTGGCATCGACCGAGGCTTCGGGTACAGGTAATATGAAACTGATGCTCAACGGTGCCATCACCCTTGGCACTGAGGACGGTGCCAATGTTGAAATTCACGAGGCCGTTGGTGACGACAACATCATCATCTTCGGTATGCGCACGCCCGAGGTTTTGGCGATGCGAAACACCTATAATCCTGCGCCTTATTACAACAATAATCCCAAACTTCGCCGTGCGGTTGACTTTATTGTCGGAGGTATTGGCGGACATCAGTTCCCCGCCCTTTCAAACGCATTGCGCAACAGTGATTATTATATGGCATTTGCCGATTTTGCCGACTATTGCGCCGCCCAAGAAAAAGCAAGCCTTCTTTATGCTGATAAGAATAAGTGGAGTAGAATGTCACTTATCAATATCGCCAACGCAGGCATCTTCTCGGCCGACCGTTCTATCTACGACTACGCAACTAATATTTGGAGTGCCAAACCGTTGGATAAATAAGTCATAAAATTGAAAGCCCTTCGAAAAGTTTACACTCTTTTCGAAGGGCTTTATGTTACGATTTCTATTTTGACGTACCTCTGCTTTCTACAGATTATATATCAAAGTTTTCACTATTAAATTGTAATTGCTTTGGATTCGCTTCTTAAACTAAAGGTTACTTCTGTGGAATTTAGGATTCACTTTTAAAATCAATCGGACTTCACGCAAGGTTCAAAACCTATTTATAAAACGCTCTTTTTTAATCCTTTAATGGTTCATCGGTAACACCAAAGCCTAATTTTAATTTTTCTGAGTTCAGACTAACCTGTTTTTCGGACTCATTCCTTTAAAGTATATTTTGGATGAGGTTTCTAACTCAACTGTTCTTTGGACTCATTCCTTTCATTATAGATTTAATTAAGTGTGCGGGTGGCTCAAATTCAGTTTTCATCGGAATCAGTCCCCTTTCATTCCCGACTACTTCACGGTTTTTATTTGTTTTCTGTTTTCTTTCTGACTACAGTATACACCATGTGTGGACATTTGTCTATTCGCAAAATACATAAACGTATAAAAAATATTTTGTATATCTCGTCAGTAGACATTTTTTGTTAAATATGGTATACTAATTTTGTTAGTTCGTTCAAAGGCGGTGTTTTCACCGCTTATTTTTGCTTTTTGTCAGGCAAAAACTTCCTTTTTATGCCTTTGAAAAATTTTTTTGAAAAATTTCAAAAAAACACTTGCATTTTTGAAAAAGTTGTGGTAATATACCACTTGCGCTCGACAAAACATAAGCAGTCGGTGGTCGGGCGCAGTAACGATTGCATAGTCGGTGTTGATTGCGATGAGGGTCCACCCGTTCCCATCCCGAACACGGAAGTTAAGCTCATTTGCGCCGAAGATACTTGGCTGGTGACGGCCCGGGAAAATAGGTAATGCCGACACACAGACCCACCTGAAATCAGGTGGGTTTTCTTTTTGCATTTTCCCCTTTTCTTTTTGTGAAATGTGTGGTATACTGTTGTGGTAAGTATACATTTTACACCGATTGAGAGTCGGTGCCGTTTTCGAGAGGCGTTAAAAATGCGTGATAAGTATGATGTGCTGATAGTAGGCGCAGGTCTTGCAGGCCTTTATGCCGCCTATAATCTCGACAACAGAATAAATGCCCTTGTGGTCTCAAAACGCGATTTGAGGCTATGCAACAGCAATCTGGCGCAGGGCGGTGTTGCCGCTGTGCTTGATACTGTGAATGACAGTTACGACCTGCATATTGAGGACACTATGATTGCGGGCGGACGTGAAAACCGAATTGAGGCGGTTGACGTACTTGTCAGGGAAGGTCCTGATGATGTCCGCCGAATGATTGACCTCGGTGCCGAGTTTGACAAGGTTGACGGTCACATCCATGCCACGTTGGAGGGCGGTCATTGCCGCAGGCGTATCGTTCACCACCGTGACACTACGGGTGAGGAACTTATGCGTACCGTTATCGCCGCCACAAATGAACTTCCCAACGTGGATATTGAGGAAAACTGTTCGTTAGCGTTTCTTGACGAGGCCAACAACGGATACTATGCCTCATTACTCAAAAACGGCAAACTTCACACCGTTGCGGCATCCTATGTCATCATTGCAACGGGTGGCATCGGCCGTGTTTACAAATACACAACCAACTCGTCCATTGCAACGGGTGACGGAATCGCCATTGCCGCAGGTCTTGGCGCAAGAATTGAGAATCTAAGTTATATTCAGTTCCACCCAACAGGCTTTGCGGGGGACAACTGCCGTGAGCGTTTTCTGATAAGTGAGGCTGTCAGAGGTGAGGGCGCCTACCTTGTCAACTGTAACCGCGAACGTTTTATGCACCGATATGACGAGCGTCTTGAGTTGGCACCGCGCGATGTTGTATCACGCGGTATCATTCTTGAATCACGCAGAACGGGTAGTGATAAATTTTATCTTGACATAACCCATAGGACACCTGAGTTCATCAAAGACCGATTCCCGATGATATACGAGCGCTGTCTGAATGAGGGTATTGACATAACACGTGACCATATCCCTGTTTTCCCGACCCATCATTATCTTATGGGCGGTATCAACGTCGACCTTAACTCGAGAACCAGAATAAACCGACTTTACGCAGTAGGTGAATGTTCTCACACGGGTGTCCACGGCAAAAATAGGCTTGCTTCCAACAGCCTTTTGGAGGCGCTTGTTTTCGGTCGCCGCGCCGCCGAGGATATCAACCGTTGCTATAACGACACTTCGGTTTTCGGCAAGGTGCACGAACATACAACCGACGGCGCGCCGATGCCGACAGGTATGCGCACATCTATCCGAAATATTATGCAAAAATGCCATTTTGTTCTGCCCAATCCCGAAGCAGCAAGAAAATACCAGCCCGAGGTTGAAGACATTGCGGCGCGTCTTAACAATAAGTGTTTTAAAATTACCAACGACTATCTTGAGGCACGTTCGCTTGCAACAGTGGCTTCAATAGTACTTAAGGAGGTACTTCACAAATGATGCAGTTTTATATTGATGACATAATAAAAAAAGCCCTGCTTGAGGATATTAACTATATTGATATGGCGGCGGACAACCTTTTGCCTGACACTCAGATTTCCGGCGCAAAATTTTTAGCCAAGGCCGACGGTATACTTTGCGGTGTTGATGTAGCCTTGCGAGTTTTTGAACTTTTAGGCAATTTCAATATCAAAAAATATATGAACGATGGTGACAGTCTCAAAAAAGGCGATATCATTGCCGAAATCGAGGGTCCTACCAAACTATTGCTTAAGGGCGAGCGCACATCGCTCAACCTTATTCAGCATATGTCGGGTATTGCTAGTATGACTCGCCAAGCCGTTGACCTTATTAAAGGCACTAATGCCACCGTTACTGACACAAGAAAGACTCTGCCCGGTCTGCGTGCTTTGCAAAAGTATGCCGTGACCTGCGGCGGCGGTAAGAATCACCGTTTTAATCTTTCGGATGCCGCAATGCTCAAGGATAATCACATTGATGCTGCGGGAAGCATTACCAAGGCTGTTTCCACCTTGCGCGAGAAGATTGGCCACACCGTAAAAATCGAGGTTGAGACCCGCACCTTGGACGAGGTGGCCGAGGCTCTGACCACGGGTTGTGAAATTATTATGCTCGATAATATGGATTGCGACACAATGAGAAAAGCTGTTGAGATGACCGACGGACGCGCCTTGCTTGAGGCATCGGGCAACATCACCGCCGAGACTATACGTGCCGTTGCCGAGACAGGTGTTGACATTATTTCGATCGGTGCTCTGACCCATTCGGTCAAGGCTTTCGACATTTCTTTGAAAATTTCCAAATAGACTTACCGTTTTGTCTCGGCCGTGGACTGTGCTGAGTGAAAAATCTCAGCAACGTGTTTTGGCTGTTCAAACATCGCGACTGACTCGGTCAAGACCGTTTCACGGCCGAATTGAGAGAGTTTTTGGTTTTTTCTTGGTAATTTTTTCATTATCGGCACCCCTTTTTAACATTATTTCTTAAAGGAAGCCGAAAATGTAAAGGAGCTTTCAAATGAAGCGCAGAATTTGTATGATAGTAGCATTGCTTGCCGTTATAATCACTTCGGTAAACGTCGGTTTTTTTGTCAAGGATGAGTTTTTCTACTCGCTTGACGACCTTCCGCAAGGCAAACTCTTGAGAAATGAATATAATCAAAGCATTTTGTTCAGCACGGGTTATCTGCTTGAAATTTATGAAATTTCGGCGACCGACGAGCATCCTGCCGCCATCCGTGTGGCCGTGCGGAATGACAAAACCGACCAAAGCCGTACGATATATTGGCAAATTGGAACGCGTGAAAGTCTTGTTTATTGGCCCGAAGAAGAAGAAAATACCGTTTATATCAACGGTGTGCCGATTAACTATGTTAACGGTGCTTATGATTGCCGCGATTTTCACGGCTTTACCTATGTTGCTCCAACCGAAGAGGATGGGCAGAAAGGCGCATTCTGATATTTTTGACAAATATGTATAAAATACATATATAAAAATTTTAAAGGAGACCGCAATGAAAAAAATTATTTGCAAAAGAGAGTATGACACTGATGTGGCAACCCTCATCAAAAAACATTCAGCAGGAGAGTTTGGCGACCCCCAAGGCTTTGAGGAATCACTTTACGAAATGCCTGACGGCAAGTTGTTCCTCTATGTTAACGGCGGAGAAGAATCGGTTTACAAAAAGGAAAACATCAAGAGCATCTCCAAAGAAAAAGCCGAGGTCTGGCTCAAAGAGCACGAATAATCATAAATTAAAAATCCCAAACAGTTACACTGATTTGGGATTTTTTTCTATTAATATCGAAAGATATTTGGCACATAATACTGTTACCGAGCAAAAATCAAAGCAGGGTACATTACGGCAACAGAAATTACTGAAAAGCCTGATGTCAACCGCCTTTGCGGACTGTTTTGGTAAAAGTTCGGTTGATGTCAGGGCGAGTATTTTAAGTTTTCAACTTCATCAATAGTGGGTTGGATGTTTTGACTACTTACCATGACAAAATAAAAGACACACTGAGTGTCAGTGTGTCGGGACCGACGGATTTGCTGTGCTTTCCGTCGGTTTTTATTTTATTTTTTATTTTGGGTTTTATCGGGTTTCGGAGCAACAACAGTGGTGCGGTCGGTCAGTTTGCTTCCCTCACGCTGATAGACCCTTACCCAGTCAACGCAAACATCCAAAGGCCACATTGCAACCTCGTCAATGGCTTCCTGCTCTGTGAGATTGACACCCATAGTGAAATCAAGGTAAAGTTCGGTCTCTCTGAATTCCTTGAACTTGTCAGCACCAATCTCTACAGTGCCGTATGAAACACCGTCAATAAAATAACGGATAGAATTAGGTGTCCACTCGACTCCATAGGTATGGAATTCATTGTCATTAAGCACCTTTCCGTTTTCAAGTGAACCCGAACGGTAGCATTCATAGGTGGGCTCAAGCAACTTCAGATATGTTGAATAATACTTATCCGACTCAAGGATGCCCGCACTTGCAAAGATGGTATCATTACTTGCAAGAGAGTTGAAAACATCTATCTGCGAGACATTCTTCTTGTTGTCACTTTGGTTTATCAGTGACAGTCTCGCCCAGAAACCGGGGACGGCACGCATCTTGGCACGAACCTCAACATAGCCGTATCTCATACTCATTGAATTTTGGGTGGTGATATGTCCGGAAATATAACCCTCACTTCCTAAAACGGTGGAAATAACAAGGTTGTTTCCGTCATCCTTTATCCTATTGGGCTTAAAATGCATCAATGCCGCGGCATCTCCGTAACCGACAATGGCGCCGTCTTCAGCAAACCATTTCTCGGTGTTAATACTATGCGCGTTGAATTCGTCAGAAAAAACCAGTTCATAACCGTCGAAATTCTCACCGCCGTAGGTTGAAATACTGCCTGTATCACAGAAATTGGGTTTTATGTGCACGGGGGCGGCAGTGATGGATGCGTTTTCTACCATCTGTGCAAACTTTATAACTGCTTCAGATGTTGCTTCAATCTGACCGCCACGCAAAATTAGTTTTGAACTGTACTGCGCAATGGCATAACGCTTTGTGGCAAAGAAACTTGTGACATAGGTCTGACCGCGATTGGTATCGCCTATAAGTATCTCATATCTCGATTCCTCAACGGCATCGGTAACCAAAGGCACCTCAACACCTGTTGCTTCTTTAATGGCACGGACAAGACGCTGGGCAGCACTACGCTCGATATAAGAGGGCGAACCCGACATTACAACCGAGTACTGAACGATATTGATATCGTCAATAGTTACTACCGGTGTGTCTGAACGGTCACTGAGATACATATAACTATAATCCTGACTGAATGTCTTGTCAAAACTATTGTTTAAAAGGTTATTCAATATGTAGTTAAAAGCATCCTCACGGCCGTATTTCGACATCCAGCAAACGCTCAATGTGTTGTTGTATCCGCGCAACAGATAATCGTAATAATTGTTGGAACGGATGCTTTCCATAAGGTTGGACGTTTCGCTCGATTCATTATAAAGTGTATTGCCGAGAAGGATTATCTTTTGATCGCCGTCGGTAACATTCAGGGTGTCGGGACAAATCTGAAAGGTTGCCGAGGAAGATGAGGACAACTTTTCAAGAAAATCGACAAACGAGTCAAGTTCAGCATAACTTGCGTTATTGCGATAGACAAGCAGATAATCGCAGTTTATTTTATCGACCGAGTCAACTATCATCTGATAATTACCCGAAATATAACCTATATCAACCTTGTCACCCTGTTTTTCCTCATCGCATCCCACAAAGGATAAAGATATCATAACCACCGAAAGAACTGTGGCAACTGTGCGCAAAAAAGAACGGTTCAAAACGATAACACCTTTCGTATATACTTTTCCATACTGTTACACAGTAATTTTACTATAACAACAGCCGTCAGTCAAGCAGTATATTTTTACAATATTGTAAATTTAGCCAAAGCATTCGGGCTTGAACACTTTGGCAACAAAAAATGTCCTAAAATTTCGATTTTAGGACATTTTATTGTTAAATATCACGGCATCAGTCGTCAAATTCCTTTTGCCAATCGATTATCTTGCCCGTACGTGCATCAATCTCGTAATTATAATCATATTTGCTGTGCTTGAACTCGATCTCATAATGCGGCACGCCATCGTCAACATCAAGTTCAATTTCCATACGCCTTGCATCAGCGGCCTTAATGCCCGCGTGACCCAACGCTATTTCCTTGGCTTTGCTCTGCTTTATAAATCCGTCGGGCAAAGTCTGACCTGCGCCTGCGTTATCGTTCTGATTGGCATTACCGTTGCCGTTGCCGCTATGGTCGTCGGGCGCGTTCGAAACCTGCACCACCGAGCCGTCAAGCGCCGAAATGTCATAGTCATATTCACGGCCGTTGTAATCAAACTCAATTTCGTAAACCATTTTGCCGTTTTCGTAATCGATCTCGATTTCAAGGTTTCTTATATCCGACTCGGTCACGCCAAGCGCTCCCAAAGCGGCTTTTTTGGCGGCCTCATAACCGATATATTTTTTCTGGCTTGCCTCACCCGAGGCGTCAACCGACTCGTTGACCTTTTGACCCGATTTGCTCAAAAGATTAAGTTCATTGATGCTTAGAGGCACCAATTCCTCAAAACTGTAACGGTTGTCCGAGGCAATTATGCGATTGATGAAATGCACCTTGCCGACGCTTATTCCGTGTTTTTCGGCAAGTTCTTTGGCTTCGCTTGATTTTACCGACTGGCAAAGCACCGCACCGTTAAAATCATCAGATCTAAGCAGTCTTTCAACCTCTTGTGACAGTCTGTTTTCCAAAGCCTTGCCCTTTTCGGCATCAAAACTCTCGACACTCACCAAAATAGAGTTGGCAAGTTCGTTTATATATCCGTTTCTTACCATCGAACCCACAAGTGCATTGACAGCAACATTGACATCACTGCCTTTAAAATCCATACCGTCAACGATAACCTTGGCATCATCATTAAGCGGTTTTACCTCAATAACGCGTTCGTTGGTATCAACCTTCATCTCAATGCTGGGGTTGACATCAAATATAACGGTTGCGGCAAGGTCAATATCCGAAACATAGTTCTTGTCGTTTTTTGAAATCCAGTTATAGCCGAAAGCACCGACAAGTACAAGTGCCACGGCGGCCGCCACTGCAACGGCTCCTTTCAACCAATAATTTTTACGTCTGTTTTCTTTCATTTCTATCACCTTTCCATTTCGTCTCTCACATTCTTTAAGGACGGAATCGAGAACGTCAGGTGTGGAGTCTTCAACTGCCTTTTTCAATTTCAACTCAACATCTCTGTCGGTCATAGTTTTTCCTCCTCTAAAAATTTTCTCATTTTCTTTAATGCACGGTTATATTTTGAAAGGACGGTGGCCGTAAGCATCCCGAGTAGCGATGCTATCTCGCGGAATTTAAGCCCTGATACAGCGTGAAGCATTACTATCTGACGTTGGTCGTCCGACAGCATATCCAACACTGCTTGAAGTACCGCCTTGTTTTCTGCCAAAGCCAATGTATTATCGTCGGCGGGAATTTGAGGCACACCCTCAGGGTTTAGTTCAACCGTTTTGTTGCTTTCTCGCAACTTCATATAGCAAAGATTTTTGACAACGGTCAGAACCCATGCCATCGGTTTGCCGTGAGGCTTGTAGTTTTCGGCATTTTGCCAAATTGCAACATAGCAGTTATGCATTGCATCCTCGGCATCGTGGGCATTCTTCAAAATCGAAAGTGCAAAACCATAGACCGATGATTTTGTTAGAATATAAAACTCACTCAAAGCGTCTTTGTTCCCTTTTGCAATTCCGTTTATCAAGACTTCAAGCGTTTGGGTATCAAAACGTTTATCATTTTCAGTTACCGGTATATTGAAAATGATCATCTGCGGCTCCTCCTCTCTACTTTAATAATGCACGAAAACGGGATTTTATTGCATAGGTGATGAAAATTTTTAAAAATATCTTTAATAAGCAAAAACCGACCGCAAAAAACGGTCGGTTTGACTTACAGCGAATTAAACAGTCTCATGAGAAATCCGACCGTTTTATAAGTATGTCAACGTCAAAATACACTGTTGACACTGACAGTCATAATTTATTCTCCCCAAAACTTGGTCACAACACCGATAACAAACAGTATCGCGATGATAACGGGCAAAACAAAGGTGATATAACCGCGCATCCAATTTTTGACCTTTAAGCCCTTGCCTGTGTTGGCCTCTTCGGTGAAGTTCTTCCATCCCCAACCGTAACGGGTGGTGCAAAAAATAACGTAAAGCAAAGCGCCAATGGGCAACATTATATTTGAAACAATGAAGTCCTCAAGGTCAAGCACGTTGGAGCCGACCCCGAAAGGTGTAAATCCCGAAAGCATATTGAAGCCGAAAACACAGGGTAATGACAGTGCAAAAAGGACGACACCGTTAATAAGGCAAGCCTTTTTACGCGTCCACTTGAAGAGGTCTTGTGTGCAGGCAACAATGTTTTCAAAAACCGCGAGAACCGTGGACAAAGCCGCAAACGACATAAATACAAAGAACAGACTGCCCCAGACAGCGCCCAAAGGCATCTTGGCAAACATTGTGGGCAGAGTGATGAAGATAAGCGGGGGACCTGCATCAACAGGGATATCGTAAGCCATACAGGCAGGAAAAATAATAAGACCCGATGTGATGGCAACAAAAGTGTCAAGTCCCGCAATTCTGACCGACTCACCCATCAAAGAACGTTCTTTACCAAGATAACTTCCAAAAATAGCCATTGAGCCAATGCCGAGACTTAATGTGAAGAACGACTGGTTCATTGCGGCTACAATAACATTACCGATACCTGCTTTTTTGAGATTTTCAACGCTTGGGGTAAGGTAGAATTTCAGTCCCTCTGCACCGCCGTCAATAAAACAACTGTTGACAGCCAACACAACCATAATAACAATAAGCGCTAACATCATATATTTAGTGACACGTTCAAGCCCCTTTTGCAGACTGAACGAACAAACAACAGCACCCATTGCCACAGCTAAACCCATATACAGCATCATAGTCCACGGGTGATCCGTCATATTGCCGAAAACCTTAGCCGAGGCTTCGTAATCGGCGCCTTTGAGTTCACCCGAAGCCATCTTGACAAAATAATTCATCATCCAACCTGTAACGGTGGTGTAGAACATCATAAGTAAATAACTTCCGATAAGAGCCGCCTTACCGTGAGCCTGCCATATCGGCCTCTTTTTTGCCAATGTTTCGTGCATTACGGCAGGACTTTTCTGCGCGGCACGGCCGATAGCAAATTCCATCATCATTACAGGTACGCCCATCACGATAAGAAAGAACAGATAAATAAGAACAAAAATACCTCCGCCGTTCTGTCCAACCATCCACGGGAATTTCCAAACGTTACCGATGCCGATAGCGCATCCCGCGCTGAGCAGTATGAAACCCAAACGGCTTGCCAGTTTTTCTCTTGCCATAATAACCCTCCGATACTCCGTTAAGAGGAGTTTTATACAATGATATAATACATCATTATAACCCTTTTCGTCAATCAATTTCTGAATTTCGCGCAACAAAAGTCCGCTCACGTTGACCTTCAAGTCACAACATAAGCGGAAAACTCTATAAATATAAAATTAAACTACTCAACCGACAGGGCTAAAAGATGTGCAACCGACGGTATGCTCTCGCCCTGCATTGAGGCGGTGGGTGACATTAGAGCTCCCGTGGCGCAAAAGAGAACGTTTTTGAGTTCACCTTGTGTCATTTTTCTCAGAATATATGAGCAAAGCACACTTGCCGAGCAACCACAACCCGAACCGCCTGAGTGGACGTCCTGACGTTCAAGGTCAAATATCATCAATCCACAGTCATTGTGGTTGGCAAGTTCTATGCCTTGCTCTTTTAGAAGGTTTAATAAAAGTTCAGACCCCACAGACCCAAGATCACCTGTCACAATAAGGTCGTAATTGGACGGTTTCGTTTCAGTATCCGAAAGGAACGCCGCTATAGTATCGGCCGCAGCAGGGGAAAATGTCAAGAGAACACCATAAATTTTTGTCATCCAAAATTTTCCTTTGATAATGCTGGTTTCAGAAGATTTTCTATGGGTGCTGTTATGGGTAGGTAGATGTTAAAGAAACACCATACGGCATTTTTATTGTGCTTTTTCAACAAAAAAATTACAATATAATATATAAACTCAACCCCTACCGATATCCGATAGGGGTTGAGCCTTAATTATATTGTTTTAGTTTTCTTCTAAAACATTTCTTTTATTTTTGCTATACAGTGTTGTAGCAAAAAGTCCTGTACCACTTACAAACATAAGGGCAAACCACATCCAGATATTGCTGTTGTCACCGGTCTCTGGAGCTTTGAAGTCGTCTTCAGAGTCGGGCTCAGGTTCCGGTGTAGGAGCGGTATAGACATTTGTAAAGATTATGCCGTCTGCAGTTTCGGTGCCTTTAATATAGGTATATTTAACCTTAAATGTGCCGTCCAGATTATCTGTGACATCGACCTTAACTGTATAAACAGTATTGTCGTAGGTTATTTCCTTTTCACTGCCGTTTACTTCACGAATAGTATATACATATTCACCCGCTTCATTAACTGGTATAGCAGTAAATTCGAAACTACCGTCAGCAGAGTTTTTAACAGTTTCAAGTATTACATTATTCTTATCGTAAAGCTCAAAGGAAAATTCATCTGCCTTAAGCTCGCGGCCTGTAAGAACTTTATTGCCCTTTATAACAATTTCTGTTGCAGCTGCCATATAGGTGTTATGGAATTTTACCGTATCAGCAGTAGAACCTGTGATATCCTGACCGTTCACCTTAAGAGCTGCAATTAAATTTCCGTTATGGTTATCCGTAACAGTAACTTCAATCTTATAAGCGTTTTTGTCAGCTATAACGCCCTTTTCGTCGAGTTCATCTTCAACAACCACGTAATAGAAAGTGCCTTCATTTTCAAAGATTATTGGCATAAAGGTTATATTGCCTGTGCCATCATCCTTTAATGTGAGTACAACGTCATCCTGAATAGGAGTTTTGCCATCATACACATAAGTATGGTCGGTATTATAAAGGTCAAACTTAAATTCTCCATCTTTAAGGTCACGGCCTGTAAGAGTCTTTATTGCCTCTAAGGTAATGTGTGTGGGGTCTGCTTTATAGGTGTTATTGAAAATTATTTCACCATTATTGGTAATATTTTCATAATGAACAACCTCGGTAAGAACACCGCCTACCTCTTCCTTAGTTACAGTACCTTTGTGCAGTTGTTGTCCCTCTACAATATCAGTTGTAGACG
>JAZNBS010000044.1:0-4295 GCA_045587185.1 Acutalibacteraceae bacterium
GAGGTTTCCATGAAATACACCTTTGATCCGCAGGATATCCTGTCTTATTTTGAGAAAATCGTCAGCGTTCCCAGCCCGGTAGGCTATTATGTGCAGATGAACCCGGTGATTCAGCAGCTGGCTGCCGAACTGGGCGAAACGGTCACCTTTGACAACAAGCATACTGCCTATCTTACGCTGGAGGGTGAAGACAACAGCAAGACTGTGCTGGTGGGCGCTCATCTGGATACGCTGGGCATGGTAGTGCGCTGCATCGACGGCGACGGTATGGTCCGTGTGCGTCAGTTGGGCGGCGTCAACTATGCAAGTCTGGAAGGCGAAACGGTCACCATCCACACCCGCGACGGACGTGCCTATACCGGCCTGATGGCCTGTCAGTCCCACTCAGTCCATGTGTTCGATGATGCCCGCTCGGTGGAGCGCAACGAGAATACCATGATGGTGATTCTGGACGAGCCTGTTCACTCCAAGGCTGATGTAAATGCTCTGGGTATTCGCCACGGCGACATGATCTCGGTAGATCCCCGCTGCCAGATCACACCCAACGGCTATCTGAAGTCCCGCTTCATCGATGACAAGGCAGCCGTTGCCTGTTGTTTTGCCGCGCTGAAGTATCTGAAGGCACAGGGCCGCAAGCCCAAATACCGCACCCTGTTTGCATTCCCCTACAGCGAAGAAATCGGTCTGGGCGGCACCTATGTTCCTGCTGAGGTTTCGGAGTATGTGGCCATCGACATCGGTCTTATCGGTCCGGGCTATGATGGCACCGAGCGCAAAGTGACCATCTGCGCCAAGGATGCCTCCACCCCCTATGACTATGAGCTGACCAGTCATTTGATCGATTTGGCAGAAAAAAATGGCATCGGCCACGCGGTGGATATTTTCTATCGCTACGGCACCGATGCCAACGCTGCGCTGAAGGCCGGCAACAACCTGCGTGCCGCCGCCTTTGGCATGGCTGTTTACTGCAGTCACGGCATGGAGCGTACCCATACCGAGGGTCTGGCCGCCACCTGTGACCTGCTGTTGTCTTATCTTCTGGAGGAATAAAAAACCAACCCCGCCTTGCCGTAAAGCAAAGCGGGGTTTTCTTTCGTACACTGAGCCCGTTGAGGAAGATATCAGCTCGAAGACATGAGAATTCGAATCTCTCCTCCCCTCCATAGGTAATATCGGTTTTCTCTGCCGCTGACAAAAAGAAAAATCCCACAGCATTTCTGCTGTGGGATTCTGGCGGAGAAGGAGAGATTCGAACTCTCGAGACCCTTATGAGGCCTACACGATTTCCAGTCGTGCGCGCTCGACCAACTACGCGACTTCTCCATTTGTTACCCGATTATTATAACGGGTTAGTTTGAAAAAATCAAGTATAATTTTTATGTTTTGATATATTTTTTAAATATATTTCAAAATTATGCCGTTTTTAGGGGTTTTTCTCTTGTAATTTTATGTAAAATATGTGATAATACTGATGTATTTTTTACTTTTAAGTGAAAACGTAATAATGTTTGAGGAGTTTTTTTATGAGCGAAAACACTAATTTGGAGAAGAGAGGAAATTTTACAGGCAAACTAGGGTTTATCCTTGCCGCTGCAGGTTCTGCCGTTGGTTTGGGCAATATTTGGCGATTCCCTTATCTTGCTGCTGAATATGGTGGCGGTATCTTCCTGTTGGTTTATATCGTTTTGGCTGTGACATTTGGCTTTGCGTTAATGTCGGCTGAAATTCTTATCGGACGCAAAACAGGTCTTAGCGCCATCGGTGCTTTCAAGAAATTAGACAAGCGTTTTTCCTTTGTCGGTGTGCTTGCGGCCTTTGTCCCTGCTATTATTCTGCCTTACTACTGTGTTATCGGCGGCTGGGTCACAAAATATATAGCCGTTTTTGCCATGGGCAACGCGCACACTGCTGCTGATGGCGGTGATTACTTCACAAATTTCATTTCGGGCACTGCACAGCCAATAGGCTGGTTCCTGATTTTCTTGGGGCTTACTGCGCTTGTAGTTCTCTTCGGTGTTGAAAAGGGCGTTGAACGCGTTTCTAAGGTTATGATGCCTTTGTTGGTCGTTATGATTGTCGGTATCACTGTTTATGTATTTTGTCAGCCTGGTGCAATGGCAGGTCTTAAGTACTACCTTGTTCCCGATATCAAGCACTTCAGCGCTACCACTGTTCTGGCTGCAATGGGTCAGTTGTTCTACTCAATGTCCTTGGCAATGGGTATTATGATTACCTATGGTTCGTATATGAAGAAAGATGTTAATGTTGAGTCTTCGGTACACAGTATTGAAATATTTGACACAGGTATTGCTTTCCTTGCAGGTCTTATGATTGTTCCCGCTGTTGCTGCTGCAGGCGGTGATATGTCCAAGGGTCCCGGACTTATGTTTATTGCTTTGCCAAAGGTGTTTGACGGAATGGCAGGCGGTACCGTTATTGGTGTTATTTTCTTCATTCTTGTTTTCTTTGCTGCACTTACTTCGTCTATATCGCTTATGGAGACAGTTGTTTCAATTATTAAGGACAAGTTCAAACTCAGCCGTACCGTAAGTTGTGTTATCGTAGTGGCCCTTTGTTTGTTGCTCGGTATTCTTTCGGCACTCAGCAACGGTGGAATTTTAAGCGGTATCAAGATTCTTGGCTACGGTTTTCTTGACTTCTTTGATTTCATAAGTAACAGCGTAATGATGCCCATTGTTGCACTGATAACCTGTATCTTTGTTGGATATGTGTTGAAACCCAAGGCACTTATCGCCGAGGCGGAAGAGTGTGGCAACAAGTTTAAAGCAAAGTATTTGTTTACTATTGTTATTAAATACATTGCACCGATTTGCATTGTGCTTATCCTTGGTTTCTCTATTCTTGAGGCTTTGCATATAATCAAGGTCTGATAAATGGGAAAATTTTAAATAAAAAACTACTGGCAGAGGCAGTATAGTCATTACTATGCTGTCTTTGTCTTTTATATATTGGCGAACGGCAGTGCGGAAAGCTTTGCCGATTTTTAAAAGATACAAATCTCAAGAGTTTTAAAAATATTCGCACCGTATAATGTGCTCACAAACCAACGAAAAAAGGAGAATTTTTCTAAAAAAACTCTTGACAAATCAAGAAACATCAAGTATACTATTTCAAGGTTAGCGGCGGCTAACCATATTTTAGAACTAACGGTTAGCAAAAACTAACCGCTACATAATACGGTGGTAACGGATATGAATTTGAGAGAAGTAGAAGAAGGAAAAGAATATATTATTCAGAATATCAATACAGATGATGAAGAACTGAATGCTTTTTTGTTTTCTCTCGGTTGTTATAGTGGCGAACCAATCACTGTGATTGCACACCGCAAGGGCGGATGCACTGTTTCAATAAAAGATGCTCGTTATAATATCGACAAACAGTTAGCAGAAGCCATTATTGTATAATATAAAAGAATAAGCTACGGCTTATTTTTTTAGCTCATCAGTTAGCGACTGCTAACTTGTATTTATAACTTTATCCGATAGTATTTATATAAAGTTAAGAAGTAGGAGGAAGAAACCAATGAGAATTGCTTTAACAGGCAACCCAAACTCAGGTAAGACCACAATGTATAATGCTCTAACCGGCCGTAATGAAAAGGTTGGTAATTGGGCAGGTGTTACCGTTGACAAGAAAGAACATCCCATTAAGAAAGTCTATGCAAGAGGTGAGCAGATTACTGCCGTTGACCTTCCCGGTGCATACTCGATGTCGCCCTTTACTAGTGAGGAGAGTATTACAAGTTCTTACGTAAAGAACGAAAATCCCGACGTAATCATCAACATCGTGGATGCGGATAATTTAAGCCGTAGCCTTTTCTTTACCACACAGCTTTTAGAACTTGGCATTCCTGTTGTTGTTGCTCTGAATAAGAGCGATATTGGCAAGAAGAAAGGCAACAAGATTGATGCTGATGCTCTTTCCGCAAAACTTGGCTGTCCCGTTATTAAAACAGTTTCCACTTCGGCAGACGGTTTGAAGACTCT
Organism: Acutalibacteraceae bacterium; assembly: GCA_045587185.1. Lineage (GTDB taxonomy): Bacteria > Bacillota > Clostridia > Oscillospirales > Acutalibacteraceae > UMGS172. The sequence continues at coordinate 4,008 of JAZNBS010000044.1, forward strand.
TATTGAAGCCGCTGTTGCACAAGCAGGAAAAGAGCAGACCGCACCTTACATACAGGGCGACATTGACCTCACCGACAAGGCGGTTGTTGAAGCCGCTGACCGCAAACGCTTTGAGTTTGTGAATGACATTGTAAAAGAAGTTGAGAGCCGTAAGGTTCTCACTAAGGACAAGAATATCGGTGATAAGATCGATGCTATTCTCACGAATAAGTGGCTCGGTATTCCGATTTTTGCTGCTGTAATGTTCCTTGTGTTCTATATTTCTCAGACAACACTCGGCACTTGGAT
>JAZNBS010000045.1:0-43662 GCA_045587185.1 Acutalibacteraceae bacterium
GTATAAACACAAGATATTGTGTTTTAGGGGTTGACAAGTTTCAATATCTATGCTAAACTGTATAATGCACCAACTTCCCGCGTTGTTGTGCTTGACTTAATTTAAAATTCACAGAAAGGGCTTCGTATGAACGTTCAGGGCTATCAGAAACTGACACTGCTTGACTTCCCCGGTAAAATGGCCTGCACCGTATTTACGGGCGGTTGCAATTTCCGTTGTCCTTTCTGCCACAACGCATCTTTGGTAAATGACCCCTTGTGCTTTACCTCCTGTGCTGATGAGGTTTTGGAATATCTCCACAAACGCAAGGGTATTTTGGACGGTGTGTGTATCACAGGCGGTGAACCTCTGCTTCAACCAGACCTCGAGGATTATATAATAAAAATAAAGGATTTGGGCTATCTCGTAAAGCTTGACACCAACGGGTATATGCCTGACCACCTTTTGAAACTACTTGAAAGCGGTCTTGTCGATTATGTTGCAATGGATATCAAGGCATCCAAAGAAAATTACTCATCCGCAACGGGTATCAATATAGATGTGGAAAAGGTCGAAAAAAGCATTAACATTTTAAAATCAAGTGGCATTCCGTTCGAATTTCGAACGACCGTTGTAAAGGGTATACATTCTGTAGATGAATTTGAGAAAATAGCAGAATGGATAAAAGGCACAAAAAAATATTTCCTGCAAAAGTTTAAGGATTCGGGAGATATTTTGGGCAACGGTTGTGACGGTTTTTCAGAAACCGAAATGAACGAAATTTTAAACAAAGTTATGGCTATTATTCCCGAAGCGGAAATTCGGGGTTGATATACACACGGCACTATAAAATAAAAAGAAATTTATGAAATGGGGAGTAGACAAAATGTATCGCGTAAACAAACGAGACGGAAAAATTGTAGAATTTGATATCGCAAAAATTTCCGAAGCAATCAAAAAGGCTTTTGAGGCCTGTGAAAGACAGTATAACGACAATATCGTTGATTTCTTGGCCCTCAAGGTAACTTCTGACTTTGAGCCTAAAATTGAGGATGGCATTGTAGCCGTTGAGGACATTCAGGACAGTGTTGAAACTGTGCTTGTGCAGGCAGGTTATGCCGATGTTGCCAAGGCATACATCCTTTATCGCCGTCAACGTGAAAAACTCCGTAATATGAAGTCCACAATTCTGGACTATAAGGAGATTGTTGACCAGTACGTAAAGAGTACCGACTGGCGTGTCAAGGAAAACTCCACAGTTACCTATTCGGTCGGCGGACTTATCCTTTCCAACTCAGGTGCAATTACCGCTAACTATTGGCTGAGCGAGATTTATGACGACGAAATCGCCAAGGCTCACAAGAATGCCGATATTCACATTCACGACCTTTCAATGCTGACCGGCTACTGTGCAGGTTGGTCCTTAAAACAACTAATTGAGGAAGGCTTGGGCGGTGTTCCCGGTAAAATTACCTCTGCCCCCGCAAAGCACCTTGCTACACTTTGCAATCAAATGGTAAACTTCCTTGGAATTATGCAGAATGAGTGGGCGGGTGCTCAGGCATTCTCGTCCTTTGATACCTATCTTGCACCGTTCGTAAAGGTTGACAACCTCAGTTATGACGCCGTTAAGAAGTGCATCGAGTCTTTCATTTACGGTGTAAATACACCGAGTCGTTGGGGTACTCAGTCTCCGTTTACCAACATCACCCTCGACTGGACAGTTCCTCACGACCTTGAGGACGAATATGCTATCGTCGGTGGCAAGCGTATGGACTTCAAGTACGGTGACTGTAAGAAAGAAATGGATATGGTCAACAAGGCCTTTATCGAAATTATGATTGAAGGCGATGCCAACGGTCGCGGATTCCAGTATCCCATCCCCACCTACTCTATCACCCGTGACTTTGACTGGTCTGAGACCGAGAACAACGCACTTTTGTTCGAGATGACCTCCAAGTACGGCACTCCATACTTCTCAAATTATGTCAACAGCGATATGGAGCCTTCGGATGTCCGTTCGATGTGTTGCCGTTTGCGTCTTGACCTTCGTGAACTACGTAAGAAGTCTGGCGGATTCTTCGGTAGCGGTGAATCAACCGGTTCGGTCGGTGTTGTTACCATCAATATGCCCAGAATTGCTTATCTTGCCAACAATGAGGCTGACTTCTATAAGCGCCTTGACCATATGCTCGATATCTCGGCACGTTCTTTGAAGGTAAAGCGTACCGTTATCACCAAACTTTTGGACGAGGGCCTTTATCCTTACACCAAGCGTTACCTCGGCACCTTCAACAACCACTTCTCGACCATCGGTCTTGTTGGTATGAACGAGGCAGGTCTTAACGCAAAGTGGTTACGTAAGGATATGACCCACAAGGAAACTCAGGAGTTCACCAAACAGGTTCTCAACCATATGCGTGAGAGACTTTCCGATTATCAGGAGATGTACGGTGACCTTTATAACCTTGAGGCAACCCCCGCAGAGTCGACCTCATTCCGCCTTGCAAAACACGACCGCAAGCACTACCCCGATATCATCTGTGCTTCTGACGGTGAGACACCTTACTACACCAACTCTTCTCACCTGCCTGTAAGTTATACCGATGACATCTTCACTGCTCTTGATATTCAGGACGAGTTGCAGACCCTTTACACATCGGGTACCGTTTTCCACACCTTCCTTGGTGAAAAACTTCCCGATTGGCACGCAGCAGCCGACCTTATCCGCAAGATTGCAGAAAACTACCGTCTGCCATACTACACCCTGTCTCCGACCTACTCGGTCTGTGCTGACCACGGTTACATTGCAGGCGAGCAGTATACCTGTCCCAAGTGCGGTAAAGAGACCGAGGTTTATAGCCGTATCACCGGTTACTACCGTCCCGTTAAGAACTGGAACGACGGTAAGTCACAGGAGTATAAAGAGCGTAAGACCTACAACATCGCAACCTCTAAATTGACCCACAACGGTCCTAAGGAAGCGACTTGTGACCGTGTAGCAGAGGACAATGCACCTGTTCTTGCCGACGGAATTTATCTCTTCAAGTCGGCAACCTGTCCCAACTGTAAGATTGCTGAATCCTTGCTTGATAAAGCAAATATGAACTATCAGAAAGTTTTGGCCGAACAGAACATAGCCTTGACCGAATCCTTAGGCATCAAGCAGGCTCCGACCCTTGTAGTTGTGAAGGACGGCGCACTTGAAAAGTTTACTATGGTTCCCAATATCAAGAAATTCATTCAGGCAAACGCCTAAAGTAATCAAGGGAGGGTCTCCCAACCCTCCCTTGATTTTTGATTGATTTCCTACATTTTGAGGTGTAATTTATGTATGATATAGTCATTATCGGCGCAGGTCCTGCAGGACTCACCGCCGCTGTTTATGCCCGCCGTGCCAACAAAACCGTTCTTATACTGGACAAGGCAGGCTTCGGCGGTCAGATAACCTACTCCCCAAAGGTTGAAAACTATCCCGGTTTTGAATCGGTCAGCGGCAGCGAACTTGCCGACAAAATGACCGAACAGGTTCTGGCTCAGGGTGCCGAGGTGGAAATCGAAAACGCACTTGAAATTAAAGACAACGGGAAAACCAAGGTGGTTATTACCGAAGACGGCAACGAGTATGAATGTAAATCTGTAATCATTGCCGCAGGTGCAGAACACCGTCATTTGGGACTCCCCAATGAGGACCGCTTCATCGGTGACGGTATTTCCTTCTGTGCCGTTTGCGACGGCGCGTTTTACGCCAACAAGACGGTTGCCCTCATTGGTGGCGGGAACAGCGCTTTGCAGGAGGCCATTCTGCTTTCTGAAACCTCTAAAAAGGTTTACGTTATACAAAATCTTGATTTCCTCACAGGAGAGCAACGGTTACAGGAGATTCTTGCAAAACGCGGTAACGTTGAAGTTATTCTGGGCACTGTTGTTAAGGCTATTAACGACACACCCATTTTCAGTGGTATCACCGTTTTGAGAACTTCAGACAACCAAGAAACCCAACTCCAACTTAACGGTATGTTTGTTGCAATAGGATTAAAACCTGAAAATGAGGCTTTCAAAAACGTTGCCGACCTTGACGGTAACGGATATATTGACTCGGACGAGAAATGCTTTACCAAGACCCCAGGCGTGTTTGTTGCGGGCGATTGCCGTCAGAAGACAGTGCGTCAGGTAACCACCGCCACGGCTGACGGTGCGGTTGCCGCGATCAATGCCTGTCGATATATTGACAGTCTTTAATAATTTAAATATAAAGGAGTAATGTTTTATGTTTAAGAAGATTGCGTTTTTATTGCTTGCCCTCACGCTTGTGTTTTCACTTGTGGCTTGTGGAGGAGAAACAAAAACTTTGCAGTGCGGTAAATGTGGCAAAGATGTAAAGGTTGCCGCAGATTCCGAGGTTGACGAAAGTTGGGCAGTCCTCTGCAAGGATTGTGAGAAAGAAATTATGAACGAAATCGGAGACGAAAAATAAACAAAAATACAAGTTACGAAAAAAGAGCAGTGGAATATCCACGGCTCTTTTTTGATTATTGATTGCTCTTTTTTGCGTTGGTTTTGGCGGTGAACTTTTCCACATTGACCACAAAGCGGTCGTGCGTGCCCTTGCCTATAACTCCTGTCTCGTCAAATGCGACCACCTCAAAACTAATTTTCCGTCCGTCAACAGCGGTAACGGTGCTTTCCACCCTAATTTCCATTCCAAGCGGAGTTGCGGCAACGTGCTCGATATTCACCATAGTCCCAACGGTGGTGCTACCCTCTTCCAGATTGTTTTCAATCGCAACACAGGATGCCTTTTCCATCAACGCTACCATCATCGGTGTGGCAAAAACAAGCAGACTGCCTGAGCCAACCTTGGCTGCAGTGTTGCTATCGTTTACGGTATCCTTAACTGTACCTTTGAGTCCTACTGTTATTTCCATTTTAACCTTCTCCGTTCATAAGATGCTCTTCAATGGCCTTGGCGGCAGTTTTGCCTGCTCCCATGGCCGAAATTACGGTTGCAGCTCCGGTAACGGCGTCACCGCCTGCATAAACCCTGTCTCTCGATGTCTTTCCGGTGGCTTCCTCAACAATAATTCCACCTCTTTTGTTAACCTCAAGTCCATTTGTGGTGGTCTTTATCAACGGGTTAGGGGATGTGCCGATTGACATTATAACTGTGTCCACATCCAAAGTAAACTCGCAATTCGGTATTTCAACAGGTCGACGGCGGCCACGTTCATCCGGCTCACCCAACTCCATTTTAACACACCTCATACCCGTAACAAATCCATTTTTGGGGTCGCGTCTATCCTGAGGGTTACTGTAGCCCAAAATCTCAACAGGATTGTTGAGTAAAAGGAACTCGATCCCCTCCTCCATCGCGTGTTCGACCTCTTCACGTCGGGCTGGCAGTTCCTCCAAAGACCTGCGGTAGACAATATAAACCTTGTCAGCACCCAAACGCAAAGCCGTTCTTGCGGCATCCATTGCAACATTTCCGCCACCCACAACGGCAACCTTTCCACCCTTCATAATCGGGGTGTTTGGTTGTTCTTTATAGGCCTTCATAAGGTTAGAGCGGGTCAAAAATTCGTTAGCAGAATAAACACCGTTTAAACTTTCGCCTGGGATACCCATAAAATTAGGCAACCCTGCTCCAGTTGAAATAAACACAGCATCAAAACCTGATTCAAGCAATTCGTCAACGGTTAGGGTCTTGCCGATTATTGTGTTGGTTTCAAACTTCACACCCATTTTTTTGAGGTTGTCAACCTCCTTTTGGACGATTGACTTGGGCAAGCGGAATTCGGGAATTCCGTACACTAAAACACCGCCTGACGTGTGCAATGCCTCAAAAACAGTGACCGAAAAGCCCTTTTTCTGCAAATCACCTGCACAGGTCAGTCCCGCTGGGCCGGAGCCGACAACGGCTATTCTTTTACCGTTGCTTTTTTCACATTTTGGCACATTTTCAGAATGTGCGTTGTGCCAATCGGCAACAAAGCGTTCCAGATGCCCGATACCCACAGGCTCACCCTTTATGCCTCTTACGCACTTGGCCTCACACTGGTTTTCCTGTGGGCAAACGCGTCCGCAAACAGCAGGCAAAGACGAGGTTTGGCTGATTATATCGTATGCGCCCTCAAAATCGCCGTCTCTTACCTTTTCTATAAATTCAGGTATTCTTATATTGACAGGACAACCCGACACGCATGATGGATTTTTGCACGAAAGACACCGCAAAGCCTCATCAATAGCAGTCGCCTCGTCATACCCTAGAGCAACCTCACTAAAATTATGCGCTCTGACCGACGGCTCCTGCGAAGGCATCGGATTTTTGTTCAAACTCATATTAGGTTTCATCAATTAACCTCCTTTTTAAAGAGGTTGCAGGTACTCTCATACGCGTGACGTTCAAAATCGCGGTATATTGCGCCACGCATCATAGCCTCATCAAAATCGACCTCATAACCGTTAAAATCGGGACCGTCAACACAGGCAAACTTTGTAATTTTTTTTCCGTCGCGGTTTAAGGTCAGTCGGCAACCGCCACACATACCGGTTCCATCAATCATGATAGGGTTCATCGAAATTGTGCAAGGGATATTATAGGGACGCACCGTCTCTACAACAAATTTCATCATTACAAGAGGACCAATGGCAATGACCTCATCAAAATTTTGACCGTTTTGGAGCATTTCCTCAATCGGTGCGCAAACATTACCCCTGTTACCGTAACTTCCGTCGTCAGTCATAACATAAAGTTTTTTGGAAACCGCGTTAAACTCATCCTCTAAAATAAGCAAGCCGCGGTTTCTGAATCCGATAACCGAGGTGACTTCAACCCCTTGGTTATGTAACTTTTGGGCAATGGGCAACGCAATGGCGCAACCCACACCTCCGCCGACAATAAGCACCTTTTTGAGTCCCTCGGTCTTGGTCGCAACACCCAAAGGACCTGCAAAATCTTGCAAATACTCCCCCATATTTTTACGGTTCAGTTTTTCGGTTGTAGCGCCTACAATCTGGAATATTATCCTTACCGTTCCCTTTTCTCGGTCGAAACCCGCAACGGTAAGCGGAATCCTCTCACCGTCTTGGTCAACACGGAGTATAATGAACTGCCCCGCCTCGGCTTTCTTAGCCACAAGCGGTGCTTCAATGTCCATCATTGTAACGGTTGGATTAAGTGATTTTTTGTAAACTATTTTGTACATTTCAAACCAACTTTTTTAAATCAAAATACTTATGATATATTTTAACATATTCGATTTGAAAATCAAGTATTTGTCTTAACTTTTACTCCTGTCTTAAATTTTTTAAGAATAATAGCAACAAGCAATGCCAAAATATTAAAACACACTACCGTTGCGCCAACAGGAAGCATGACTGTGCCCGTTGTGACACTGTAAGGCTTTTCGATAACAAAGGTTACAGCAAACAGGAAGCCCAAAACGAAGCAGAGTACCGACGTTATTGCCGAACTAATGACGACCGCCTTGAATGTCTTGAACAGGCGCATTGATGCAACGGCAGGTATAACAATGACTGCCGATATCATAATTGAGCCGAGAAGTTTCATTCCTACAACAATGGTTATGGCCGTCAAAGCCGATAGCAACATATTGCAACTCCTTGCCCTGACACCCGAACTCTTGGCAAAATCCTCATCAAACGTAACGGCAAAAATGCGGTTATAGAACAAGAAGTAAAGTAGTATAACGGCAGTGCAAAGCACAACACACAGTACGGTATCGATAGCCTTCATCGTAAGCACCGATGCTCCGAAAAGGCCAGTGCAGACCTCGGCGGCACCCGATTCGGCAAGACCGAAGATTATATAACCAACCGCAACCGTTCCCACCGAAACGAGTGCCGTTGCAGAATCTCCCTTAAGTTTTCCGCTGTCACTGAGCCACATCAAGAAAAATGCAGCCAACGTAACAACGGGTATAGTTATATAAATAACATTTTCATCAGCCACTTCAAAAAGCGCCGCGATTGCCAAAGCCAGAAATCCAACGTGCGAAAGGCCGTCGCCTATCATTGAGTATCTTTTTAATACAAGATTGACGCCCAAAGCAGATGAACAAAGGCTGGTCATCACACCGACAATTAGGGCATAAATTAACACAGAAGCGTCAAAATACTGCCCCGAAAAAACACTGAAATCAAATGATATACTCATTTATGCCCTCCGTTCATAAGCGCATCACCAAATCCCGATGACAGATATTCTGCCGTTGTGCCAAAAAAATAGGCATCGGAATTCAAATGAAGTATATTGGTTGCGTTTTGGACGGCATTTTTCACATCGTGAGTTATCATAATAACCGTCATACCGTTACGGTTCAAACGTTTTATTACACTATACATCTCGTTTGCGGCCGCAGGGTCAAGTCCGTTGACGGGCTCATCAAGCAAAAGCATATTTTCGGTGGCGCACAAAGCACGTGCCAACAGCACTCTCTGTTGCTGGCCACCCGAAAGTTCACGGAACGGACGGTCACAAAGGTAGTCAACACCCAAAAGTTCAAGATTTTTAACCGCCGTCTGTTTCATTGATTTTGAATATATTGGGAACAAAGACTTGCCTGCAAAGGCCGCCATAACGACCTCTTTGACCGATGCAGGGAAATCACTCTGTGCGGTTTCATGCTGAGGAAGATATCCTATCATTCCTACTTTTAGTCGATCGCCAAATCCGATTTCACCCGACTGGGGGCGGATAAGGCCCAATATACTTTTAATCAATGTACTTTTACCGCTGCCATTCTCACCTACAACGCAGAGATACTCTCCCTTATTCACCTCAAAGGAGAGTCCTTTAACCACCGCTTTGCCTTCATATGCAAGGGTCAAGTTTTTTACAGTTAATTGGCTCATTTCAAAGCCTCCGCAATTTTTGCAATATTTTCACGCATGACCGTAAGATAGGTCACTCCGCTTAAAATTTCATCTTTTGAAAATGTATGGCACGAATGCAACAGTTCTGCTCTTCCCTTAACCGTTTTAGCAATGCTCTCAGCAAATACGGGATTGGAATTTTCCATATAAAATATCACCTTGGCATCCGATTCCATCGCGTTTTTGGTTAAAGAGGTCATCTGTGCCACACTTGGATCAACACCTGACGAGCATCCCGAAAACGCCGCATCAAATTCAATGCCGTAATCGGCGCAAAGATATCTGAACGGGAAACGGTCGCCGAATATCAGTTTGTTTTTAGAACCGTTCTCGCAGGCGGTCATCAGTTCACTGTCTAGTTTTTGCAACTCGGCAATATATTGCTGACTGTTGCTCTTATAATACTCACCGTTTTCAGGGTCAAGTCGGCAAAGTTCATCAGTTATTGCCAAAACAACAACAATAACCCTTCTGGGTGAGGTCCACACGTGTTCGTCATAGGCAGTGTGCCCGTCATGACTGTGGTTTTTGTCGTTCCCGTGGTCGTGGATGTGTTCCATACTGTCAGACGATATCTCTTCCAATGTCTCGACCGTATCGGTCATAGCAATCCAAGATGCATCCCCCTTAACGGTATTTTTGAGTTCACTTATCCAATCAAGGTCTGACTCACCGCCAACATATATAACGAGGTCGGCTTGAGCAACTGTTTTAAGCTCGGCCACCGTCAGATTTTCAAGTTGAAAATCGTGACTTTCGGTACCAAGGGGTACCAACATCTTTATATCTGCTCTGTCCTTTGCAATGTTCCGAACGAAATCGTACTGCGGAAACACCGTACAAACCACTGAAAGTTTTGTGTTATCTTGAGTTTTTCTTTCGCAACCGGTGAACATCACCGCAATTATAACCAAGAGCAAAATTATATTCACTAATCTTTTCATCTATCCACCGTATCAGGCTTTGGACTGGCAAGCGGTACACTCACCGTACAACACCGCTTTGCCAAACCCTAATTTAAAATTGTGCTCAGACTCTATGTGCTCGCTGACCTCCTTGAGATGAGGGCATTCCATATGGATAAGCCGACCGCATTTGACACATTTCAGATGATAATGACTGTCGCAGTCATCGTGTATGTCGGCATACTGATAAACAAACTGAGGACTATCAGGCGTTTCAAACCTACGGATGACCCCCTGTTCAAGCAGATTGGATATCTGTCGGTAAACAGTGCTCTTTCCCGCTCCGTTTTTGCATACGGCATCGGTAACCTCGGCCACCGAGAAATGACGGTCGCAATGCTCACGGAAAAAGTCAAGCACTATCCTTTTCTGTCCGGTTTTATATTGTTTCTTCATAACAAAACCTCAAAACAAAAATTGAGAACAATTCTCACTTTACACAGTATATCATCATTTCACGAAAAGTCAAGGAATTTGAGAACAATTCTCAAAATTTAAATAAAAAAGAAAAAATCCCTAAGACCGAGAAGTCTCAGGGATTTGTCCTTAATCAGATGTTTAAAGGGTCTTGAGCCAACGACTTTTGTCTGCAAAGTACCAAGCGTCAGTCTCGGGGTCGAAAGCGTTAGACATCTCAAGCATGACGCACATAGCGAGATAGGTATCCCATCCCATAGGCGCGCAACGACGCTCAATGTCAGAAATTTTCTGGCGGCTTTTGCCAACCATACTGCCAAGGTCATCCTGAGAAAGGCGAACCTTTTTCCTGATTATAGGCAGTCTCTCGACCAGATTACTGATTAATTGCTGTCTTTCCATGCTAATCACAAACTCAGGCATATCATCACCGCTCACTTAATTTTATTGCACTTTAATTATATTACGCTTTTGTAATAAAATCAATTGTTTTTCACTGACGCACGGAAATTTTGTCGAAATGCCCAATACTCCCCTCGTGTTTTTGACTGTTTGGCACAACAAACCGCCGTCACCTGTCGCTTAATATTTAACCACTTTTTGACAGCCTTTTGATGACTTTTCACAAAAAGTATTATTTAGTCGAAAAAGCTTGATTTTATGCGGTTTTTCTGATATCGTGTAAGACGTTTTTTGGTTAAATATTACATTTCGCATAAGAACGGGTAATAAAAAAACAACAGTGTTTCCACTGTTGTTTTTTTACTACATTTAAGCCACAGGAGTATCAATATCGGTCTTTTCCCTTGAAGTTTCAAGACTGTTTTTGTTTTCCACCCGTGGACTGTTTTTACCCTCTGCACACTCTTTTGTGATAATAATTTTACTAATTGTTTTGTCAGAAGGTGCTGTATACATAACGTCGCGCAAAATGTTTTCTATAATAGAGCGCAAACCTCTTGCTCCCGTTTTACGCTCAACCGTCTCCTTAGCGATGTGCTTCAAAGCATCGTCTTCAAAGACAAGTTCAATATTATCCATTTTGAAAAGTTCAACATACTGCTTGATGACCGAGTTCTTAGGCTCAACCATAATCTTGTAGAGAGTTTCCTCATCCATTGCATCAAGTGAAGCAATAACAGGCAGACGGCCTACAAGTTCGGGAATAAGTCCAAACTTCACAAGGTCATGGTGGATAACCTTTCTTGATGTTATCTCTGACTCCATCTGTTGTTTGGATTTAACCTCTGCGCCGAAGCCCAAACCGCTTTCGCCCATACGTTTGCCGACAATTTTTTCAATACCGTCAAAAGCACCTGCGCATATAAACAGAATGTTAGTGGTGTTTATTTGTATAAACTCCTGCTGAGGGTGTTTTCTGCCACCTTGGGGGGGGACGTTGGACACAGTACCTTCAAGAATCTTCAAGAGTGCCTGTTGAACGCCCTCACCGCTAACATCACGGGTTATCGAAACATTCTCAGACTTGCGGGCAATCTTGTCAATCTCATCAACATAGATTATGCCTCTCTCAGCCTTTTCAACATCAAAATCGGCCGCTTGGATAAGCCTTAACAGAATGTTCTCAACATCCTCACCCACATAACCCGCCTCGGTCAAAGTGGTTGCATCCGCAATGGCAATGGGAACATCCAGAAACCTTGCAAGAGTCTGCGCAAGTAAAGTCTTGCCGACGCCGGTAGGACCCAACATCAGCACATTACTCTTTGCAAGTTCAACCTCACTCTTTTCAGCACAAAAAATACGCTTATAGTGATTATATACCGCCACCGCCAATGTTTTCTTGGCATCGTCCTGCCCAATAACGTACTCATCAAGATGGGCCTTTATTTCTGCAGGCGTCGGAAGTTTAAAATCCTCTTTTTTTACCTCATTTTTCTTGCGGCCGGACGAAGGTTTAGGTCCAAGATCGTTTTCAAGTAAAAGTGAATGACACACCTCAATACACTCATCGCAGATAAACACTCCGTTTCCTGCAATAAGGTGGTCAACCTCGCTTTCGTTACGTCCGCAAAATGAGCAGACGGGATGATTTCGGTTATTATTGTTTGGCATTATTTACTCCAGATTAAATCAACCCTAATAAGGATGATTCAAGTTTAAATATTTCAGATTATCTTTTTTCGAGAACCTTATCAATAAGGCCGTACTCCATCGCCTCTTTGGCTGACATAAAGTTGTCACGCTCGGTGTCAATACGGATAGTCTCAATAGGCTTTCCGGTATTTTCTGCAAGAATTCTGTTCAACTTCTCGCGAGTCTGTTCAATGTGCTTGGCGTGGATGATGATATCGCTTGCCTGACCCTCTGCGGCGCCCAAAGGCTGATGAATCATAATTTCACTGTTAGGTAGTGCAAGACGTTTGCCCTTGGCACCTGCCGAAAGCAAAAACGCGCCCATCGATGCGGCCATACCAATACAAATGGTGCTGACATCGCACTTAATGTAGTTCATTGTGTCATAAATAGCCATACCTGCCGAAACGCTTCCGCCTGGGCTGTTGATGTAAAATGAAATATCCTTATCAGGGTCTTTACCCTCAAGGTACAGCATCTGTGCGATAACGAGACTTGCAGTGGTGTCATTGACCTGATCGCAAAGCATAATAATGCGGTCGTTCAAAAGACGCGAATAGATGTCATAAGAACGCTCACCTGCGCCTGTCTGTTCAACTACCATTGGTACTAAACTCATAAAAATTCTCCATTTCCACCGCCTGAATGTTTAAATGCACCGTCCGGCGGTAAGGGACGGCCAGCATATTTCCGCAATCGATAAACGCTCTGATCTAAATACACAAAGCGGCAGAACTCTGTGAATTCCGCCGCCGATGCGTTCATAAACTTGGCGGCATAACCACAGGAAATAGTATGCAACCGTTTTTTGTAATATAAACAGTACCGAAAAATTATTCTTCGGTCTTTGCTGCCTTCTTGGTAGTGGTCTTCTTGGCTGCAGGTTTCTTGGCAGGAGCCTTCTCACCGTCTGTTGCCTTTTTGGCAGTTGTTTTCTTAGCGGCCGGCTTCTTGGCAGGAGCCTTCTCGCCGTCCTCTGCCTTCTTGGTAGCGGTCTTCTTGGCCGCAGGCTTCTTGGCAGACTTCTTTTCCTCGGTCTTTTCGGTCTTCTTGTCTACCTCGGTGATGACTGCGGCAGCCTTGATAACGTCCATAGCCTTCTGAACTGCGAGATCCTTCTTAAGATCCTCAACAGGAACCATTGACTTAACCTTATCAACCTCAATATTGTAATCCTTAGCCATCTTTTCAAACTCAGCGTTGAGGTCTTCTTCGGTGATTTCAATCTTCTCAAGTTCGGCAACCTTCTCAAGTGCAAGACGAATCTTAACCTGAGCCTCTGCCTGAGGTTTAAAGGTATCCTTGAACTGGTCGATGCTGCCACCGGTATATTTCAAATAGGTTGAGAGGTCCATTCCCTGAGCCTGAAGTCTGTAAGCAAACTCCTCAACGCTCTGTTTTGCGCGGTTCTCAATCATAGCGGCAGGAATATCAGCCTTCACAAGTTCAATAAGTTGTTCAACAATCTGATTTTCAACATCAGCATCCGACTGTTTCTCTTTGCGCTCGGTTGCCTTTGCCTTGAGGTCTGCCTTGTACTCAGCAAGAGTATCAAACTCACTCACGTCCTTAGCGAACTCGTCATCAATAGCGGGCATTTCCTTAACCTTGATTTCGTGAAGTTTGACCTTGAAGGTAGCAGCCTTGCCCTTAAGATCCTCAGAGTGATACTCCTCGGGGAAGGTTACATTAACATCAAATTCTTCACCTGTGTTGTGGCCGGCAACCTGCTCCTCAAAACCGGGAATAAAGGTACCTGAACCAAGTGCAAGAGAGTAGGATTCGCCCTTACCACCGTCAAATGCCACACCGTCAACAAAGCCTTCATAGTCAATAACTGCGGTATCACCCATAGCGGCTGCACGATCTTCAACGGTAACCATTCTGGAGTTGCGGTCGGCAACTGCATTGACCTCTGCGTCAATCTCTTCATCTGTAACTACAACCTTGACCTTCTCGGCCTTGAGACCCTTGTAACCGTCAATCTCAACTTCGGGTTTAACGGTGATAACAACCTTGAACTCTACACCATCTGCCTTAGAGATTGAAACAAGATCAAAATCAATCTTGTCATCAACAAACTCTAACTTTGACTCTGCAATAGCAGACTCAACAGCCTCAGGGTAGATTATGTTGAGAGCGTCCTCAAAAAAGACTGACTCGCCATAGTATTTCTCGATAAGACCCATAGGAGCCTTGCCCTTTCTGAATCCGGGCACATTGATTTTTTTACCGTTTTCTGCATATGCCTGCTTGATAGCCTCTCCGAACTTCTCAGCGTCTACCTTAATTACAAGTTCATAACGGTTGGTTTCTTTTTTACTGAATTCCTTAAGCATTTTAAGACCTCCACAAAAATTCTCAAACTACTATAACACATATTGAAAAATATTTCTATAGTTTTCTTAAAAATTTTTCCTCTTTTGCTAAATTTTATCAAAAATATATATTAAATGCTTTTTTTAGTTGACAATTTATTGACATTGACAATAATCTCGAGCCAAAATCACAAAATAATTTCATATGGAGTAAAATCGATACAATCACACGAAACAAGTTTAAAGTAAATCCCGTCAAACCGAGACACCGCTCGGTGAAATCCCGACCCGTGAATATGCCCGTGATAAACGGTTCTTATATCGTGCTTTTTCAAAACATCGAATATCTCACTGCAATGAGAGTCCTCATAAACAGGCGGATAATGAAGAAAAACAATCGGTTTTAATCCTAATTCCTCAGCGGCGGTGATGGATGCTTCAAGTCTCCCCGCCTCGCGCAAAATCACCTTTTTCCCAGATTCAGGCTTATCAAAAAACCAACCTCTGCTACCCGTTATACCAACACCCTCAGCCTCAACGCAAGAGTTGAAAACGCATTTTATGGACTTGATGCCGTTTTCATCAAAAAATGTATTTATTTTGGTCATTGTACTCCACCAAAGGTCGTGGTTGCCTTTTATGAAAATTTTGGTTCCTGGCAAAGCATCAATAAACTTAAAATCAGCCAGCGTTTCCTCTAATTTTAAAGCCCACGAAATATCCCCTGGAATAACAACCGTATCAATATCTTTCACCACGCGTCTCCAGTTGGACTCAAGACGCTCAACATAGTTATTCCAACCGTAAAAAACATCCATCGGCTTATCGGTTCCGAGTGACAGATGCAAATCGGATATTGTAAACAGTGACATTTGCCACCCTCCTTTTGCGGATAATAAAAAAATTTTCGGTCACAATAATTATGTCCCAACTTTGGGCAAATCAATGATTTCAAGGAGAAAGTATTATGAACGAGACACATGGTTGCAAAATCTCAGGTATTAAGTGCGAAGTCGAAAATTGCCGTTATCACACCAAAGATAACTGTTGTGATGCAGGTCATATTGAGGTTGTTCACCACAACGCACAGACTTCTTCCGAAACCGCTTGCGGCACCTTTGAAATGAAGTAATACCGATTATTTGCAAAACGAGGGCTGTCTTTGAGACAGTCCTCATTTTTATTATTTTATTTCAAGAAAATTAAACACAACGTCTATCATATTATCCTTTTGGCAAACGTTGTTAAATCGTGGGGTTGCACCCTTCAAAGCCTTGATGGGTACGGGAGGATTTGTGTTAGTAGCCTCACTCAAAGCATCTACCATACTGAACTCATCATCTGAGCATCTGGACTCGTCAACTGCTTTCAGAACGCTTGCCGAGAACTTGTAAGGACTTGCGGTCGAAGCAATAATGGTCGGATTTTTATCACCGGTTTTGGCAACATAATCATCATATACGTTAACTGCAACGGCGGTGTGGGTATCGCAAAGATAACCGTATTTATCAAACTTTTCGGCAATCGTTTCAAGCGTCTTTTTATCGTCACAGCAACCGCCCCAATAAAGTGCCTGCAATTTCTCAAGCATTTCGCCGTCAATCACATACTTACCTTCATTTGCAAGGCTTGACTGCAGTTTTGCAGTGCTTTCTGCGCAGTTTCCGCCAAGGTGGTACATCATACGCTCAAGGTTGCTTGATATAAGAATGTCCATAGACGGAGATGCGGTAGTAAAGAATTCGCGATTGCGGTTATAAACACCTGTGTTGATGAAGTCAGTCAAGACATTGTTGGCATTGGATGCACAGATGAGTTTGGCAATGGGAACACCCATACACTTGGCATAATATGCGGCAAGAATATTGCCGAAGTTACCCGTGGGAACAACTACATTAAAGCCGTTTGACAGGTCCTCCCCGTTTTTAAGAAGGTCACAGTATGCCGAAACATAGTAAACAATTTGCGGTACAAGACGTCCCCAATTTATGGAATTGGCACTGGAGAATTCCATACCGTTTTCCTTAAGTTTTGCCTTGACGTCATTATCAGTGAATATCTTTTTGACACCGCTCTGGGCATCGTCAAAATTTCCCTCAATAGCGCAGACAAATACATTGTTACCCTTTTGGGTATCCATCTGGAGTTTCTGCATTGGGCTTACACCGTTATTGGGATAGAAAACAATGATATCTGTATTTTCAACATCGCTGAAGCCTTCCAACGCGGCCTTACCAGTGTCACCCGAAGTCGCAACAAGGATAACGGTTCTGCCCTTTGAGACCTTCTTGGCAGAGGTGGTCAGCAAAAAGGGCAACAACTGCAGAGCAAGGTCCTTGAAAGCACAGGTAGGACCGTGCCACAGTTCAAGAATATACTCCCCTTTGTCGAGTTTATAAAGTGGTGCGGGCTGATTGTTTTCAAATGTGCCATTATAAGCACCGTTTACGCAGAATTCCAGTTCTTCTTCAGTAAAATCTGTAAGGTAAAGTTTCAAAACCTCTTTAGCCCTGCCTATATAGTCAAGTTCGGCAATTCTTTTGAAATCTGCACACGACAAAGTTGGGATACTTTCGGGAACGAAAAGACCGCCCTCGTTAGAAATACCCTGAGCAATGGCAGTCGCCGACGAAACCTTGACACTTGCATCTCTTGTACTCAAATATAACATTTTAATTCTCCATTCCGCCTCAAAAGGACAATATGAACATTTTATCACTTTATTCTACACTAAAACACGTTTTTTGTCAAAGAGATTTAATTAAATTTTGATAATTCTCAAAAACTTTTTGTGCTGAAAGCATTTTCAAAGTAATTTAACCGCATACCGCCGTCGGATGATACAAAGACCTCAGCAACATCAAATCTGGGTTTAAGACCAAAACCGTTATGTTTTAAATATATATTTGCCGTTGTAATAATTTTTTGCTGTTTTGAGGTATTAACATACTCATAAGGTCTGACTCTGGAGTTTTCGGCACGCGTCTTGACCTCAACAAACAGAATTTCATCGTCATTTTCGGCAATAACATCTATTTCACCGAATCGTGAACGGTAGTTCCTTGCCGAAATGATGTATCCTTTTTTCTTTAAATATTCGGCAACAAGGGTTTCTCCCCCGTTTCCGATAACCTGCGTTTTACCCATCACTTGCCCTCAAAGAAACTTTTTAAAAAACTTATTCGGTGAATGGGCAGAACACCGTGTTTACTAATGGCATCATAATGAGCCGCCGTGCCGTAGCCCTTGTGCTTTTCAAAGCCGTATTCGGGATACTTTGCGGCATACTCAAGCAACAGGCGGTCTCTCGTTACCTTGGCCAAAATAGAAGCCGCCGCAATAGAACAAGATTTTGAGTCGCCCTTGACCACTGTTTCGCAATCAACCGAAATTGCTTTTGGCACACGGTTGCCGTCAATCAGTGCAAAATCAGCCTTAAGGGACAAACCATCAATAGCGCGGTTCATGGCAATATAGGTTGCGTTGAGGATGTTATGTTCCTCAATTTCCTCAACCGAACCGAAAGCAACACAGTAAGCCAGAGCCTTTTCTAAAATAACATCATAAAGTTGTTCCCTTTTCTTTTCAGTGAGTTTTTTGGAGTCGTTAAGACCCTCTATCTCGCAATTTTCGGGCAAAATCACCGCCGCCGCGCAGACAGGACCCGCCAAAGGTCCTCTGCCTGCCTCGTCAACTCCGCAAACAAACTTATATCCCTTTGATTTGGCTATGTTTTCATATGTAAAATCAGGCATTATTCATCCTCCGGCATTTCCAAAGTAATGTTTCCCAATTTACCTCCGCGGTACTCGTCAAGCAACATTGTGGACGCGCGCTCGCAATCAACCTCGCCGCCGCGCATCATCATACCTCGCTTTTTGCCGATAGCCTGCAACAGGTCATAAGCATCGTAATACTCACTAGGGTCAACCTTATAACGCTCGACAATACGGTCGGTATATTCGGCCGACATACATTCAAGCAATCTTACTGCAAGCAGCTCTTTATCAATAACATCGTCCTTAACGGCACCCGTAAAGGCAAGATGTTCACCCACTTTAGGGTTTTCAAACTTAGGCCACAGAACACCAGGGGTATCAAGCAATTCAAGGCGTTCATCTATCTTAAACCACTGATTACCTCTTGTCACGCCCGGACGGTCGGCAACACCAGCCTTGGATATTTTGGACATACGGTTAATAAATGAAGATTTTCCGACATTGGGAACACCCACAACAGCAACCCTCAAAGGTTTGCCTGTCATTCCCTTTTTGTCATACATCTCCAATTTATCGGCCAAAAGATTCTTAACCGAACGGACGAAGTTATCAACACCTTTACCCGTTCTGCAGTCCATAGGGATTGCAATAATCCCCTGTGACCTGTAATGATTTATCCAACGCTCGGTAGCAGATTTGTCGGCAATATCGCACTTATTAAGCAATATCAGCCTCGGTTTATCTGCAACAATACCCGACAGCTCCGGATTACGGCTGCTGACGGGTACTCTGGCGTCTGCAATTTCGGCAACGGCATCTATCAGTGGCAAAACCCTTTCTATCTGCCGCTCGGTTTTCTTCATATGACCGGGAAACCATTGAATGTTTTGCATTTCGCTCATAATTTACCTACTTTTTGATATACACTTTTAATATATACTTCCAATTTTATCAAACGGGTAGACACGGTAAAGCGCCTTGCCCAAAATCTGACGTTCATCAATGACACCTACCGTAGTGGTTCGGCTGTCAAGTGAAACACTGCGGTTATCGCCTAATACAAAAACGTGATTTTCAGGCACCTGCAACGGATACTCGTGATAACCGTAGGCACCGCCCGCAATGACCGACTCGGTATAAATATCTCCCACGAATTCCTCACCCACAGGTTCCATTGTATCGGCTGTGTCACCCACGTAGACAACGCCGTCAAAAATCTCAATCCACTGACCTTCGGTAGCAATAACACGCTTTATTATCGGCACGTTGTCATAAACCTCGCTCGAGATAACAACGATATCCCCGTACTTTGGGGTATACAACACATCAGAAACAATAACACGTTCCTCGTCTTTCAAAGTGGGATTCATTGAGCCGCCGTCAATCATAACCTGACGAAATAAGAACGTGAACGCAAGCAGAATGCACATAACGGTTATAACAGCAGTATCAATCCACTCATACAACTCGCCCCAGAATGTCTTTGTTTCTTTGAGCCTTTTGTTGTTTTCGCGTTTTTCTTTTGTCTGCACCTTGTTTTCTTCCACCTTTGTTCACCTGCCTTTGTATCAGTTAAATGAAATTAAAAAGGGAACAAGCCAAAACCTGTTCCCTTCGCTGCAAAAATCAGATTTGTTCCTTAACCTTAGCGGCCTTACCGACTCTGTCACGGAGGTAGTAGAGCTTGGCTCTGCGAACCTTACCGTTACGAACAGTCTCAACCTTGGCAACGTTAGGAGAATGTACGGGGAATACACGCTCAACACCTACGCCGTAAGATACGCGACGTACGGTGAAGGTTTCTGCGATACCGCTATTGTTCTTTGCGATAACGGTGCCCTCAAACACCTGAATTCTCGACTTGTCACCTTCAACGATTCTTACGTGAACGCGAACAGTGGAACCGATCTTGATCTCGGGCTTCTCTGCTTTGAGCATACCCTTAGAAATCTCTTTAACGAAATCCATTTTCATTTCCTCCTTAAATTTGTTCCAGACGTTCATACCTAATATACATCTCAACTCGTGGGTTTGCCCGAATAGATAGAGGACCGTCCGCTTTGGTGTCGTTAAACGGCATCAAACCCATCGGCAAGGAAACCGATGAAATCAAATGCTAAAGTATAATACCACAGTCAAACACAAAATGCAAGCGTTTTTTTGAAAAAAATGAAATTTAATAGTTTTCGGACTTAATCTCAAACCAACTTTGAGGTTTTGAGCACACAGGACAGGCCTTTGGAGCACTTTCACCAACGTGGATATGCCCACAATTCAGGCATTTCCATATCTTGACTCCGTCACGCTTGAATACTATACCCTGCTCGATGTTTTGTCTGAGTTTTTTGAAACGCTCGTGGTGTTCTTTTTCAATGTTTCCCACCATTTTGAAAAGCGCGGCTATTTCGGTATAGCCTTCCGCTTCAGCCTCTTCGGCAAAACGCTTGTACATATCACTGAACTCAAACCACTCGCCCTCGGCAGCATCTTTCAAAGCATCGTCCGTTGACGGCATTGAATTTCCGTGAAGTTGTTTAAACCAGATTTCGGCGTGTTCTTTTTCGTTATTGGCCGTCTCCTCAAAAATTCTGCCAATCTGTTCAAAGCCTTGGTTTTTAGCCTCGGCGGCATAAAAGGTATACTTGTTTCTGGCCTGCGATTCTCCCGCAAAAGCGGCCATCAAATTTGCAAATGTCTTACTGTTTTTAAAGTCCAACGTAAAATACCTCCTAATATTTTACGTTATCATTTCCATTTTTATAAAGATTATTCAGGTTTCAACAATCAGGTCCTGAATATTTTTCAACTGATAGTCAATGTTTTTAAGCAATTCGGGGTATTTCAAAGCCGCCTGTGCTCCCTTTACCACCGAATATTGGGCATCGGTACGAATATGAATATCGGTATTAAGGTTTTCACCCAAGAACTCAGCCATTCCGTTGACCAGAGAACCACCGCCCGTAATGTGAATTTTATCACACATAATGTCTGCTACAATATCAGGAGGAGTGCGTTCAATAACACTGTTTATGGCCGAGAATATTGCTCGCGCCGTGTCCTTCATCGCGTTGTAAACGTCGGTCGAGGTTATCTCAAACAACTGAGGCAGTCCCGAAAACAGATTTCTTCCCTTGGTTTTTATGATTACCTCTTCGTTACGTGGCATAACCGAACCAATCTGCTTTTTTATATCCTCAGCAGTCAAATTACCTATCAATACATTAAACTCTTTTCTGACGTATTTTATGATTGCCTCGTCAAAATCAAGCGACCCTATGGGTGCGGAATCACACTGAACGATTCCGCCTGCAGAGAGTGTCGCAATATCAGTAACGCCTGCACCGATATCAACTATCATTTTTCCGCCGGGTTCGGTGAAATCTATCCCCATTCCCAAAGCCGCTGCTATACCCGACGATATCACCTGAACTCGCCGTCCGCCTGCCGTTTCGGCGGCGTTTTCAAGCGAGCGCCTCTGGATTGAGGTTGCCGCAGACGGCATTGCAATAATGATACGCGGTTTTATAAGACGCTTTCCCAGCGACGTTGTAAAATACTCGGTCAACATCTGTTCAGCAATATCATAATCAGCAATCATACCCCTTTGAATCGGGAAAACCGATTCAAGGTGGTCGGGCAAACGGCCGATCATATCCCTTGCCTTTTGGCCAAAGGCAACAGGCTCCCATGTTTCACTGTCAACCGTGGCAACGGTTGGCTGTTCAAGTAATATTTTGTTTCCGCACAAAAGCGCGGTCTTGGATGTTCCAAAATCAATCGCCAAATCTATCGGCATATGTTATCGCCTCCCAAAATCGCCCGAATCTTATATACAAACATATTATACTTCATTTTTACTCTGTTTACAACCACTATTTAAAGTCTGAAGTGCCGTCAAACAATAAACCTTTTCGGCACCCGCCATTCTCAACTGTTTTGAGCACTCGTTAAGAGTGTAACCTGTTGTTTTAATATCGTCAATCAGAAGAATGATTTTGCCGTCAAGACGTTTCGTTGCCTTATATGCTCCCTTGACATTGGCCTGTCTCTTATCGTGGGACAATTCGTGCTGACGCTCTGTTTTCCTCACCTTTTTAAGCAAATTCACCTTCAAGGAGAGTTTCAGTTCCTTAGCACAGTGCTTTGCCAGCAACGCGACATAATCATAGTCACGCTTTGAGGCATCCTCACGCTTAGTCGGCACAATACATACCGCATCAATATGTTCTTTTGAAAAACGCAATTTGAATGTTTCGGCCATTTTGCGACCGAAAAATTCAGCAACATAAGGCGCGTATGAAAATTTCAAACGGTAAACTCCGTCTTGTGCCATGCCGCGGTTATAAAACGGCGCCGCGACACCTTCAAAAAGGTAGTGATATTTCTTGCACTCGCAATATTTCTTCTCAAGTCCGCAATATTTGCATACTTTACCTGTTATAACCTGTTCCGAAAGTGCAGAAGAACATTCCTCGCAAGGACCCTCTGAATTCAGCACCTCACCGCAACAAGCGCACCTGTAAGGAAACAAGACCGATTCGAACCTTTTAAGAAATCCCATCACATTTCCTCACAAAGCATTGTTTTAAGTGCCGTATAGCGCAGAGTCTTGCGGTCGTTTTTAGCCATATCCTGCAACACTTGTCGACTTCCGACAACTATGAGCATCTTTTTTGCTCTTGTCACTGCGGTATACAAAAGATTTCGGTACTTCAACTGGTACGGAAAATCAAGAAGTGGCAGAACAACACAGTCAAACTCACTTCCCTGACTTTTGTGCACCGTTACTGCATAAGCCAACTCAAGTTGGCGCACCTCTTCACCCGAATACTCGGCAACCTTGTCCACAAAACGGACAGTCAGGCTTCGGTTGGCAACATCAATACTCTCCAGAATACCGACATCACCGTTAAACACACCGCATCCGGCATTGCCGTCATCATCTTCCCACACAATATCATAGTTGTTCTTTATCTGCATAACCTTATCACCTTTACGCAGAACAAAACCCTTGAACTCGATTTCGGGCACACCTTGAACGGGCGGATTCAACTGTTGTTGAAGAATATTGTTAAGATTGAGTGTTCCCAACTCCATTTTCTTGGATGGGCACAAAATTTGAATTTCATCGGTGGGAGAAAAGCCGTAAGCCTCCGGCAGACGACGGCAACAAAGGTCGGTAACGAGACTCGCCGCACGTGAGGGAGTTCTGCTTTCAATCATAAAAAAGTCGGCATCTTTACGATCAAGTTCCATTACTTCGCCGTTAATTATGCGGTGCGCATTAACAACAATAACGCTTTGCATTGCCTGTCTGAAAACCTTATCAAGACGCACGCAGGAAAATTTTTCGGACAGAATAAGGTCTTTAAGCACATTCCCTGCCCCAACACTTGGCAACTGGTCAGAGTCCCCCACCAACACAAGATGGGTGCCCAACCTCAACGCTTTAAGCAACGCATCAAAAAGCACAACATCCACCATAGACATCTCATCCACAATGACAACATCGTGCTCTAGAGGATTTCGCTCGCACCGCACAAAAATATGTGATTCCCCGTCGTCAGACGTGCCGACCTCAAGCAGACGGTGGATTGTTTTTGCTTCCTTTCCGCACAGTTCGGTCATACGTTTGGCGGCTCTGCCTGTGGGTGCCGCCAAAGCCACCTTAAGGCCGCGGTTTTCCATTATTTTTATAATACCGTTCACGGTGGTGGTTTTGCCCGTACCCGGACCCCCCGTAAGAATGAACACACCTGCTTGAACACTGTCGCAAACTGCCCTTCTCTGCAGTTGTTCAAATTTTATGCCAAGTTCTTTTTCAACACTTTGCAGTTCCCGTTCAGACACAGGCGTCTCACGGTTCTGCAACTTCAATTCAGTGACGAGTCTGTTGGCTATGTATTGCTCGCAGAGATATTGTTCCTCCAACGACACAAACTCACGGTCATCAATCTTCACGGGATACATCTGCCTGCGACTTATCAGTTCCTCAATAGAATCGTCAATAAGGTCGGTACCGCATTCGCAAAGTTTAGCCGAGGTATCAACCACCTTTTGGCGTGGCAGACAGGTGTGCCCATTGACAAGATTGTGACTCATAACATATATAACCGCGGCGCAGATGCGTTCAAGATTATCTTTTGACACTCCCAGTCTTTCGGCCAGTTCATCCACTCTTTCAAAATCGAACTCGGCACCCACTCGGCACAAAACGTAAGGATTCTGCTCAATCATCTCGGCAACCGTTTCTCCCAGCACTTTAAAAGCCGAAACAGACTCATCAGCCGATAGCCCAAACTTGGCAAGTTTAAGACACAGTTCTCTCAAAGACCGCCTGTTTGACACTTCCTCCTGAATCTGCAATGCTCTGGACATTGAAATGCCCTTTATTGTCACAAGACGTTGGGGTTCTTTCTCCATAACCTCAAATGTTTCATCACCAAAACACTGCACGATTCTTTTGGCGGTTGCAGGTCCGATTCCCTTAATTGCGCCCGAAGAAAGATAGCGCAATATGGCAACCGAACCCGACGGCAAAGTTTTTAAAAAACTTTGGGCCCGAAACTGCTGACCGTAGGTGCTGTGCAGTACAAATTTGCCCGTTATCTCAAGTTCTTCACCAACCGAGACGCCATTCAAATTTCCAACAACCGTCTCGGTCTCGCCGTTGCTTTCAAGTTCAAGCACGGTGAAGCCGCTTTCGGCACTGCTGAAAACAATGTGAGTAACCGTTCCGCTTATAATTTCGAGTTTTTCCTCCACCGTGACTCAACCTCCTCATCTCATTTAAACAAAATTTTTTTCATACTCTCCGAATCATTTATATCAAGATATGTTATTCTTGAATGTTCGCAAAGTATTCGACAGTATTCGGCCATTTCAGGCTCAAGACCGCCGTCTATAGCAAATGCTCTAACTCCATACAGTGCATTTTCCCATTCAAGCGTCCCTATCATCATCTGCAGGTTTATGTCTGCATCCTTGCCGTCAAGCAGTATAACGAACGCCCTTTTCCCATTGTAACCCGACGCCGCAATCTTGAGTGCCGCCCATTTTATTATACTGACTGCACCTGCCACCATCAGAACCGACGCAAGAATCCCTAATAACGTTTCGACCATAAAAATCACCCTGTATATTCTATGGTTGAATGCTCGTCCTTGACAAAAAACCGACCGTCGTGCCAAAATATTCGGCTCGGCAATCGGTTTTAAGATTTTATTTTATTTCCACAATGGTCTCCTGTGGGTCAATGCTGTTTGCCCAAGCATAAACTTTGCCCGATGTTGTGGTGACAGTTATAGGCTTAGTTACACTGGACGGTGTTGTGATTCCCGAACAGTCCACCTGTAGTATAATACCGTTTTTAGCCTCAGTCAAAGAGGTTTCATTGCGGTCATAACAAATTTTGACCTTAATGGTCTTCCCTGTTATGACTGATGATGCTTTCAAGCCTTCAGGCAATCCTTTGAATTTGATTTTGGACGGGTCAACTGTAATGTCAGCCGTTCTCAAATTGCCCAATTTAAGAGCAACAGTAACCTCTTCGGTTCCGTCGACAACCTCAACTCCTTCGGGCAAGACAAACGAAACATTGAAAGAGGTGTTCTGACTGTTGACCTTCATAAAGTCGACCGCCGAAAGACTCAGACCCGTTGACAGCAACCCATCAATAGCCTCTACAGGACCGCGAACCTTGACCTTGGTAAGTTCGGCTTTGGCTCTTGCAGTCTCACTGTAACTGTAAAGTTTGTGGGGCGGGTATTCCCCATAGCATTGCGGAAGATTTGTAAAGGTTGGTTTCAGATTAACCTCGGCCACCTTAAAGACAACTACCCTCACATAAGTGTCGGTATTATAGACAAGTTGGGAAGTATCAACAGGGTTGCCTACCGCGTCGTAAAACACCAGTGTTGCGGGAAGATTCTGTGACTCAGGCAACACATCGTTGGGTAATACAGGGGTAACAACAACCTTGGATATTGAGCCAATAACCTCAGACGGACCCATTACATTAAGTTTTACAATGTCCGAACCGTCGGCATTGGATTTCAGAGAACTCTTGAATATCTCACGGTCCTGCGGTAACAACTGAAGAAATGCCGAAACGTCGGTCTCAACCGGAATGTCGGCCGAGGTATCATAGTCATAATCAACCCTGATATAGGACGGTGAAATTTTTGACACAGTACACCCCGAAAGGTCTACCTTAGCAGATAAATTCAACACATATGTGCCGGGCTTATTGACATCGGCGTAAGACACAACCGAGACGGTTATATCCTCTTTAGATACGTTGCTGACAATATACCCCGGTCCGCTTACGGTGACCGAAACATCATTCTTATAATCACCCACAACCAGCAATTCCTGACCGTTATCATCGGTCTGGTCGGCAACGGCAACCGTTATATCGGTCACAGTAACCTCACGGGTTGGATTTTCGGTTATATCAATAACAAGCCAGAATATGACGGCACAAACAAGTGAAAACACCATGAGGAACTTTTTGTTATCAAACAGTTTTGAGATAAAACTCACTGGATTGAATCTCACAAGCCGTCACATCCTTTCTTTTAAAATCAATTTATCGGTTTATTGGCCCTGTGCATCGTCAGAAGCGTTTTGACCGTTGTTGTCATCATCCGTGTTATCGGTCTTTCTTGCAAAAATCCTTGAAAGCCAACCTTTTTTATTGTTTTCTTCAACGGTGATTAGTTCACCGTAAAGTTTTTCACGCAGGTTCATCTGGTTAAAACCGCGGGTAATGGTACCGTTAATACAAACTGAAATAACACCCGTTTCTTCAGAAACAACCACCACTACAGCGTCGGACGTTTCGCTCATACCGACCGCCGCTCTGTGACGTGTACCCAATTCCTTACTGAGTTCGTTATTGGCGGTCAACGGCAGAATACAACCCGCTGCTGCAACACGGCATGACCGAATAACCATACCGCCGTCGTGTAACGGTGATTTAGGGTAGAAAATATTGCCGACGATTTCTTGCGAAATAGCAGCATCCACCATTGTTCCGGTGGAAATAACTTCACCCAAAGGGGTGGAACGCTCAAAAACTATCAAAGCGCCTATCTTCTGCTCCTGCATAGATGCGCAGGCTTTGCAGACCTCATCAATGCTTTTTTGCACTTCTTCGGACACGGTTGAATTCTGCATAACACCGAAATTGCCAATCTTACTGTGACCCACACGTTCAAGAGCGTGACGGAGTTCGGGTTGAAAGATGATAGCAACAGCGATGATGGCATAATCGAAGAATTTTGTGAGCAACCATTTAAGACTTATAAGGTCAAGCCACTGCGCAACAAACCAGATTCCCAAAAGCAACAAAAGGCCTTTTATAAGCACCTTTGCGCGGGTTTCTTTAAAGAAACCGATGGCCTTGTAAATAACAAACGCGACTATAACAATATCAAGCAGGTCGGCAAAAATGCGCATATCGGCAAAAGCCATCAACAACTGTTTAAAAAAGCCCGAGACGGCATCCCAGACCTCACTGAAAAAAGTGGCCATTGCCTCACATCCTTCCGCATTTTTTATTCACAATTTATTTTACCATAACACGCGCCCGATAATCAATAGCAATTTTGCAATTTTTTTAGAATTTTACAATATTTTTCACGGCATTAAGCAGTTTGTCGGCGTCCTGTCTTGTGTTAAACACCGAACAGCATATTCTCACGGTTCCCGAATCGACGGTGCCAAGTCTTCTGTGAGCCATGGGCGCGCAATGAAGCCCTGCCCTGACGGCTATTCCCATATCATTAAGCCTTTGTGCCGTCACAACACTGTCAAGACCGCTGACGTTGAAAGAGAGCGTTGGGACAAAACTGCCTAAAGACGGTTTTGGTGTATAAAGAATAACCTTGGGGATGTTTTTCAATCCGTCATGAATATACCCCATTAAGTCAAGTTCGTGTCGGTATATTCTTGCAGTCCCCTTCGATTTCACAAAATCGACACCCGCCGAAATTCCCATAATACCGGCGACATTTACCGTTCCGCTTTCAAACCGTTCAGGGTAGTCACGGGGTTGCTCGTAACTTATCGAAAGCGAACCCGTACCACCCTCAACAAGCGTGTCGGGAATCTCGCCTAATGCTATGAGAATTCCCGTGCCCATTGGCGCATAAAGTCCTTTGTGCGGTGCGATGCAAAGATAATCAATTTTTAGAGTTTGCATATCAATATCCAGAATGCCCGCCGTCTGTGCCGCATCCACCAAAAACGGCACCCCAAGCCGTGCACAAATTGCGCCAATTTCCTTAATGGGCATAATCTCACCCGTTACATTGGACGCGTGTGTGCACACCACAAGGCGGGTATCAGGTTTTATAAGCCGTTCAAAGGAACGCGCCGTAGCCATCTGGTCGCCGAAAATGACTTCGGCAAAATCAACATCAACGCCTGAGCGTTGCAGTTTATACAACGGCCGTGCTACCGCGTTGTGTTCAAGGCTAGAGGCAACAACATGGTCACCCTTTCGGCAAACGCCCTTAATAACAAGGTTTAACGCCGTTGTGCAGTTGGGTGTAAAAATCACCCTTTCAGGCGCATTGGCGCCAAAAAGTTGTGACACCTTTTCACGGCACATATATATTCTTTCGGAGCACTCCACCGAACGGTTGTAACCGCCGCGACCGGGGTTTACAGAATATTCGCGCAAGGCACGGTTGACGGCATTTATGACCTCGGGCGGTTTTGTGCCCGTAGTGGCCGCATTGTCAAAATAAATCATACTTTCACTTCCCTCTCCGATATTATCCTGACATTTTCATTTTCCAATATCTCCCTGACACGACCCACGTCATCCGCCGATACCACAATGCCGTAAAGACATCCTGCCGCCGTTCCCCCCTGAGCCTTGCGGACCTCAGTTGGTATACCGCGAAGTTTTAAGACCGCTTTGGCTTTGTTGGCATAGGTTGCCGTGGTAGTGACAAGTTGAACCTTTCTCATTTTTCATCCCTCCGATTTTAAACAAAATTTGGGTAACAAGTCCACCCTTACATCTTATGCCTTGATAAGGGGCGGTGTAACCGTGTGGATCAAGAAAATCCGTTATTCCAAAGCAATAAAAAAAGAGATACAGATGCAGTACACACCTTTTTTGTGTCTACCGCATCTGTATCACTTTAATTAAAATCAGTATTTATTTTTTGCTTCTCTTAAAATTTTAAGATTACTTACCGCATAAAGGGCAAACGACAAAATCATAACGGCAATACATACCGCTATTGAAACGTGTGACACAAGGGTGGTAATATCATACCACGCAAGGTGTAAAAATATCATAGCGAACAGAACCACAGTTGTCAGTTTTCCGTGCCACTTTGCACCGTTAACAACGCCTAATTTTTTCGCAATGTGCAGGTTAACCGCGCCAGTTATGACCTCTTTAACCAGTAGCACGGCAACCACTATCAAAATAACGTTATACCTTGCCACAAGGCATAACAGAACAACGCCTTGGGTCAGTTTGTCTGCAACAGGGTCAAGCGCCTTGCCAAAATTGCTTATCATATTAAAATGCCTTGCAATAAATCCGTCGGCCACATCGGTCAATGCTGACACTCCAAACAACATCGCCGTTGCAATGCCGTTTTTTTCTACAAAAAACGCAATACAAAGAAACGGTATCAATGCTAATCTCAGCAGTGACAGTATATTGGGTACGGTCCATATCCTGTCACTGTAATCAATTGGCCTCGAGGTTTGGCCTGTCTTGCTCTGCATCGGACACCACTCCTTCATCAAACTCTTTTTCGCGCTTTTTCAAATTATTCTTGATCATCTTATAAAGTGCCGCTGCCAAAGGAACTCCCAAAAGCATTCCAACAACGCCCATAACACCGCCGCCAACAGTAACCGCAGCAAGCACCCATATTCCCGGCAAACCGATTGAAGTTCCCACAACCTTAGGATAAATCAGGTTGCCCTCAATCTGCTGTAGGACAATTATAAATATAAGGAACACTACAGCCTTTATGGGCGACTCCATCAGGATAAGGAATGCACCGACGCCCGCGCCGATATAAGCACCTGCGACGGGAATCAATGCCGTCAGTGCAATTAAGGCACCTATCATAGGCGCATAAGGCAACTGAAGTATCAACATACCGATAGCGCACAGGCTTCCCAAAATAACGGCTTCAATACACTGTCCGACAATGTAATTGTGGAAGCAATCGTTAACAATCCCGAACGCATATTTTGTGTTTTTGTAAATCTTAGGGCCTGTGTATCTTTTCATCAAACGGTCAATCTGACTGCCCAAAGTCTCCTTACTGATAAGAATATACACCGCAAAAATGACACTGAGCACAGCAGTGATTATTCCCGAAAAGACAGAAGAAACCGCCGAAATAACAACGTCCATAACATTACCCAATCCGCTTGAGACCACCGAAACAGCCCTGCCAACCCAAGACTGCCAGTCAAAAGATTTGAGATAATCAACCGTCTTATCGGTAAGAATATCATGCTTTTCGAGGAAAGCTACCGTCTTTTGTGCAACGCTCGGCACTGCGTTGATAATAAGTTTTATACACTCAATAAATTGTGGCAAAACAAGACCTACCACAAGAGAAATTATGGCAATCAAGGTTACAAAAGCCAACACAAGACAAACGGGGCGTCGGCTTTTTATTGCTATCTTTTTAGTAGATTTTTTAAAATAATAACGCTCATAAAACGCCATAAGAATATTGAGGATATAAGCAATGGCGGCACCTATTATAAGCGGTGAAGCCGCACCGATAACACCTGCGACAAAACCTGCCACTACCTTCCAATATTCAATACACAAATACAAAAGAAAAGCACTCACGCCTATGATAAGGCATTGCTTCCAACCGAATTTCGGTTCTTTTTCGGAACTTTTTCTGCTTACTTTTTGAGTTTTCATAATGTCACCCAACTAAAAATTATTTTAGAAGAATATTTTACCACAAACAAACATTACTTGCAATAGTTGTCGGTAATTTTTCACAGTATTTGACAATCATTATATATTCTTATTTCACCGCCGTCATAACATACAGACACGGCATAACCGTCTTCAACAAAGGTTTTCACGGTTGCATCAGACAGTACATTTTCACATTTAAAATTATCGGCAAGACCTTCGCCTGAATGTTTTGCAACGGCTTCCTTTTTTGTCCAAACCTCAAAAAACCGTTCAGCCTTATCCGTTTCACCGTTAAAAATATATGTCATATCGGCTTTTGAAAAAAATCTTTCGGATATTTTAAGGTCAACGGGTCTTATTTTTTCTATATCAATGCCAACCGCCTTGTCCGACAATGCCACGGCAACCAACCCGTCTGTGTGCGAAATGCTGAATTCAATATTACGATGGTTTAAAAGATACGGCTTGCCTTTGTCACTCACTGCAAAACTCAAACTTCCACTGTCAGTATTTAATCGGTTACACAGCACCTTGTTCAAAAGCAGTCCTGCAAACAGTGATTGCTTTTGCTTATCCTTTTGTTTCAAACGCAACACCTTATCCCGCCTTTCGGGCGAAACAAAGTTAAGTAATCCCGAAAATTCATTGTCTGATATGTTCGGAATTCTACACAAAAAAACCTCGGTCAAACCATCGGCCTCCTTTTGAAAATCAAGTACCATTTTTCAAGGAAGTACTTTATAGCCCTCTGCCTCAACCGTCTTTATAAGCAGTTCGTCTGAAACCTCGGTTTCTAAAGTTATCACCGCGGTACCCTTTTCGTGGCTTGCAACCGCCGAACAGACACCTTGCAATGCCTCAAGAGCCTTTTTGACATGAGCCTCACAATGCGTACACATCATACCCTCAATCTTCAATACCTTTTCCATTGACTGTTTCTCCTTTTTCTTTATGTGCCCATTAAATTTTCTGTCCCTTTTGGGGTTATAAATATTTTTAATATTAAGTCTTAATGCATTGGTGACAACACTAAACGACGAAAGACTCATTGCCAATGCGCCGAACATCGGGTTCATTTCCCAGCCAAGCAATGAGATAAACACACCTGTCGCAAGCGGAATTCCTAAAGTATTATAAGCAAATGCCCAAAACAGGTTTTCGCGAATGTTTTTCAATGCCCATCTGCCAAGCCTTATTGTCGCAGGCACCTCTAACAGACTGCCTTTCATCAGCACAACATCGGCCGAATCGATTGCAACATCGGTTCCCGTTCCGATAGCAACGCCGACATCGGCACTGACTAACGCAATCGCGTCATTGATACCGTCACCCACCATCATAACCTTGCCGTTCTGTTTGAGCTCATCGATAACGTCCTGTTTTCCGCTCGGCAGAACATCAGATATTATCTCGTCAATCCCCAACTGTTTGCCAACTGCCTTTGCAGTGTTGAAGTTGTCACCCGTGAGTAAAACCGTTCTTATACCCATATTATGCAGTTGTTCTATTGCTTGAGGACTGTCTTCTTTAACCGAATCCGCAACCGATATAACACCCAGAAATTCTCCGTCTTTCGCAAAATACAAAGGTGTTTCGCCTTTTTGAGAAAGTTTTTCGGCCAAATCTCTTTCCCATTGCTTAACATTTGCAACGGTGGATATATATTTAAGTTTGCCACCTATAACCACACTTCCCGAAATATTTCCCACAACTCCATTGCCGCTCAATGCTTCAAAATCGGTGACTTCAAGTAACTCTACTTTTTTGTTTTCAGCCGCCTGCACAACGGCCTTGGCTAACGGATGTTCCGACCTGCTTTCGACCGATGCGGCAAGTGTTAGCAGTTGTTTTTCTGTGAAACCCTGTTCGGGATAGATTCCGCAAACTGTTGGCCGACCGTTTGTAACTGTGCCCGTTTTGTCAAACACCACGGTTGTGATGCGACCCGTTTCCTCCAACGCCGACGCAGTTTTAAACAGAATGCCGTTTTTAGCGCCCAGTCCGCTTGACACCATAATGGCAACCGGTGTTGCAAGCCCCAACGCGCACGGGCAAGAAATAACCAACACCGAAACGGCTCTTGTCAGTACGAAACCAACGCTTTGACCAAAAACAAGCCACGCAACGGCGGTTACCGCAGCAATTATAATGACGGCAGGTACAAAAACTCCCGAAGCCTTGTCGGCAACCTTGGCAATAGGCGCCTTGGTTGAGGCTGCCTGACTGACCGTTTTGATTATTTCTGAAAGTGCTGTTTCCTCACCCACACGCGTAGCACGGCATTTTAAGAAGCCCGAAGTATTGACCGTTGCGGCCGAAACACTGTCCCCTACCTGTTTTTCAACGGGTATACTCTCCCCCGTCAAGGCCGATTGATTAACCGCGCTTGCACCATCAATCACCACACCGTCGACAGGGATACTGTCCCCAGGACGGACAACAAACACATCATTCACAGTGATTTCGGAGGCCGACACCGTTACTTCCCTGCCGTTTTTTATAACGGTTGCGGTTTTGGGTGTCAGTTCCAAAAGGCTTTTCAAGGCATTTGTTGTCTTACCTTTTGACACAGCCTCAAGCAATTTCCCTACCGTAATAAGCGTCAGAATCATTGCGGCCGACTCAAAATATAAATCGTGCAAATAATGTTGTGCGTGTGCCGTATCGCCCTTGGTATAGGCATTTGTCATGGCAAACAGGACAAAAACACTGTATCCGAACGATGCAGATGAGCCCAAAGCCACAAGACTGTCCATATTAGGTGCTCGGTTTAAAAGTGCTTTAAATCCGTTCACAAAGAATTGTCCGTTTATTATCATAACGGCACCACACAGCAACAACTGAACAATCGATAATGCCAATGGATTGCCCTCAAAGAACTGTGGCAAAGGCCACCTCCACATTGTGCAACCCATTGATACATACATCAATATTATAAGAAACCCAACCGACCAAAGCAAACGCTTTTTCAGTTTTGGTGTTTCGGTGTCCTGCAGTGATTTTTCATAAAATGACCTTTCTGACTTTTCATTTTGTTCAAGAGAAATACCGTATCCTGCTTTTTGCACCGCTTTTATTATTTCATCTTGTTTTCCGCCGTCAACCGTCATCGACTTGGTAAGCAGACTGACGGTGCAGGATTTCACACCTTCAACCCCGTTTACTGCCTTTTCAACGCGGGCACTACAGGCGGCACAGGTCATTCCCGTAACATTATAACGTTTCATATTTACCCCTATTTCATTAACTTTTGCATTGTTGCAACCAACTCATCCACAGTGTTTTGCTTACCGTTTTTAATGTCTTCTGTAACACAGGTCTTAATATGTTGCGAAAGCAGTTCCTTATTAAACGCGTTCAAAGCCGCACTGACCGCCGAAACCTGCGTCAAAATATCGGTACAGTAAGCATCCTTTTCCACCATTCCTCTGATACCTCTAATCTGCCCCTCAATGCGGTTGAGCCGATTGATAAGGGCTTTATATTCTTCTCCTGTTCGGTGTTTCTGCCTTGCACACTCACAACATTTTTCCATTATCTTCACCTTTTGGTTTAATACTATTTAATATACCCCCATAGGGTATATTTATTATAACACTTTTTTAAAAAAAGTCAAGTAAAATCAACCCCCTCACAGCCGTGAGGGGGTTGATTGCATTATCATTTTATGTTTAGGCTCACAAAACCATTTTGAGAAGAGCAAACATCAGCGGTATCGTGACAATACACAGGGTGTGTGAAATCATAGCCATTGAAGCACCTGTTAAGGTGTCTCCGCCATAGGCCGCTGGGAAAACAACAGTGTTGAGTCCCAACGGTGTGCCGAATGCAAAGAACGCCATTATGGCGGCAGTGTCATCAGCACCTAACAGTATTAAAAGTCCAACAAAAAGTGCGGGCAAAACAACAAGTCTTAAAACACTTGCAAAATATACTTTGGTGTTTTTCATAAGTTTTCCAAAATCATAATCGGCCACAACAAAACCCGTAAGCACCATTGCCAAAGGTCCCATACAGGAAGCAAGATTGCCTATTGTGTTGTTTACAAAGTCAGGTATGTATTGTCTGGCACCCACCAAACCCAACACAGCACCCACAATAATGGACACAAAAATGGGGTTAAGCAGACTTTTAAGAATGTTTTTTCCCTCACCGCGAGGGATAAGAATGATAACACCACCCGTATATACCGCAATGTTCAACGGCAGTATGAACAGCATATATTCATAAAGCATCTCAGGGCCTAAAATCGCAGGCACTATCGCGTTGCCCATAAACGAAAAATTGCCGAAAGTCAAAGCGTATTTATAAACCTCTCGGGTATAACCGCCACGACTGAAAAATGCCGACAAAGGCCAAGAAATGGCCACTGCAAGCACAAGTACAAGCAAACACCACAGAATAAGACTGTACTGCGATTTTACAGACTGCACTGAGCAATACGTCATAAATGTGTTGAGGATCAACGCAGGCACAAAAAAATAGTTTTCAAGTTTTGATAAAACAGTCGCTGTGTTTTCAGGCGCAAGTTTGAGTTTGTTTGCAACAAAACCCAAAATCATACACAAAAACATCACCAACATTGGAGAAAGCGTTGCCTTAAAAGTTTCAAACAAAATAAAACAATCCTTTCAAAAGTTACGTCTTTCTACATTTCAACATCGATGTAAAGAAAACTTAACAATACCCCCACCGTTATGGCAGGGGTATTATGGCTATTTTAAATTACATCAAAGAAAGATAGAGTTCCTTAATTTCTGCAACGCTTGTATCTCTGGGGTTACCGGGACGGCAAGCATCCGCAAATGCGCTTTCAGAAAGGAAGTCAATATCCTCTGCCTTAACGATTTCTTTAAGGTCTGCGGGGATGCCTACATCGATACTCAACTGCTTAACAGCGTCAATAGCGGCACGTCTTGCATCCTCAAGGTTCATTGCATCAACACCGTTAACACCCATTGCCTTTGCAATGTCACGGTACTTCTCACCGGTGGCGGGAGCATTGTACTCCATAACGGTGGGCAAAATAATAGCATTAGCAACACCGTGGGGAGTATCATAAAGAGCGCCAAGAGGATGGGCCATAGAGTGAACAATACCGAGGCCTACGTTCGAGAATCCCATACCTGCTATGTACTGACCAAGGGCCATACCTTCGCGGCCTTGAGGGTCATTATTAACTGCAGCGCGGAGAGATTTTGCGATAATTTCAATAGCCTTGATGTGGAACATATCACTCATTTCCCATGCACCCTTTGTAATGTAACCCTCGATAGCGTGGGTAAGAGCATCCATACCGGTGGCTGCGGTGAGACCCTTGGGCATGGTAGCCATCATATCGGGGTCAACAACTGCGACAACAGGGATATCGTGAACGTCAACACAGACCATCTTGCGGTTCTTTGCGTCGTCGGTGATAACATAGTTGATGGTAACCTCGGCTGCGGTACCTGCAGTGGTGGGAACAGCAATAATGGGAACGCAAGGATTCTTGGTAGGAGCAACACCCTCAAGAGACACAACATCAGAAAATTCAGGGTTGGTGATGATAATGCCAATAGCCTTTGCAGTATCCATAGAAGAACCGCCGCCAATAGCGATAATGCATTCAGCGCCTGCGGCCTTGAATGCGGCTACACCTGTCTGGACATTTTCAATGGTGGGGTTGGGCTTTATGTTGGAATAGATCTCGTAATCAATCTTAGCGTTGTCAAGAACGTCGGTAACCTTCTTGGTAACACCGAACTTGATAAGGTCAGGGTCGGAACATACAAAAGCCTTTTTAAAGCCACGTGCGATAACCTCATCAGAGATGGCATTGATAGCACCTGCTCCGTGATAACTGGTTTCGTTAAGAACAAATCTGTTTGCCATAGTAAAAACATCCTTTCGTTTACCGCTTAATGCGGAAAATTTGAAAATTAATTCTTGTTTTTATAGAAAAAAACAAGAAAAACCTCTACACTATATAATAACGTTATTTTTTTAACAAGTCAAGAGCAATTTACTTATCTTATAAAACTTATTGCGTGATTGATATTTTCTATCGTAACCTCGCCTTGACTTACACCGTGCTCTCCGTCAAGGGTCCAATCAAGCCTCTCCTCGGTGACTATCCTGACCTTTGAAGATTTATAAAACTCAATTCCGCCGTTTTGGAAGTTTGACGTGGTGATGGCAGAAACTATTTTATTAAGATCAACGATGCTTTTGGGCTTTTTAACAAGTGCTACTTCAAAAACACCGTCACTCATATCAACAAGTTCATCTTTGAGTTTTACGATACCTGCAACCGAGGTTGAATTGGTGACCGAAACAAAAATATATTCCCCACTCACGGTACGGTCATCAAGTTCAACCGCCAGATTATAACTGCGTATGGATGTAAGTTCCTTGACACCGCCCAACACATAAGCAAAATGGCCGAAAATATTTTTGATGTCCTGCGAAACGCTGTATGACGTTGCCGTAAATGCACCAAAACCTGCAACATAGGTAAAATAACGATCGTCGTTAAAGTTTCCTATATCAATATTGTACTCTGTTCCATCCATTATCTGTTGGGCCGCAACTTTGGGTGTTGAAGACAGTTTCATACTGCTTGCGAAGTCATTGGTACTGCCCGCAGGAATGTAACCCAACGGCAACGAGCAATCGGGTTTCATAAGACCGCATATTGTCTCGTTCAAGGTTCCATCACCACCGAAGCAGACCACCCTTTCAAAACCTTCAGCCTTTGCATTCGAGGCCAAAACAATAGCGTCACCTCGTTGCTTGGTGACAGCAACGGTAACATACCAATCGTCACCCTGCAAAACATTTACAACATCCAGCAAGGTTGATTTAGCCTTCATTTTGCCCGAAACGGGGTTTACTATAAGCAAAATTTTCTTCATAAAATTTCACCTCAAAATCACTGCTTTTCAAGTTTTCTATTTTCAAAAGCATCCACGGTTTTATTGACAATTTTGGTGGCAACAAATGCAAAAACCGTGCCAAGCACAACACTGACAAGCACATCCGAGGGGTAATGTACATACAGATACAGTCTTGACAAGGATACCAGAATTGCAATCACCAACGCAGGTACGCCGAGCCTTTTATCATTAAGCATCAACACAACGGCAGACTCAAAACTTGCAACCGTATGACCCGAAGGAAACGACCCGTCGTGCAGTCGTCCAACCAACAGGTCAATGTTGACCCCCGTCATATCATAAGGTCTTACACGGTCAACCAATGGCTTTATTCCGCAGTTGACAACTAACAGTCCCAAAATGAGTGCAACACCCATCATGGCGCCGACCTTGCGGTATTTCTTCGTAAAAAGCAACACAACCGCAACCATTATCCAGAATATACCTGAGTCACCAAGTTTAGTGACTAACGGCATAAACCAATCAAGGAAACCGCATTTCAGATTATCCTGAATAAAGTCAAGAATTTTCAGTTCAAATACATTCATTTAATTCACCGATACTCAGTTGATTATCATTTCGTAAATGAGATATTTTCCGTCAACCTTATGCAGATAAAGAGTAAGGTCAATAAACTCGTCAAAATCAGGCTGACCCGACTGCATCATAGTAAGTTTCAGCGAAACGTGGCAGGAATATACACTGTCGGAGTACTTGTAAAATTCCTCGGCCTTTTGTTCAGTTATCTTATAGGTGTGCGGACGCACCCACTCAACCTCAACCGACTCCACACGTCTATAAATAGTTGCCTTGCGGTCAAGATATGCCGCAATGGACGTAAACGGTGCATCGTTTGAAAGATATTTCGTATATTCGGTTGCCGCAGCAATAACATAATCAGACTGAGATTTCTTTAAATCTTCGTCATAGAACAACTCGGTCTCAAAATATTGCTCGGTTTCGTTGTAATAAAGTTTTGCCTCACGCGAGTCGGGTGCCGTAACCTTTATAGTCGGCTCAAAAACAAGACCCTTTACGGTGTACATATCGTACATAACACCTTTGACACTGTCATTCGGCATATATTTGCATGAAGCACCCTCAATATCCGCCTTGGAAATAAATTTTTTGTCAACCTCAATACCGTTAATGGTCAGTTTGTAACCTTTAGGCACCTTGACCGAAACCGTGCCGTAAGAGGCAAAGAACACCTCGGCAGACGAGAGTTCATAAAACTTAAAACCGTAACTTGCCTTTTTATCGGTCGGCGAAACAGTGAAATAAGCAAGTCTCTTGCCTTCAGAGGCAACGGCATATTTTTCGGAACCGTCAACATTGGTCGAAACAGGGAAATACTCAAATTTCTGAGTATCATACCTTTGTTTGACACCGTTGTTAATGCTTTCAGCACTCTCAAAAAGCATATCCTCTGAGGGAAATCTGTCAATCAAAGCACCAATAGAACCGTTTTTGAAATGGGTTTCAAAAACCTGTTGTGCAACGTGCTTGGGCCTTGTTGTTTCATAGGCATCCAAAAACGTCCAAAGAATGACCGAAGCAACAATAAGCAACAGTATAAAAAAAGCAACTACCGCTAAGTAAATTTTAAAGAACAGTGACATATTTTTAGTTTTCATATCAGTCACCTGCTTACACAGAAGTATGTGGGAATTCTTCTGGGGGTAGAAAATGCCTTGTATCGATTACAAAGACCCTTTTTCTGGTACTCATCCAACGTGTTTTGGTTGATGTTATACTTTTGATAGAAATTCTCATAATACATCATTGCCGAGGAACCGCCGTCAAGCATTCCTGCCGTCACTGCGCCGTGTTCCTTCATAATATCTATCATATCGTTATAGGTTGCGCCGATACTCGATGCGGTACGTCCGTCGGTAACTACAAAAATCATTGTCCCGTCGGCACGCTGACCGATAGCGGTTCTTTGTGCGGCTCCCGAATTATAGGTTCGGTAATGCAAATGAACACCGTTTTCGTCATTATCAATCAGCACATTTCCTATTTGGAAGCAAACCGAATCCCTTATGCCCAAAGCATCGGCACCGTCCTTAGACATACTGCTTTTTACCACAAGACGGTTGTTTTTATCAATACCGATAAAGGTTCTGGGCGCGCCGTCATTCCAGACGCACTTGCCCTTTGAATAGGTAAGTCCAACCGGTCTTGCACCGGTTCCGTGACCGCCTTCATCGTCAAATTCACCGCCGTTAATTGCGGCAAGACAGTTTTCCTGACCAACAAAATTGAATATGCGTTTGCCTGCCGACGCCGTTGCGAAATTGTTTGACGATGTGCCGACATAAACCCTTGAAGGGTCTTTTACAAGAAGAATATATGCCTTGAAATTATCATAACTTTTAGCAGTATATTTCATTCCCTCAATATAACCGTCGTCACCGCCGTTGTCACTGCCGTCGGGGTCAACATAGTCTTCCATATCAATGGTCAGGTTATCATCAACATAACTGTTATCAACTATTTTCTGTACCTCTTCATCCGACAAAAACAGTCCCGGTACCCACTTGGTTGCACTGGCCTGCATTGCAGACAAAACAAGTGCGTCACGCACGGTAGTGCTTGGTCCGTGAGCAACTATCGAAACCAATGTAAACACAGCGACAAGAACGTATATAAAAAAGGTTCCAAGGCATCCAAAAACACGGCCAATAACCCTACCTGCGGTCAGTTTTTTGTGAGGTTTTAAAGGTGTTTCCTTTTGGTCGATGCACTTTTCAGGGGCAAACACCCAACCTTGCTGAATACGGAAACTGACAAAGAAAAGGATGGTATCAACCAACATTTTTATTAAGGTCTTCAAAATCGGTTGATTTGCACCCATAAGGGTGGAGAGTGCTTCAATAGAAACTGCGGATGTTACCATCAAAGGAATGGCAAGCAACGTGTATCTGAACAGAGAGCGTCCCAATTTGCACTGCTTTCCAAACACTTGACTTCGGTTAAGCGAAAAATTGACAATGGACGACACCACTCTTGAAGAAACAGTTGCCTCAAGAACGGCCAACTCACCCCTGAACAAAAACTGCAACAGTAAGTAGAACAGTACAACCTCAACTGCCATACTGAACAGCGAACTAAAAACAAATACAAGAATAAGTTTGTATATTCTGAACGAGTCAACAACAGGTCTGAAATGAGATGCTTTATTATTATCAAGATAAACAGTGTCAATAGGTTGCTCTATGTAATCAATATGCATTTTCTTGAACTCAAGCAACATATTGGTTTCATATTCGTATCTTGCACCCTTTATGTCGACAAAATCCTCAATATACCTCGCAGGTATGGCTCTAAGACCCGTCTGTGTATCGGATATTTTGATTCCGCACAGGAGTCTGAAAACAATACTTGTCATCTTATTACCGTAGCGACTTCTCTTGGGCACAAAATGATGTGAAAAATCACGGCAACCAAGAACAACTCTGTCTTCTTGAAGCATTCTTTTGGCGCAGGCAACAATATCGTTGGTGAGGTGCTGACCGTCGCCGTCAATAGTTACGACACCGTCCCTTCCCTTTCGATATTCGTTGAAGAACTTAAAAGCCGTTTTCAAGGCAGCACCCTTACCGCGATTGCGTCGATGTGTCAACACGGTGCAAAACGGATATTTTTCCGGGTCGGGGAAGAACTTCCTATGTTCAGCGTCACTTCCGTCATTGACAATAACAATATCGTCAAAACCGTTGTCCTGAAGTTCGTTGACAATGTCCATCAATTTTTCATCAGGGTCAAGGCAAGGAATGACCACCGTCACATTATAGTAATCCATAAACGCCTCCTGAAATCTGCATTACACGATAGGATATTTTGTTCCACAATACGACATTAAAATCCAAAGTAATTGTAACACTTTAAAACCCAAATTACAAGCAACAAAATTGTAACACAAATGGCATTTTTCACCTTAAAACGCATTAAAGCGAAGATTTTCTGCAAATTTGTAAAATATTATAGAATAACGATTGACAAATATGTCACAAAGTATTATAATAACATCATCGCGAATTTAAAATCTTTGTTATTTTTTTAACAAACTTTGCTTTCGCAAAAACAGTTAAATTTCAACCAGATGAAAGGAAAGAGTAATTATGTACGATCGTATTTACAATTTTTCGGCAGGTCCCTCTATGCTTCCTGTTGCTGTCCTCGAAAAGTCGAGAGATGAACTTATGAACTATCAGGGTTCGGGTATGAGCGTTATGGAAATGAGCCACCGTTCCAAGGTTTATGATGTCATCATTAAGGAAGCCGAGGCTCTTTTGCGCGAGGTTATGAACATTCCCGATAACTACAAAGTTCTGTTCCTGCAGGGCGGTGCTTCACAGCAGTTTGCCGCAGTGCCGATGAACCTTCTCAAGACCGGTGTTGCCGATTATATAGTAACAGGTCAGTTCTCAGGCAAGGCATACCAAGAGGCCCAGAAGTATAGCGACAAGATAAACCTTGCCGCCACCACAAAGGAAGAAAACTTCACCCGTATCCCCCGTCAGGAAGAACTCAAACTCACTCCCAACGCTGACTATGTTCACATCTGTTTCAATAACACCATTTTCGGCACCAAGTGGGACTACATACCCGATACCGGTGACGTTCCTCTGGTTGCCGATATGAGTTCTTGTATTTTGAGCGAGCCTGTTGACGTTTCAAAGTTCGGCCTTATCTATGCCGGCGCACAGAAGAACGTTGCCCCCGCAGGACTTACCATTGTCATTGTCCGCGAAGACCTTATGCGTGATGACCTACCTGCTTATGTTCCCACAGTTTGCAGTTACAAGGTAATGGCAGAGAACGAGTCAATGTACAACACTCCTCCCTGCTGGCCCATCTACATTTGCAAACTCGTTCTTGAGTGGATTAAGGAAATCGGCGGTCTTACCGCTATGAAGGCTATGAACGAAAAGAAGGCTGCACTTCTTTATGATTGCCTTGACAACAGCAAGTTGTTCAAAAACCCTGTCAAGCCCTACTGCCGTTCTATGATGAACGCAACTTTCCGTGCAGAGGATGATGAAATCAACGCCAAATTCGTCAAGGAAGCAACCGCAAACGGTATGCAAAACCTCAAGGGTCACCGTTCGGTCGGCGGTATGCGCGCTTCTATCTACAACGCAATGCCTTACGAGGGTGTTGAGAAGTTGGTCGAATTCCTTAAGAAGTTCGAAGCCGAGAACATTTAATAATAAATTAAGCAAGCCCGCCGAACAAGAATGCACAAGTCCAGTAAAAACGGACAATAGAAAAAAACACCCCCTTTATGGTAGAATTAAAACAACTACCGTAAAGGGGGATTTTGTATGCCAAGAGAATATCGACACATCAAAATGTATGAGAAAGAAATATTTGAACTTAAGGCGCAAGGTTTAAGCCAACGACAAATAG
>JAZNBS010000046.1:0-25028 GCA_045587185.1 Acutalibacteraceae bacterium
GTGGTGCGCTGTGAGGGACTCGAACCCCCGACCTACTGG
The DNA here is from genome assembly GCA_045587185.1 of Acutalibacteraceae bacterium. Classification (GTDB taxonomy): domain Bacteria; phylum Bacillota; class Clostridia; order Oscillospirales; family Acutalibacteraceae; genus UMGS172. Next base: position 40 of record JAZNBS010000046.1, read on the forward strand.
TTCGTAGCCAGTCACTCTATCCAGCTGAGCTAACAACGCACATAGATTCCTTTTGGAACCGCCACAATATAATACCACAACAGTTTTGAAAAATCAATAGCAAATTTGAAAAATCTAAAAAAATTTGCTGAACAATCTTTTATTTCACGGTTTTTGCATTTCAATAATTTTAATACAGTATTGTTTTTAATATATTTGGCAACAAAAATCGATTTATTTAGGTCATAAAAACACTTTAATGCCATATGCCGATAAATACTTAAAACATTGTGCAATATGCTATATTTACTGAAAACTGTTGACTAAAGACACATTATATGGTATAGTAACGTTGAGTGATAATGTATTCTTATTATTCTTCATTTGTATGGTTATAATGGTTTTCAATAGTAATTTTGAGAATAATACCATTGACGTCGTTTCAAAAGGATGTGTAACGAGTGGAAAACAAGAAATTAAAAAAATCGGATAGTAAAAGTGTTGTCAGAACCCTTGAATGTGTTCTTGAGGTTTTGGTGTTGTCGGTGCTTTATTACATTGTATGGCGTAACGGCTACGGATATTGGGGAGGTCCGTTTCCTCATTATCATTACAACGGTAAATATGTTCTGACAGGTGTTTATGCACTGTTGGTGATAATCATATTTAACAATTCGGACTGTTTTCTTTTCGGGCATCTGAAATCGGTAGATATTGGTCTTGGCCAGACAATAGCCCTGTTTATGGTGAATTTTATCACCTATTTCCAACTATGCCTTATCGCCAACCGAATGATAACCCCTGTTCCGATGCTTATGCTTCTGTTGGTGCAGGTTGTGTCGGCTATTATTCTCATTTTTATTTATTCAAGGCTGTACCACGCGTTGTATGCACCTCACAAAATGGTGTTGGTATACGGAACCGATAACGCGGTTGCTTTGAAGATAAAGATGGATGCCCGCAGAGATAAATATAACATCTGCAAACTCATTTCGGTTGACGAGGGAATTGATAAAATATGCGAGGAGATTGTAAATTACGATGCTGTTATCATCAATGACCTGCCCTCGCAAGAGCGTAACGATATACTGAAATTCTGCTACGAAAACCAGTTGAGGGTATATTTTGTGCCCAAAATTTCGGATATTATTGTCCGTGGCTCGCGTGAGATAAAACTGTTTGATACACCGCTGTTTATGGCAAAGGGAACAGGCATTTCGCTTATGCAACGTTTCTGGAAACGGGCAATGGATATTGTCATAAGCCTTATTGCAACGGTTATTGCTTCCCCTGTTATGCTTTTGGTGGCACTGGCAATTAAATTAGAGGACAGAGGTCCTGTTTTCTATAAACAGAAGCGACTGACCTTGAACGGACGCGAGTTTAATATCCTCAAATTCCGCAGTATGGTGACCGATGCCGAAAAATATTCGGGTGTTGTGCTGGCGAGTGAAAAAGACCCACGTATCACCAAGGTGGGAAGATTTATCAGAGCCACAAGGCTTGATGAACTGCCGCAGGTACTCAATATTCTCAAAGGTGATATGAGCGTTGTCGGACCGCGACCCGAAAGACAGGTGTTTGTTGACGAATTCTGTAAGGATATTCCAGAATTTGTTTACCGTATGAAGGTCAAAGGCGGACTTACGGGCTTTGCACAAATCTATGGAAAATACAATACAAGCCCATATGATAAGTTGAGGTTTGATATGATGTATATTGAGAACTACTCGCTTTTACTTGATATTAAACTGATAATTCTGACCCTTAGAATTATGTTCAGCAAGGATAGTACCGAGGGCATTGATGTTGCCAAGAAGAACGAGGAATTGAAAGAACAACTGCTACAGGATATCAAGGAAGAAAAGAACGGTCAACAGAACGGGTGAGAGGATTTTTATGACACAGGGACTTGTTTCAATAATCACACCGTGCTATAACGGTGCAAAATATATTTCCGAGACTATTGACTCGGTGCTTGCTCAGACCTACGGAAACTGGGAAATGATAATAATTGATGACGGCTCGAAGGATAACTCGGCCGAAATAGTCCGTTCCTATATGGAAAAGGATAACCGTATAAAGTTTTTGCAACAGGCCAACGCAGGCTCGGCGGCGGCCAGAAATAACGGTATAAAAAATGCAGAAGGTCAGTATATTGCCTTGCTTGATGCCGACGACCTTTGGGAACCCGAATTTCTTGCCGAGCAGATTGCATTTATGAACGAAAAAAATGCTGTGTGTGTCTACTGTTCTTACCGTTGCATTAACGAGAATTCAGAGGAAATACTGAGCCCTGTTATCTGCCGACCCAAGGTCAAAACCTCGGATATGATGGTGACCAACTATATAGGTTGCCTGAGCGGACTTTATGACTGTTCAAAGCACGGCAAGGTATATTTGAGGGAAGAACTTAAAAGTATGCGTGACGATTATGCCTATTGGCTTGATATTGTAAGGCTTGAGAATAAGGCATACGGCAATCAGAAGTTGCTTGCGCGTTACCGTGTGCTTGCCAATTCCACCACGGGCAACAAGAAAAAACTTATCAAAAAACAGTACCGTTTTTACCGCGATTATCTGAAACTGGGTGTTGTAAAGAGTACGGTAAACCTTGTTCGTTGGGGATTTATGGGGCTTAAAAAATATAAGGGTATCTGAAAATGAAATTTTCCGTTATAATGCCGGTGTACGGTGTGGAAAAGTATCTTGAGGAAAGTGTGAGGTCAATACTTTCCCAAACCTATACCGACTTTGAACTGATACTGGTGGATGACCGTTCGCCCGACAGGTGTCCCGAAATGTGTGACGCCTTTGCAAAGGAAGACGAAAGGGTGCGTGTTATCCACAAAACTCAAAATGAAGGTCTTGGATTTGCCCGTAACACAGGGTTGGAAACGGCAACGGGGGATTATGTCATTTATGTTGACTCGGATGACACAATAGACCGTGAAACGCTCGAGGAGTGCGCCGAAAACCTTGGAGACAAGCCTGACATTTTGATATACGGCATGAAACTCTGCTACGAAAACAAAAACGGCAAGACTGTCCGCACCGAAAAACTGAAACCCGAGGAATTCTATGCCGATTCGGTTGAAACCATAGCCGAAATGTTCCGACGTCTTTCAAATCAAAGGGTGTTTCAGTATGCCTGTAACAAGGCCTACCGCAGGGAGTTTGTCCAACCACTCGGTGTGCGGTTTGAAAAAACCAAACTTATTGAGGATTTTCTTTATAATATTGAGGTGTTCGGTCACGCTCAAAAGATACGCTCTATTGATGAGGACCTTTATTTTTACCGAAAGCCAACCCATGTCACATTGGCAAGCAGTTACAATCCGCAGTTTTTCGAACTTTTTAAACGAAAATTTTCACTGGAAGAAAACTTTCTGCGCCAACATAACGCATACGGCGGTGAGCATCTGCAACAGATTTTAAAGGGGTATGTCAAGCACTATATTTCAGCCGTTGTGAGAAACCGTTCGAAATCGGCTGATTTAAGCCGAAAAGAACAGAAAAAACTTGCAAAAGAGATGCTTGAGGACTCGGTTACACAAAGGGTGCTTGAGGCATTTGAGCCTTGCGGTGCGATTTTTAAAACCTTGACCGCATTGATGAAAAGCAAAAGGGTCGGCAGTATTGTGACGTTGTGCGCCACTGTGAATTTCGCACAGCAAATGGTGTTGCCGTTGGTCAAGAAGTTCAAAGGATGAATTAAGGTAGTATTATGGCAAAAATTTTGAAAAACGAAAATATTTTTTTCAATGTTAGACTTGCTTACATTGTTGTTGCGTTGCTTTTTGCAACACTGCGTCAGAACATAACATTATTCCAACCGTATCTTATGTCGGGTGTGTTCAACGCACTGATAATTCTGGGAGCAGGCGCAGTTTTTTTGTGGGATATAATTTTCTTCAGAAACGTACTTAAAACTAAATATATCTGGGCGTTGGCGTTGCTCTTTGTTCTTACGGGAGTATCGGTCCTACTTAATTATAAATACGCTTTATCTGATAATATAAAGGCCACCGCCAATATGTTCATACAGTTTTTTGTGCTGTATGCGGTGGGCAACCGAATGTCCAAACAACGCATTAACTGTGATGTGACGGTTATCGGCAGTGCTTTGGGAGCAGTATGGTTGGTTGCAGTTATACTGTCGCTCGGTATGTATTTTTTTGATGTTACATATAATCAGGTGCACACCCTCTGGGGAGAGGCTTCCACCATCCCTCAGGGCTTTGTCAGATTTCACGACGGCGCTGTGGTTATGCGCTTGTGGGGTGTGTTCATAGACCCCAACTTTGCCGCCGCTATTTCAATAATTGTCATCTGTTTCTGCATCTATATGATGCACAATTCGCAGAAAAAGTGGGTCAAGGCTCTTCATATAACCAACATTGTTGTTCAAGGTTTGTATGTTGTACTTTCCAATTCAAGAATGGCTCTTATCATACTTTTGTTTCTTGCCTTTGTCGGTTGTTGGTATATTTCGGTCATAAAGGTGAGAAAATCAAAGTGTAGGGTTGTTGGCGAAAAACGCCTGTGGCGCGAACTGACGGCATTGGTTCTTGCGGTACTTATGACAGGCGGATGTTATATCGGTGTCGCCGCATCAAAAAAAGCATTGCCCCATGTTCAGTACGCTATAAATTATGTTCAGAAAACAACCGACGGCACTGAAAATCCAAACGGAACGCACAAAGAAGACAAGCCGGTTGCCGACCTTGACCGTGAGGATATAAGTTCAAAAGATGATATTTCCAACGGTCGAATTAAAATGTGGCTGGAGGGATTTGATGTTCTGGAAAACAACCCCGTCTTGGGCGTTGGCCCCAGAAGTTATCACGAAATTGCAACCGAAATGGTTGCCGAGACCGGAGTGAAAATGACTATCGCAAAGAAATCCATCCATAACAGTTATATGGAGTTGTTGATGGGTAACGGTGTTGTGGGATTTTTGATGCTATTGGCATTCTTTGTTCTCTGTGCCAAGGATGCGTTTGTTCTGAGGTTCAAGAATACAGGTTCTTTATTCACAGTGGGCATTCTGATGCTTATTGTGTTGAGCGCATTGGCGGGCGGAATGTTTATTTCCAGTTTGTTCTATTATCTTTCGGGTATCTCGGTTGTCGCATTTGCGATGCTGGGCTACGCTATAGGCTATATGCAGTGTGAAAAAAAGGAAAACGAGTGATATTATTTCGGGAAGGTGAAACCGTGGCAAAGCCGTATACACGCGGTATGAAATTTAAACATATGCTGACCAAGGCTTTGATGACGGTATTCAGAGTCTTTCCCGTCAACCGCAAAAAAATAGTATTCTGCAACTATTTTGGCAAAGGCTTTGGTGATAACTCAAAAGCCATTGCCGAGGCTTTGTTGCAAAAAGACCCGTCATTACAGTTAGTTTGGGGCGTAAAGCAACCGTTTAGTGACAGTTTGCCTCAAAACATCCGAGCGGTGGAGTACAACAGTCTTCGTTATCTGTGGGAACTTTCAACCGCCGCCGCATGGGTGGATAACAGCCGTAAGAACGCGGGGATTGTAAAACGCAAAAAGCAGTTTTATGTTCAGACTTGGCACGGCACGGTTGCGTTGAAGCGTATCGAAAAGGACGCAGAGCAAAGTCTTGATGAGTTTTATATTGCAGGCGCAAAAAATGATTCGATGATGGCCGATGTCATACTTTCGGGATGTACATTTTTCACCCACCTTTGCAAAAAATCTTTTTGGTATAACGGCGAGATTTTGGAGTGCGGGTCACCACGTTCCGACGCGCTTTTCAATACCAACAGCGACCGTCAGGCTAAGGTAAGACGCGCACTCGGTATCCCCGAAGGCAAAAAGGTGGTTTTATATGCGCCCACCTTTCGCACCGACGGTAATTTGAAGTGCTATGATATGGATTTTGAGGCCGTTTTGGACGCTTTGGAGACAAAGACGGGTCAGCAGTGGGTGTTCTGTATGAGGTTGCACCCCAATGTGTCAGGAAAAGCGGATTTTATCCATTATTCTGACCGCATTTTCAACGGAACTGATTATCCTGACCTTTATGAGATGATACCTGCCGTGGATATGGTCATATCCGATTATTCCAGTGTTATGTTTGACGCAGGTCTTATAAACAAACCCGTCATATTGTTCGCCAACGATATTGAGGCCTATGTATCTGACCGAAATTTTTATTTTGATTTGAGAAAACTTCCTTTCCCATTGGCTCAAAGTAACGGTCAAATGCTGACCTGTATTGAAAATTTTAACGAACAAGATTACAGCGAAAAACTCAAAGCCTTCAACAAAGAAATAGGCTTCTGTGAAAACGGTACTGCCGCGCAAACGGTCGCCGAAAGGATTTTGAACGAGATAAATGGCTAAGATTGATAAAAAAGGCAACCTGCTCAAAAACACGGTTATGCTTTATATCCTGACCTTTTCAGGATATGTTTTCAACTTCATAACAATGCCTTATCAGACCCGTGTGTTAGGTCCTGTGGTGTTTGGAATACTGGGTTTTGCACAGGCTTGCGCCGTTTATGTGCAGTTGTTTCTTGACTTTGGATTTTTGTTATCGTCTACCGAGGACGTGTCCAATAACCGTGACAATAAGCGTGAACTGTCACGCATACTTACGGCTGTTACGGTTTGTAAATTGATGTTGGGCGCGGTTGCGTTGACCGTTGTTCTTTGTATGTGTCTGCTTATTCCCAAACTCCGTCAAGATATGACGCTTTATATGCTTTTCTTCGCGTCAACTTTTATCAATGCACTTTTGCCTGATTTTTTGTACCGCGGAATTGAAAAGATGTCGGCCATAACGGTCAGGGCCGTTTCGGTCAAGGCGTTTTTTACAGTGGCGATTTTTGCTTTTCTTAAAAGTCCGGAGCACTACTATGTTGTGCCGTTGCTTAACACACTGGGTGCCGTGGGCGCCTGTGTCTGGACATATTTCGATATTTATAAGCGTATCGGAGTAAGGTTTGTTTCGGTTGGGTGGAGTTATGTTTGGCATACCCTCAAACGTTCAAGCGGATATTTTTGGTCACGGATTGCCACCACGGTCTACGGTGCCACAAACTCGGTACTCATTGGTATTCTTTATCCCACAGGCGCCACAATGGGCCTTTATTCCTCGTCTGAAAAACTGATGACCACCGCTCGAAGCGCTTTTTCACCTATTGCCGACAGTATGTATCCTTATATGGTAAAAAACAAGGATTATAAACTTGTTAAAAAGGTTTTGACGGTACTTATGCCCGTAATAATTTTGGGATGTACGGGCGTGTTTATATTCGCAAAAGAATTCTGTGTTCTCCTGTTTGGAGAGCAATATGCAGGCTCTGCAACCTATTTAAGGCTTTTGTTACCCATTGTTGCCATAAGTCTGCCGACCTATATTTCCGGCTTTCCTTTACTTTCGCCTTTAGGCCTTGCTAAGTACGCAAACATTTCGGTCATTGTGGGTGCCGTGTTGCACACATTACAGTTGACTTTCCTTTTTGCATTCGGATACTTAACTGTTAAAACCATATGTATCGCAACCTGTATAACCGAGGGTGTGATACTGCTTATGCGAGTATTTGCGGTGTTCAGAAACCGTGACCGATTAAAGCCTGTTGAGAAACATTCCGAGTCTTTGGAGGAAAATGTATGAAACGTGTTATAACCTACGGAACATTTGACCTTTTGCATTATGGGCATATAAATTTGCTTCGCCGTGCCAAAGCGTTAGGGGATTATCTTATAGTGGTTGTTTCAACCGATGAGTTTAACTGGAACCAGAAACAGAAGAAGTGTTATTTTTCATATGAACAAAGGAAAATGCTGGTTGAGGCCATCCGTTATGTTGACCTAGTCATACCCGAGACCTGTTGGGAGCAGAAGGTAAGTGATATGCACGAATATCACATTGACACCTTTGTTATGGGTGATGATTGGCAGGGTAAATTCGATTATTTAAAGGACGAGGGTGTTGAGGTGGTCTATCTGCCCAGAACACCTGAGATAAGCACCACTCAGATAAAGTCTGACCTTGGCTGATGACGGGAGGAAAACCGATTTGAAAAAGTACGATTATTTAGTGGTCGGTGCAGGACTTTACGGTGCCGTGTTTGCCCAGCAGGCAAAAAAACATGGCAAAACAGTTATGGTTATCGACAAACGCGACCACATTGCGGGAAATGTTTACACCGAGAATATCGAAGACATAAACGTGCATGTTTACGGCGCGCATATTTTCCACACCAATAACCGGGAAGTGTGGGATTATGTAAACTGCTTTGCTGAGTTTAACCGCTTCACCAATTCTCCGGTTGCAAACTTTAAAGGCGAACTTTATTCCTTGCCTTTCAATATGTACACCTTCAATAAAATGTGGGGTGTTGTTACTCCCCAAGAGGCCGCCGCTAAAATTGAAGAGCAACGTGCCACAGCGGGTATTACCGAGCCAAAAAACCTTGAGGAACAGGCGATATCTCTTGTTGGTACCGATATTTACGAAAAACTTATCAAGGGATATACCGAGAAGCAGTGGGGAAGACCCTGTACCGAACTGCCGTCGTTTATCATCAAGAGGTTACCTGTGCGTCTGACCTTTGATAACAACTATTTCAATGCCCTGTATCAGGGAATTCCTATTGGCGGTTATACCAAAATGGTTGAAAATATGTTAGACGGCATTGATATAAGACTGGGTGTTGACTATCTTGAAAACAGAGATGAGTTTAATGCAATAGCCGAAAAGGTTGTTTACACAGGCGCCATTGATGCTTATTTCAACTACTCATTAGGCGCGTTGCAGTACCGTTCGGTAAGATTTGAGACCGAGGTGCTTGATACACCTAATTTCCAAGGAAACGCCGCTGTCAATTTCACCGACAGTGAAACACCCTACACCCGAATTATTGAGCATAAGTGGTTTGAGTTTGGCAATCAGCCAAAGACCGTAATCAGCCGTGAATACAGTTCCGAGTGGAAGGTTGGTGATGAACCTTATTATCCCGTCAATGACGAGAAGAACGGCTGTCTTTATGCCGAATATAAAAAACTTGCAGAGAATGAGCCGAAGGTCATCTTTGGCGGCCGTTTGGGTGAGTATAAGTATTACGATATGGATACCGTCATCGCCGCATCACTTGAACTCTGCAAAAAAGAACTCTAATCTTGATGCATTAACAATCCCCTCTTGCTTTAACAAGAGGGGATTGTTTTGTTACAGATACCGTCGTCGGTTTATCCGCTCTAACCTAAGGAATTGTGACAAGCATCACACAGGTAGATAAGGCGGTTATTTTTCAGTATATAAAAAATTTGAAAAAATTTCAAAAAAAAATCACAAAAACCTCTTGACAAACTTGCTTTAAAGTGTTAAAGTTTAAAGCAACAAAGCGATTTGATGCTTTAAACCAGAAAAGAGATGTTTTATAAATGTTCAACTTATCAAACCTTTTATCCGTTTCACCGACAGTGTTGGTATCGGTGCCGATGCTTATCTGCTTCTTTGCATTGATGCTCATTGTCGGATTTGCCTGCCGAAAGCATTCGACCAACGTTGACGGCTTTGTGCTTGGCGGCCGAGCAGTGGGTCCGTGGCTGACCGCCTTTGCTTTCGGCACATCTTACTTCTCGGCCGTCATTTTTGTCGGTTATGCAGGTCAGTTCGGTTGGAACTTCGGTATGGCCTCAACATGGATAGGTCTTGGCAACGCATTCATTGGCTCGCTTCTTGCGTGGACGGTTCTCGGTCGCAGGACACGTGTTATGACCCAACATCTGGGTTCAAAAACGATGCCCGATTTCTTTGAAAAGCGATACGATTCCAAGAAACTAAAGGTCGTTGCGTCATTCATAGTTTTTGTGTTCCTCATTCCTTACACCTCATCGCTTTACAACGGTCTTTCTTCGCTTTTCAATAACGTTTTCAACATTCCTTACTGGGTAATTGTTGTGGGAATGGCAGTGCTCACAGGCATTTATGTTATTTTCGGCGGATATATGGCAACAGCGGTCAACGATTTCATCCAAGGTGTGATAATGTTGGTCGGTATCGTTGCGGTTGTTATATCGGTACTCAATCAGAACGGCGGTTTTACCGAGGCGGTAAAATCACTTGCCGAAAGTGAACATGCAGGCCACGAATATACTTCGATGTTCGGACCCAATCCGTTGTTCCTATTGTTTGTTGTTCTGCTCACGTCACTTGGCACTTGGGGATTGCCACAGATGGTTGGCAAGTTCTATTCCATAAAGGATGAGGGCGCCATCAAAAAAGGAACAATCATTTCCACAATCTTTGCCGTTGTGGTGGCAGGTGGATGCTACTTCCTTGGCGGTTTTGGAAAACTCTACTTCGAGGAAATGCAAGCGGCAGGTTTCACCTCGGCAGCAGGCACAAAGTTTGACAAGGTTATACCCACAATGCTTCAAAATCTGCCTGCGGTCATTGTTGCGCTCATCATAGTGCTTGTCCTCGCAGCATCTATGTCAACACTCTCATCACTTGTGCTGACATCATCATCCACCCTCACACTTGACGTTGTAAAACCTGCAATGGAAAAGAAGAGGGAGGTCTCGGACAAAAAGAGTGTTTTTATAATGCGATTATTCATCGTGTTCTTCGTTGCAATCTCGGCTGTAATTGCCATTCTCAAGGATACGATATGGGCGGATTCCGTGTTTATAGCGCAGATGATGGGCGTATCGTGGGGAGCGCTGGCGGGAGCGTTCCTGGCGCCGTTCTTATATGGACTGTACTGGAAAAAGACCACGCGTGCCGCTGTTGTTGCTAGTTTTATCTTCGGCACGGGACTTGAACTGATACAACTCTGCATCAGCGTTGGATGGCTCAATGTTGCCGACATTCCTGTCATAAACTTTATTTTCACCAACTCTCTGTACTCAGGTGTGTTTGCAATGGTTGGCGGACTAATAATTGTGCCGATAGTAAGCCTTTTGACACAAAAAACCTTGCCCGAAAACGTCAATGGAAAATTTGAGTGTTACGAACACAAGGTCGTGACCAATAAAAAGGATTCACTGGGATAAACCGGTTTCAGTATAAATTTTTCTCTGTACAATATTTTCAAAAACCGTGGTACGCTCAAGCGTGCCACGGTTTTTGAACTTCTCTCCCAAATTTTAACAGTATACAGAGCATTTTTCAGTTTGAATTCATACCCCTTTGAAAATCCCGTCTAATCCTATGTAAAATAAGGGCATCTTGACAGACGTACGGTATAGTTTTGGAAAATATTGCATAAATAATCATAAAACCGACGCATAAATGTCGAAATTATGGATAATTTGTTACAGAATGGTGCCGTTTTGGTTGACATCATTTTGCGCTTGTGCTATAATCGAGAGTATGAAAATGGGTATTTTGTAATATTATGCACAAAAACTGCAAATTAAGTCGCATAAAGCGTGAATTTGGCATAATATTACAGTCGAATTTGAAGAGGGGATAGTTTGATGGCAAAAAATTTAAGCGCGGCAGTATTCTTCAGACGTGTCTGTGCCGTTGTTGCCGTTATCGCACTGTTTGTGACGGGTCTTATATTGCCGACCTCCACTGCAAGTGCACAGGAATCGGTTTCAGATGTTTCGAGACTTATAAATGTTGTATATGATGACTCAAACAGTATGATCTGGAACACGGTAAAAGGCAAGAGGGTCAGTAACGATGCGTGGTGTCAAGCCAAATACAGTCTTGAGGTTTTTTCCGCAATGATGCAGGCCGATGACGTGATGAACGTCTATTATATGAGCCAGTTTTACGGAAAAAGCCACCAAGCAGGTTTGAAAATTCAGCCTAAAATAAAAGGCCTTTCGGGCGAAGAGGCCAAGAAACAGGATAATATAAAAAATATCCACAACACGGTGACCAACACTTCGGGCACGCCGTACAGTTCGATAACGGTTGCCTATGAGAATCTTAAGAAGGACGGCGGGAAATACACCGAGCGTTGGCTTGTGGTTATAACCGACGGTGACTCGTTTGCCGAGCGCAAAACGGGTAATGACCTTAATAAAACCTTTGCAAATGCTGATGAAGACGGAATAAAGGTTGTTTATCTTGCCATTCAGCAAAGTCAGGGAGGCAAGACGGTAAAGCCTTCCAACAGTAACGGTGTTACGGTTTATGATGCGATTGTTGACAACAAGGATGGTGCCAACGGTATTCTTGCTCAGGTAACGGGCATTTGCCAACAGATATTCCAGCGTCCGTCGGTTGCTTCCAATACAGGCAAGTTTGACCTTAGCATTCCTGTAAGTGAGGTTGTGGTTTTTGCTCAGGGTTCAAACGTCAGTATCGGTGATTTGACAGGTGCCAAAAAATCGGTTACTTCGGCCAAGATGTCTGCAGACGATAAAAAATATGCCACCGCTAACGGTGACAGTAAGCCGTATGTAATAACCACCGACCTTGCGGGAACGGTTGCTACGTTTACCCCAAGTTCAGGTGAGTATCTTGATGCGGGCAGTTACAACATAAATGTTACGGCAGATGAATATGTTATATATTATAAGCCCTGCCTTGATGTTATCCTTAAAATCAAGGATGCACAGGGAAATGTTATTACCGATGAGGTCATCCCAACTGGACAGTATGCCGCTGAATATTGGCTGACCTACCCCAAGTCACATCCGAGATACGGTGAGAAGATTAGCACAAACCTTTTCGACGTTGATTATACGCTTTATGTTAAGGGTGATGACGGACGTAAGCAGGTAGCCACCTCAAACACCATTATGCTCGATGTCGGCAAGAGGGTAGAGGTTTCGGTCACTGCCAACTATCTGAACTATATTTCTTCGGACAAATCCCTGATTTTTGCAGTTGAGGACTTTACGGTTGAGGAACTGGGTGTTGAACTTGAATATCTTCAGGAAAAATACATCCTTTCCAGACTCAAGACCGAAAATGAAGGTATTATTGTAAAGGTCAATAAGAACGGTTCGCCGCTTACAGGTGATGAATGGAACCGTTGCGGCCTTGAGATGGTTGCCGAGGGTGTTGATTTTGAGATCAAGAAGAACAGTGACAGCACGTTCCTTGTCAAACCTACATACAAAAATAACGACCGCGCTTCCACAGCCACGGGAAATATTGGATTTCAGGCGGTTGCCACCATATCCGATGGCAGAAAACCCACCCACAAGGGTTCGGCTTCGGGAAGCATCAATATCTATGACGATATTACGGCAGTAAAGTTAGGTGTTAAAGTAACCCAAATTCCCGACGGGCTCAAGAGCGTCGGTTTCAATGAGTCCAAGCCCTATATAACCGTCAGGGTTGACTGGGCGGGCAATCCTTTGACCAAAGAGCAGTATGACGCACTTAAACTTGATGTTAAGGTTAATGATGTCGAGATGGTTGAAGTTAACGGCGAAAAGCGTCCGATACTTGAAGCCACAAGGATAGAACTTGACCCGTTTACCGAGGGTCAGCACACCACCGCTAAGGTTTATTTCACCGCCAACGGAAGTGAGTCCGAACAGCGGAAAAACCTTGACGACAATGACGAGTTTACAGTTTCGGCAACCATTGAGCGTGAGGGCCTTACCTCCAAGGGTAAGTGTGAGGGCGACCTTGATATAAGCAGAGTGTATACCGCGTTTGAAATAGCATTGTTCATTGCGTTCATTATCCTCATCCTGCTTTATCTGCCACCCATCAAACGCTATTTGCCGTGGAAGGTTGTTTACGAAGGCAAGAACCACGGACGTTGGGAGCCTTATTCCATTCATCCTTACTTCAACTTTAAAGCACTGGTGACGCTTATATGCCCTATTATCAACGTCCGAAGCGACTTGAAGGTTGAATATACTCAAAGAAATCTTCCCTGTGAAGAGGTTATTTCGGTTGTTGCCAAGCGTGACTGGAAACTTTTCCAACTTGGACGTGACCGTCATTTGCAGGTTACAAATAAAGAGGTGCTTGACGGAAATATGATGTATATTGACGCATCAAATGCCCGCAACGCACGCGAAACACTGAGAACCAAATCCTCAAGACTGTGCCTCAGATCAACAGAGGTCATACGCTTCACTTCGCGTATGAAATTTTAAACGGCTTTTATTTTGAGATATAATTTCACATAAAAAGGAGCATGAACCATGGCAGAGAAAAATGTTAAGAAAACTAAAACCGTAGGCAAGATGCCTCCGACACTTCTTGTCGGTCTCGGCGGTACCGGTTGTGACATCGTTGGAAGAGTTTATAAACTTGCCAACGACGAGCAGAAGAAGTATATCCAGTTTGCCTTCCTCGATACCGATGCCAATGAATTGAGAGAGAGAAAGGCAGAGGCACCTTTTGCCCACACTGTTCAGACCTCTCGTAAAATCACTGTTGGACAGGCTTTGAGAAATGACCCCGAAGCCTATAACAACACATTCCCCATCAATCCCCAGTTGATGAACAAGCCGTTGACCGAAGGAGCAGGTCAGATCCGTGCCGTTTCCAAACTCGCATTTGATATGTGTATCCGTGAGGGACGTCTTGACGGATTGCATGAGGCAATTAACAATCTTCAGAAACTGAACTGCGATGATATGGAGCAGTCCATCCGTGTTCTGGTTGTTTCTACCCTTGTCGGCGGTACCGGTTCAGGTATTCTGTTGCCCGTTTCAATGTATCTCAGAAATTATCTTGAGAACACCTGCCACAAGAAGCCTATCATCCGTGGTTTCTGCCTGTTGCCTGACGTTTTCTTCGTCAGCAACGACAAGACCGAGGTTGAAAAGAGTAACCTCCGTACCAACGCTTATGCAACTTTACGTGAAATCGACGCATTTATGCTCAAGGCAGACAGCAAGATGGATTCGGACATCCGTAAGCGTTTCGGTCTCAAGATGCCCCGTCCCGGCACTGTTGACCAGTATGACGATTATATCCTTAATCCGTTGGATTATTGCTTCCTTTTCGATGCACAGAACACCAACGGTGAGACCCTTAACCGTTTTGATGAGTACAAACAGCACGCTGCTGACTGTATCTATGCATCTTCAGTAAGCCGTCTGCACAAGCGTCTTAACTCATCTGAGGACAATACCATTCTTGAACGTTGTGCCGAAAACGGACGTAACCGTTACTGCGGTACAGGTACTTCCAAGATTATTTATCCTTTTGAGGCAATCAGAGACTATATTGCTTTGAACTGGATGAGTCAGGCTATGACTGATGACTGGCTCCGTTACGACAAGAAGGTCGAAATGGATAAGATTAAGCGTCAGAACAGCCGTGCAAAGGGCGTTATCCAGCCTCCTGTTGACTCCAGAGAGTCCTATGTTAACTATGTCGATTCCGATGTTAACGAAAAGAACTATTTCGGTTTTGCTATCACCGAAGAGTGCAGTGACCTCGATAAATCGGGTATCGAATTTACCCCGAGATGGGAGACCTATTATAAGCATCTGAGAAAGAAGATTGTTGATATCACCGCCGACTCTATTGATGTCGAAGAGGTAACAGGACGTATTTCTTCTCTCCGTAGCCACGTTGAGAATAAGCGTTACGGTCAGTTCAAGAGCAATTTCCCCTCGGTTGCACATATGCTTAAACTTCTCTATCAGAGAACCAGAAAGCAGGCTGAGAACAAGTCTTCCTTTGTTGCTGACGCAATGTTCTCGGTTGACAACTTCAATATTGCATTAGCCGACCATATTGAACATTGGTTGGTTAAGGACGGCGTGCCCATCCACCCCAACTCTGCAAGATACTTCCTGTATCAACTTGAAAAGGACCTCAGAGAGGATCTCCGCAAACTTGAGACACCTGTTGACGAGTCCGATAACGCAAGCCTTGACGCAGGCGGTTATGACGAGGAAGACGGATTCAGCATGGATTCCTCATTCCCCGAAATTGAGAAGTTTGTTTCTGAGTTCTTCACCGTTGAAGACTATGTAATGGCAGGCGATGAGAGTGGCAGAAGAGTTAATATTATTCAGTATGCCAACAGTCTCAAGACCTCCAAGTTCGGCGGAAACTTTGCAAACGCTGCAAATGAAATCCTTATCAACTGCCAAGACTACATTGATAAAATCAATGAGTATTATCAGGCATTTTTGAGGGTTGCAATCTTGCGTCAGGCCATTGAGTTTATTGATAGTCTCTGCAAGAACTACGAGTATTTCTACACCATGCTCGAAACCGAGATTAAGAATCTCTCCCGCAGAGTTGACCAGATCGAGGAGACCTATCAGAACCGCAACGGCAGCCCCATCAAGTATGTTCTCGGTTCCAAGAACAGCCTCAACTGTATGCTCCGTGACTGTCCGAACGTCATTGATACCATTCAGTTGACCGAAGAATTCCGTAACAAGATTTTCGAGGTCATCTTCAAGAACTCAGGTGTTGACGCAACCGTTAATCAGAAGCAGCAACGTCAGGTAATTAAGCAACTTGTTTCCGAAGATATTATCGATTTCTGGAGAGACGCTGTTATTGACCAGTACGGCAGAAGAGTTGACATGGATGTTGTTGATGCACTTCTTAAGGAAGCAGAGTATGAAGAGGATTACTTCAGCTTTGACGAAAAGAAACGCTATGTTGAGCAGAAATACAGAGAGGCTCTCACTCTTTCTGCACCGTTTATCGACAAGCCTGCAGGTCAGCCTTATGAGATTATTGCCTGCGGTATGAGCAGTGAGATTGCCGATAAGAACAACCTTTCCAAGATGGAAATAATGAAGATATTCGGCAACTACGAGAAAGATTCTCTGATGGACAGATATCAGATTCTCTTTATGACTGCACTTTACAATCTCCGCGTCTGCGATCTGCAGAAGTTCGCACCCGGTGATGCCCATCCCGCAGATCCGTTGCCTATCGGCCAGTATTATAAGGATTACGTTGCCCGAATTGACAATATCCTGCCCGATTCCGAGAAGTCAAATGTTATCACTCCTCACCTTGACAGAAGGTGGCACTTTGTCGGCTGTATGCCCGACCTCGATGACCGCAACGAGGAGAAATGTATTAACGAAGCACAGAAAGCATTCTTTGCTGCATTTGCATTCGGTTATGTCAGGTTCTACCGTGACCAGTATAAGTTTGTTGATTCCAGAGGCGACTATATCAGTGATAAGATTATTGTTGCCGACGGTAAGTGCGACAAACTCCACGAGGTATATGATGCCATCCGTATCAGCCGCCCGTTGGTAAGAGATTTCCTTAAGAGATATGATGACAGTATTGCTGAGGAAAGTAGCGGAGTAGGTCTTGCTAATATGGATTATACCAACTGCAGACTGTATAAGGCTATGAAGTGTATGCACCTTTACAAGTTTGACAGAATCCCTGTTGTTAGTTATCTTGAACTGCCCTTGCTCTTCAAGGTATCGGTCGGTAACGGCGTATTCAACGATGATGATGCAGTTAATATGCTCCATAACTTTATTGACTATACCGACGAATACCTTATGAATTTCTACACTGACAATATTGTCCGTACGGAATACTTTGTTGATTGGTTGGATCAAGAGACTGTACTTATGCTTGACAACGTTGCAAAATATTATGACGACGATAACGAGCCCATTCTCCAGAATCCGTTTGCTGATATTTTGTTCTCGCGTCTTGTTAACAACATTATCGGCCGCTTCAGAACACTTGCACCTGTTTGCGACAAGGCAGGCAAGTGCGTTGAGAAGTATACCGAACTTTGGAACGAACTTTCCAAAATCAGATAAATTATCCTTTGTTGCATAAACTTTGGGTTTGCCCTCACGGCATTTTACGTGCCGTGAGGGGACTTGAAGTGCCGTGTGATACGGCAAAATTCTGAAAAAAGGAGGTTCAAGCTGTTGCTGTCGATTTTGATAATAGACAATGAGATCATCGATCATTACAGTAAATATAACTATTTCTTCGAACGGTTTGAGAATGACGATGAGATCGCAGTCTGCGTCTGGAACCGAAACAGTGGCGAAGATGACATTGCCGCAACGGTTCCGCAACTAATGGAAACCATCAGAAATGTTCCGGCGTGGAATGCATATATCATTTGTGCTCCGCACAATTCCATTGACTTTCTTGATTCTGACTTCAAGAATAAGACTCAGTATTCAATAAATCCGTACGAGCGTGCCAACCGCGAGGGTTACTCGGTTGAAAATGACCCTTTGCTGAAACTGGTTTATTATCTCGGCGGACGCGGTGATAACAGTAATGACCACGGCGATGATGAAAAGCAGAGCAATAACATTAGATATATCACCCAGTATCAGTTTCGTGCTGCACGACCTGATAACATTTATCTCATAACACCCAGAATCTTTAAAAACATCACTCAGCAGAAGCACTTTTTGTTGACTGAGATTCAGGATGAATACAAAAAGATGCGTATTTACGAAGACCCCCGACATATTCTTGCCGGTAAGGTTGATGTCACCCGAAACTATTCGGAGTTCTGGGAAAGATATGAATATCCGGCAAACTGCCGTTTTATGGTTTACGATATTCCCGAAGAAAACCACCAAAAGTACGAAGACAGTTGGTTTCCTTTCTGGATATCCATTATTTCACTGACTAAAAACAGCATCAGAAATGCAATTCTTGCTCCTTATAAACTGCATTTGCTGAGTGTTGATATAAACGATGAAAAGTATGCCGAATATATCAACCGTTTTTACACAATGCTTGTTGATAATAAAAATATCAACGAGAGTGAAATAAAGAACGAAAAAGAACAGATTAAATTGGATGCCGCCAATAACGATATTACGGTGTCGGTTGGCGCGATGACCCCTGTTTTTGTTAATTTCCCCCACATTGCCATCAGTGACCTGTTTGCTGATGACAGTAGCATCGGTCTTTATAAAGATAAACCTGTTTTGGACGAGGATGATTGGCACAGGCAGATGCAACGCACAAGAGAGTCTATTGCCAAGTTCTTTAAGGCCATCGGCCGTGGCAAGAACGAAGCGGTTGACTTCACAAACGATACCTTCAATCAAGATGCACCTGCTTTGAAAAACCGTTGCATTACCAAATATGACGTCGAGGAATTGACCGAGGCCATAAACGAGGACGAAATGCGCATGATTGAACTCAACACCGGTTATGCTGCAAGCCGCGCCGAGTTTGAGAAAAATCAGCGCAAGGCCGAAAGAATAGTCAGAACCTATATGAAACGCCGTTTGAAATTTAAAATTGCGGCGTGGTTGATGGCGGCCTGTATGCTTATTTATTTCATAGGCTTTGTGCCGTACCTCATCAATTCCATACAACACAGTTTTACAAGTTTTCTTATTGCGCTTCCCATTTCCGCCGCCGCAGTCGTTGTTCCACTTGTTTCGGGCCTGATTGCGTTGGGTGTTTTGAAGCATAATATGAAAAAACTGATAGGTCTTTATAATGGCGTTATAACCGACTGTTATGAGACTGCCAGAGCAGGCGCCGAGATTCAGGGTGAGTACCTCACACTGTTGCTTGATTATATGAAAAAGTATCAGATGTTGAGCAATGCCACCTTTGACAGTGTTCATACCAAGAATATTGAGCGTCTTGCCATTGCCAACGCAATGTTCGATGATGCCATTGCCGAATGCGCCGCGCTTGCTGCTCTGCGTAACATCGGCCTACACCGCATTACCGACGAATATGTCGAAAACACCATCGAAACCACCCCCGGCGCGCATATTTATCTCTATGAGGCTAATGACGGCGGTAAAATGGCACTCAACGGAACACCCGATGTTCTGGAGGCTCCGTTCCCGTTTACCGACAATGTTTCGCTTGAAACCGAGGAGTTATATGAGTGCGCATCCTATCTTAAGGGCAATTCGGATGATGAACCTTTGAGTGACGGGGAAGCGGAACCTATAACAGAAGAGGAGGATGAAGATGGACATATTGGTTAGTATCCTGAAATTTGTTCTGTCTGTTCTTCCTGTTGTTTTGGCCGCAATTATCGGGATAAAGGTTAATCTGAAGAAAGAAAACCGCCATCACCAGTTGATTTTACCGGTCGTGGCACTGATTTACGGTATTGTCTATCTTGCTCTGGTGGATGATATTGCAATACTGTTGCTTAAAGGAGTATATTTCCTTATCAACAGATTTGAATTTTTGGGATTTCTTGATAAGGTGAACTGGGCCTACGGCATAATGTATCTGGTCAACACCGTTATGATACTGCTGTTCTTTGCCATAAAAGGCATTTTGATGCCCATGCTTCGTGCTTTCAAACCCGAAAAGTTCAAGTTGACCAAATATATCACAGGTCTCTTTTATGATTATGAAGAAGAGGAGGAAAAGTGGTACTTAAAGAATAAACTCGGTCATGCCAAAAAGGTTATGCTGGCGGTTTATATCGGTGTTATCATCTTCTCGTCGCTTCTTTTTGCCACAACCTGCTATCTCATTTCCAAACACATTCTCAGTGTGCCGTTTTACCCCGCATTCGGCATCATCATTCTCGGTGAAGCCTTTTTCTTCCTTGGCGGAATACCCAAAGGGGGAGAGGATGTTGAGGAAGCGGCTGAAAACCCCGAAGATGAGGAAACCGAGGTTGAGTACAGCGAACTTAAAGAGGTTTATGAAAAACTCTTCGGTGACCGTCTGGCAAAAACCGTTGACCTGCCGCCTGTTGAAAACAAAAAACTCCCCGCCGCCGAACTTCTGTTAAGATACCGCGAGGAATATGAAACCACAGGTTCGCAGGAAGCACGCCTTCTGTTCACATATTTTACTAATATGATGCTTTCGGGAGAAGAACTTGATGACGGACTTATTTCGTCTTCCCGAAATATTATTGAGGGAAAAAATGTGCTTTTCAACACTCCATTCTATGAGGATACGTCAAAGTATATCTTCCTGCCGCTCACACGTCATCTGATGCAGGACAAGAGGGTGCTTATCATTACGGGACGTATCGGTTCTGAAAAGAACATAGCCGATTGGTTCAAGAGAGGTCTTTACGGTGTGAACAATTTTGAAAACATCTGGAAGATTTCCAACCTATCGGAAAGCGATGCCGAAACTAAAATTGCAATTCTCCCGATGAAAGATATTTACAACCAGAAAATGTTGACCGCAAAATCCGCTTTTCTTGAGGATACGTCGATGGTTATTATCATGGACCCCACAAGATTGCTTGGTACAATGCAGGTTGGCTTAAGTACCGTTGTAAGCCTTATCCGACGTGGAGAAACACCGCAGTATATTGCCTTTGACCGCAACTGTGACGGACTTGTTGACAGTTTGTCGCACGTTCTGAACAGTAGTATTGAGGAGGTTACAGCCACCGCTATTGCGAGTGCCAAGGGCACCGCAATGATATGGGAGGCTGACGGAAAAAATCTGCATCACCGCCTTGGGTTGGACACTGCGCGTTATCTCGGCGTGGGCGCCGAAATGGCGGCCGTTGCCATCAAGAGCAAGGTGTCAGAGGTTGATTGGTTCTCTTATGAGAAGTTCCCTGCAACCGATATCAGATGGATAACATCCCAGTATTACGGACCGCTTTGCAAGGTTATGGACCTGCCTGTTTCACAGTCCGAACTTGAAAAGCATATGGTCATAAGCGATGACCTTTGGTCAATGCCGCAAGGTGAAAACCGTTTCATAATTGCCGAGGATGAGTATAACAATGCTTATGAAACCATAAGGCAGTTTGCATCACGCGCAACAAAGCAGTCGTTCATACATATACTCAGTCAGAATTATCTGCTGCGTGATTATATGGGCGAAAATGCAGACATTTTCACCTATGACCCCAAGGCAATACCTAACATTGCGGCCGATTATCAGCGTGTGCGTTGCAACACCGTTTATAAACTCGTTATGCGTCTTATGAGCGGTGAAATATATGAGGAAGAAATCAAGGAAGCCCTTGTCCTCATGGGAATTTACAGTGAAAACGTGCATGATGACCTTACTGCACTTATTTCGGAATATTTCGTACCTGCCAACAGCAGTGACAAAATTATCGCCGAAACAATTATCAGCACAAGAACCGAACTGGTTATTGACCCCAATACCCGCCGACCCGAAAGAAAGCGAGTTTACTGTATCAGTAACAATCAGTTTATTGACAAATTCTTGCAGCAACTTCAGGTTGTACATTGTGTTGCCGAGGATGAGACGGATAAAAACCTTTATCTTAACTCGATTCTTTACGGGCACGTTTACCAGAAGTATCTGCCGGGCACATTCACGGTTTATGACGGTAAGTATTATGAGGTTGTGTCGGTCACAAAGAACTCGGGCGTTATCGTACGCCGCGCCGCTGACCATATCACAAGGCGAAATTATTACCGTCAACTCAGAACATATGAGGTGGAAGGTTTTAGTCCTTCAACCGAGACCGCAACCCAGACAAGTTACGGAAACGTTGTGTTCGAGCGCGGTAACGCAGGTATTACTGTTAATACCGACGGTTACTTTGAGCAAGGTGATTTCGGCAACCTTAAAAACGCAAGCAAGGTTCTGCTCAACGGTGTTCCCGAGCGTAAGTATTTCCGCAAGAGCATCATAAGAGTAAAACTTAAGGGCGCCGATGAAAAGGTGCGTTTCACCATTGCTTCAATGATGAACGAACTGTTTGTAACACTTTTCCCCGAAATGCACGAGTATATCGTTGCCACCACCAACGGAACCGAGTTTGACAAGTGTGACGGATATATTCCCAGACTTATTGTCAACGGTGAGGATGGTGTTGTCGAGGACGACGGATACATTTATATCATTGAAGACAGCCTTATTGATATGGGTCTGCTCATAAATGTTGACCGTTACTTCACCCGAATTATGGAAATCATTACCGATGTTCTCAACTGGCATTCTGAACAGATTGACAAGGAAAACGGTCAAGGTGAGGACGAGGGCGCTAATGATGACGGTGATGATGGCATTGAGGAAGGCACCGAGGACGAGGAACTCAAGAAGAAAAAGGGCTGTTCGGGTATCTTTGGACGTTCCAAGAAGGGTGAGGATGAACTCCCCGATGGCGGAGAAGATGACGGAAACGATGACGGCGGTGTGACCGACGGTGAACCCCAGGGCGAGCCTCAGGGCGGTGATGACGGACAGTCGGACGAAGAATCTCAGGAGAGCACTGATGAATCTGCCGAAACCGACGAAGAAACCACTGAAACCGAGGAAACTGAGCAAGTCCCTGAGACGGCCAACGGCACAACGGATAAAACCGATGACGGCAAGGCTGACTCTGAGGATACAAATGCATCTGATGATGCTTCCGAAACTGAGGTTGAGGCACCTGCTGAAGAAACGCCTGAAACACCCGCAGACGCTATACCTGAAGAGAAACCCAAGAAAAAGGGATTCTTTGGTTGGATAAAGGGTCTGTTTGGTAAAAAGAAAAAGGCAGAGGCAGAAGTGGCCGAGCCTGAGGGAGAAGCCCCGCAGGAAATTCCCGCAGACCAACCTCAAACGATTGCAGAAGAGCCGTCAGAAACCGAGGAAACAGATAATACCGCTATTGCCGACGAAGACGGCGAGGGTGATAAAAACGGCGAATCAGAAGAAGAAACCGTTATCACAAGCGGCAATTTTGTTGACCGTCCGTTGTTTAATATAGCCTCTGCACCCGAACTTGACGTTGTCGATGACAATGAGGAAGAAATAACGGGTGAGGACGAGGAATCGGTCGATGTGGATGCAGGTGATACAGGAAATATAGGCACAGGTACACCTGAGCGCAAGAAATATTCCGAGCGTTTCTATATGCTTTACGGATACGAAACCGTTCCCGAGGTGTTCGACCTCACTGCAACTCTTGATTACCTCAACGAAAACGGCTTTGGTGATAACTACCTTAAGCAGACTCGCGACAGTGCCAAGAACACTAAACTGAAGTGGTATAATTACCGCCCTGAGCCGGGTGAGCACTATTGTGATTTCTGTGGCACCAAACTTGAGGGCAAGATTTCTGTCCTGAAAGACGGACGTGAGCGTTGCAACGAATGTAAAAAGACCGCTATCAACCGTGTCGGTCAGTTCAGGAAGTTGTATAAAGAAGTTCACCGTCAGATAGAAGATATCTTTGGAATCAAGATAAAATCCAAGATAAAAATACGTATAACCAATGCCGAGGAAATCGCCAAAGAGGGCGGATATGAGTTCAAACCCACAGCAGGATTTGACGGACGTGCACTTGGCTTTGCACAACGTCTCGGCAATGGCAAGACCCGTATTATGCTTGAAAACGGCGCACCCAGACTTGAAACCGAAAAGACCCTCGTCCACGAAATGACCCACATCTGGCAATATGAAAATATGCTTAACTTGTGGAGTCCCGAACGTGACCTTGTGGCTATCGAAGGTATGGCAGTTTGGACAGAGGCACAATATCTCACAAGTCAGGGACTTGGAGAGAGAGCAAAGGCTTATGTTGATGCCCGTTCTCATGAGGATTCGGAATACGGTCAGGGTATGCGCGAATATATCAAGCGTTATCCGTTAAGAAATGGCAGAAAGGTGCATAGAGGCACCCCGTTCTGCAAACCCGGTCAGAATCCGCTTAAGTAACCCTAAATAAAACGCCCACCTGTTTCAGGACGGGTGGGTGTGATTTTATAAAAGGCGCAAAAATTCTCTTGACAATCGGTGAGGTAAATTGTATAATATCAAGCGTGGTATGAAGTTGTAAGATGGATTTAGCCCTCAAAAAACTCCACCTTGGTCGATCCCACCGTGTAAAAATCAGGGTTCAAAAACCAAATATGCGGGTATGGCGGAATTGGCAGCGTTGAGCATGAGCGCATCCGGTGGATGGTACAGTGATTGCGAAACGGCGCAGCGGTCAAAATCGATAGCGACGGACAGTCGCGGTCAGCGATTTTGGGCACCGCAAGAGTCACGCGTAAGCGCGGCTGCCCGTAAATACAATTTAATATGCGGGTATGGCGGAATTGGCAGACGCGCTAGATTCAGGTACTATTGCGTGAATCAAGTCTTATGCTTTCTACCAGACAAGCCGCAAACCCTCTCAAATCAAGGATTTACGAGATTTTAAACTTGATTTTCTAAATTTCAAAAATCT
>JAZNBS010000047.1:0-59127 GCA_045587185.1 Acutalibacteraceae bacterium
GGACATCAAATGCAATATGCCGAATACTTGAAAATGAATTATACACAGGAAAAATAATTAATGGAAAAGAAGAAGTGGCTGATTTCCTTACGGGCAGGAGAGCTATAAAAAGTCAGGAAGAATGGTTTATAAACGAACGGCCCGAACTGAGAATTATTGATGACGAAACCTTTGAAACGGCCAATAAAATAAAAAGAGACAGAAATATTATATTCAAAACCCATAATAAAAAGCATAGCAATCAGCATTTATTTTCAACCCTTATAAGATGCAAGGATTGCGGTTGGTCATTCAGAAGAACGGTTCGTACTTACAAAAACACTTATGTAAAATGGGTGTGCTCAGGGCGAAACGGCAAAGGTGCTGATAGTTGTCCTAATTCTGTTACGATAGATGAGGACGAGCTTATAGAGGTTATAGAAAATTATTTTTTAGATATACTATCACAAAAAAAGAATGTTATAAACAAGATAGTGGATGAGTTTAAAAAGATTTACAAAGCTAAGGACGATAATGTGGTGCAGGAAAAAGAACTGCGACTGGAACTAAACAAGCTTAACCGCAACCGTCAGAAATATATTGATATGTATACCGATGAACTTATAACAAGAGAGGAACTGAAGGCTAAAATCGGTAAGGACAAGCGGGAGATAGAAAGACTGCAAAGCGAACTGAAATTGGTGGAGCAAAACCTGACAAAAGGTGATAAGTTAGAAATTATATTAAATGACACCTTTAAAAAGATTGGGGACGTATGTAATCTTAGAAATGTCAATAACACGCAACTAAAAAAAGTGATTGACAGAATTGATGTTGACCACGACGGAAATGTGGAAATACACTTAAAGCTTCTTAAAGAAATAGGGCTTGACGAAACCGTTCTAATTCGCAACGCTTGCACATAAAGATGTTACGGAAAGACTTAAAGGTAACAATCCCGAACTGTGGAAAGCGGTCAAGGTGGTGCTTGAACGCAACAAAGAAGAAAGGCACATCCGCGGCGGCTTAGCAACAAGGAGAAAATATAAGGGGATATAAAAACAGCCATCCGTTTTTTAACGGATGGCTTTGCTATTTTTATTTCAAACCATTTTCTCGGCTAAGTTTGCGGCTATCATAACACATTCGTCGCAAGTTTTCAGTGGCTTTTTGGTCTCAAGCCCCCGTATAATTGAGCATATACACGACCCACATTCTTTTTGGAATGCGGCGGTCAGTTCACGGCAGACGGCGTATGTATCCTTTTTGGACGTATGGTCATTGAGATTTCCGTTACAGTTTTTCAGACCTGCCACCATAACGGCGGCTGAAAGCGCGCCGCAAGTGTGCTGACAGTTACCCATCCCTGCACCGAAGCCTTCGGCCATTTTCATAGCCGTCACACGGTCAATACCAAATTGCTCGCAAAACGGCAAAATCACCGCCTGAGCGCAGTTAAAACCTTTTTTATGGAGCATCAAGGCCTCCATTGTTTTCTTACCTGCCATACTATTCTCCTTTTCAGGTAATGCTCATCGTTGCCTGAGCGTTTAGTTCAGTTTTGGCTATGTGACCCGCCTCGTATTCAAATATGCCTTGGGCACCCACCATAGCGGCATTGTCACCGCAGTATTTTTTCTCAGGGTAAAAAAGTTCAAACCCACGTGCCTTACACTCGTTATCCATTCTCTCACGAAGCTCGGAGTTGGCCGAGACACCGCCCGCAATGACGATTTTGCTTAAACCCGTGAGTTCGGCGGCGCGCATGGTGTTGGCAATTAAAATATCACAAACACGGCATCTTACGGTGGCTGACAACACGGGAACATCTATCGGTGTTCCTTTTTGTTCTGCATTGTGTGTGATATTTATAACGGCGGTTTTAAGTCCCGAAAAACTGAAATCAAGTTCGCTTCCGTCAACTTTTGGCCACGGCATGGGGTATTTTTCAAAATCGGGTACAGTGGCAATTTTATCAAGCATAACACCGCCGGGGTAGTCCAACCCCATTGACCTTGCCGATTTGTCAAAACATTCACCCGCAGCATCGTCACGGGTGCGACCCAAAACTAAAAAATCGGTATAGTCGTTAACTTGTACGATAAGACTGTTGCCGCCCGATACAAGCAGACATAAAAACGGGGGTTTCAAATCGGGGTGGCACAGATAATTAGCGGCAATGTGGCTTCTTAAATGGTGCACAGGGATGAGTGGAACGTTCAAAGACATTGCCAAACCTTTAGCAAAATTGACACCTACAAGCAGTGCACCGATAAGACCCGGTGCGTGGGTCACAGCGACTGCGTCAATGTCCTGTAATGTCAGTCCTGCCTCACTCACGGCATCGCGTACAACCGTTGAAATAGCCTCTGTATGACGGCGTGACGCTATCTCGGGAACAACACCGCCGTAGACACGGTGCTCAGCAATTTGCGTGGCCACAATATTTGAAAGAACGGTGCGACCCTCAACTACTGCGGCAGCCGTCTCATCGCACGAGGATTCGATTGCAAGAATTTTCATAAGTTTTCCTCTTTAAAATAATATGTCATAATTACTGCATCTTCTTTTGGGTTGTTGTAAAACGCTTTTCTTTGCCCAACTGTCTGAAACCCTGACTTTTCATAAAGTTTTATGGCGGCAAGATTGGATTCTCTGACCTCTAACGTTAAAAACGAAAGTCCGAGTTCCTTTGCTTTTTCAACAAGTTTCCTTGTCAGAGTGAAAGCCACACCTTTACGTCGGTGGTCAGGGTGGACGGCAATGTTGGTTATGTATCCCTCGTTAACCACGGCGGTGAATCCCCCGTGACCGACAAAATGGTCACCGATATATGCCGAAAGATAGTGCCCGTTTCTGGCAACCGTATCCAAGATGCCTTGAGTCGACCAAGCCTCTTGCCCTAAAGACAAACGTTCAATCTCGGCCGCAAGCGGTGCGTCTTTTTGGGTTAAAGGCTGTATAGTGAGTCTAATTTCTGATTCTGTCATAAACCTTATTTAACTCCGTTTTGATTTTTTCGGCACAGCGTTGATAATCGTCTAATGTACCTTTATACGGGTCTGGAATATCAAAAACCACCAATTTTTCGGGGTCAAATCCGACCTGCAAAAGCACATTCGAGTGTGCCTCGGTCATACAGACAACGAGTTGAGCCTCGGCCAAGGCATAGCGGTTCAAAGGTGTTGAACGGTGACCGCTTATGTCGATTCCTTGGGTTTGCATAACCTCAATGGCGTAGTCCGAAGCAGGCTCACCGCCAAAAGCGGCAAGGCCAAAACTTTTTACCTCATAAATCTCTTTTTCCTCTTGGGTGAGCCCCTTTTCAAAAAGGGCGGCTGCCATTGGCGAACGGCAGGTGTTGCCCGTGCAGAGGAAGATGATAAGTTTTTTGTCCATATCAATCTTTCGCGTCGTACCACGTGGGTCCGAAATGAGCGTCAACCGTCATAGGGACTTTGAGTTGTACGGCGTTTTCCATTTCTTCGGTTAAAATTTTGCAGGCGAGTTGCGCTTTGTGTTCGGGTGCTTCAACGATAAGTTCGTCGTGCACCTGTAAAATAAGGGTTGCCTCAGGCAATTCCTTTTTAAGTCGGTCAGACACACGAATCATTGCGATTTTGATGATGTCGGCTGCGGTGCCTTGTATCGGCATATTTCGTGCAACACGTTCGCCAAAGGCACGCAACATTCCATTTGAACTTTTGAGTTCGGGCAAAAGTCTTCTTCTGCCGAAAACCGTCTCGGCATATCCTGATTCTTTGGCATCTTCAACAACGCGGTGCATATAAGCGTCAACCTCGGGGTAGGTGGCAAGGTATCCTTTAATATATGCGCTTGCCTCTTTAGTGGAAACGCCAATATCCTTCCCCAACGAGAATGGACCGATGCCGTAAACAATACCGAAATTGACAGCCTTGGCGCTTGAACGCATTGCGGGAGTGACCATCGAAATCGGCATATTGAAAACTTGGCTTGCAGTCAAGGTATGGATGTCAGTATTGCTCAAAAATGCGTTTATCATATTTTGGTCATTGGCAATGTGGGCCAGTACACGCAGTTCAATCTGCGAATAGTCGGCATCGCAAAGAACAAAGCCGTCTTTGGCCTTGAAAAATTTGCGGAGTTCACGGCCTTCAGGTCGGCGGACGGGAATATTCTGCAAATTGGGTTCTGACGAACTGATTCGGCCTGTTCTTGTTTCGGTCTGGTTCAAAGTTGAGTGTATGCGTCCGTCACTGTTAACAACGGCGGTCAAGCCATCACAGTAGGTCGACTTAAGTTTTGCAAGCGTACGGTATTCCAAAAGTTGTTCAACGGCGGGGTGCAAGGGCTTTAATTCCTCAAGCACGTCGGCATTTGTTGAATAACCGCTTTTGGTCTTTTTCTTGCAAGGGAGTCCCAATTTTTCAAAGAGTGCAACACCCAACTGTTTGGGAGAATTGAGGTTGAATTCATAACCAACCTCGTTGTAGATAGAGGTCTGCAATTCCTCAATTCTTTCACCCAAAATGTTGCCGTAACGGGCAATGGCCTCGGTGTCAACAAGAAATCCTGCGTGCTCCATCTCGGCAAGCACCTTTGCCAAAGGGATTTCAATGTCGTGCAACAGCTTATCCTGTGCAGTCTCGCATAAAAACTCGGTAAGTTTATCCATTATTTCGGTCGATAATGTTGCCTGTTTGAAATCTTCGCCGTCTATTTCGGGGGTGGGTATTAAGTATTCCTCAGAAAGACGGGCAAGCGAATAATCCGAGGAAGAGGGGTTGATAAGATAGGCTGCAAGGGTTGTATCAAATGTTATGTTGTTAATTTCAACACCTTTTTCGATACATAACTTGTGCAGTTGCTTGGAGTCATAAACGCGTTTGGCGATGCTATCATTACCCAAAACGGATGAGAAAGTGTCAAGGTCGGTTTGTGTGACAAGGCTGTTTGATACAACGAAAAGCAAACCGTCAAGTACGAAAAGGTCGCAAAAACGCGATTTTTCCACTTGGGCCAACATCTCGAATTCAGAAATTGCGGTATAAGACCTGCTTTCTTGGGTTTGGACGGCACATTCTACGGCCGAAAGGCCCAATTTTTCTAACATCGAGAAAAATTCGAGTTCACAGAGCATTTTGGCAAGTTCCAAATCCTGTCGTTGACCGATTTTGTAGTTATCGATATCGTTTTCAATAGGCACTTCGCGGTTAATGGTGCCCAAAAAACGGCTCAGATATGCCGAATCCTTGCCGTTTGCAAGTTTTTGGCGCAACGACTCACGGATATCAAGTTCATCAAGGTGGCTGTAGATATAATCAATGTCACCGTATTTTTTTATAAGTTCATCGGCGGTTTTTTCACCAACACCGGGCACACCGGGGATATGGTCAGAAGCGTCACCTTGCAAGGCCTTAATTTCAATCATCTGTTGCGGTTTTACACCGTATTTTTCAAAGATTGTTTCGGGGGTGTAGGGGGTTATTTCGGGTCGACCCATTTTGGTTGCAGAGAGCAATACCTTCGTAGTGTCCGACACAAGTTGAAACGAATCGCGGTCACCTGTGGCAATAACGCAGGTGTTTCCGCTTTCTTCACAAAGTTTTGAGATTGTGCCTAAAATATCGTCTGCCTCAAAACCCTCTTTTTCAAGACAGGTGTAGCCGAAAAGGGTGAGGAGTTGTTTGAGCAAAGGCATCTGAGAACGCAATTCATCAGGCATACCCTTACGACCTGCCTTATATTCTGCATATTCTTTATGGCGGAAGGTGGGTGCGTGCAGGTCAAAAGCCACCACAACACCATCGGGGTTTTCGGCCTCCAAAAGGCGGTTTAAGATACTCATAAACCCGTAAACGCCGTTGGTATAAAGACCCGATTTGGTGGTAAGCAGTTTAATGCCGTAGAACGCACGGTTAATTATGCTGTTGCCGTCAATAGCCAGAATTTTCATAAAAATCTCCCCGAAGTAGGTTGCTGTTGCTTTGTTTATGCAACAATCTCACATCACTACATAATTATACAAGTATATTGTACCATTAATCATCCAAAAACACAAATATTATTTAATAAAACCTAAAAATATTCTTGCTTGTTTTAATGTTTTAGGTGTGGTATAATCTCACCGTGGGGCAGAGTGCTTACTATATTTGTGATGAATTTGTTTTGTTGGTGGATTTATGAAAATAGGTAATCTTGAAATAAAAGGATATGCCGGTCTTGCGCCTATGGCGGGTGTGGCTGACAGGGCTATGCGCGAAATTTGCCGTGAACACGGCGCCGCCTATACAGTGGGTGAGTTGGCAAGCGCCAAAGGTATCAGTCTGCACGACAAAAAATCAACCACCTTTCTTGAGGTTAACGGTACGGAGAGACCTTACGGTTCACAGTTGTTCGGTTGTGAACCCGAGATAATGGCCGAGGCCGCCAAAATGGCTGAGGCCCAAGGCCCTGATTTTATTGATATAAACATGGGTTGCCCTGCGCCAAAGGTTGCAGTGTCCTCGGGTGGGGGAAGTGCCTTGATGAAGGACCCTGATTTGGCGGCACGTATTGTTGAGGCGGTTGTGAAAGCCGTCAAAGTACCTGTAACCGTCAAAATGCGAGCAGGATGGGATGACACGTCCAAAAATGCAGTTGAACTTGCAAGATTGGTTGAATCGGCAGGCGCAAGTGCTATTACGGTGCACGGAAGAACAAGGGCTCAGATGTATGCTCCTCCCGTGGATATTGATATTATTCGTGCTGTAAAGCAGGCCGTCAAGGTTCCTGTTATCGGAAACGGTGATGTTGATTCCCCAAAAGCTGCTGCAAAAATGTATGAGGATACGGGTTGCGATTTTGTTATGGTGGGCAGAGGTGCTATGGGTCAACCTTGGATATTTTCCAAGATAAATGCTTACTTAGAACACGGGATAATACTGCCTGACCCACCTTTGGAAAAACGGATGTTGACGCTTATTGACCAAGTAAAAAGAATGGAAGAATATAAAGGCACCAAAATCGCAATGATGGAGGCAAGAAAGCATACTGCTTGGTATATGAAAGGACTTAACGGCGCCGCTGAACTCCGTCGAATGGCAGGTTGTATCAACTCAACTGATGATATAATTGAGATAGTCAAAAAGGCTATGGAATTGAATAAAGTATAATAAAAAAGGAACTCTTCCGCGGAAGAGTTCCTTTTTGTGATAGAAATTACGCAGTTACCTTTTTACCGGAGATAAGTTTGATTACAAACAGGGTGCCGACCATAATTGCCAAAGAAATGGGCAGTGCAATCATCCAGTTTTGGATAAAGCCTGCAATGATGTAGCAAACGAACGAAACGCCTGCAACGGTAAGTGCATAGGGCAACTGTGTTGAAACGTGGTTGATGTGGTTGCACTGACTGCCTGCCGAAGCCATAATGGTGGTGTCAGAAATGGGTGAGCAGTGGTCACCGCAGACAGCACCCGCCATACAAGCCGAAATGGCAATAACGGCAATCTCACCGCCCTGATTAAATACACTCAAAACGATGGGAATGAGAATACCAAAGGTTCCCCAAGAGGTACCGGTTGCAAACGAAAGTCCGACAGCGATAAGGAAGATGATGGCGGGCAAGAAATTCTGAAGTCCCATTGCAGAGGTCTGGATGAAGTCGGCAATGAAGATGTTAGCGCCGATGGAGTCGGTCATAGCCTTCAGAGTCCATGCGCAGACAAGAATCATAATTGCGGGAACCATCGCCTTAAAGCCTTCGGGGATAGATTCCATACAAGCCTTAAAGGAAAGTACGCGGCGGCACATAAAGAAGATGATGGCAAAGATAACTGCAAAGAACGAGCCATACATAAGACCTACCGAAGCATCACTGTTGGAGAATGCGTCTATAAAGTTTGTTCCCGAGAAGAATCCGCCCGAATAAATCATACCGATTACGCAGGCAATAACAAGGAATACAACGGGAATAACAAGGTCGCAAACACGGCCACGGGGGTTTTCGGGAAGAGCCTCAACGGCATTCTGAACACCTGTGGAGAAAAGGTCGCCGTTCTTGGCATTTTCCTCGTGCTTCTTCATCGGGCCGTAATCAAATCCCGAAACTGCGAGGAAGATAAGCATTGCAATGGTGAGCAGTGCATAGAAGTTGTAAGGAATTGCGTGGATGAAGAGCGACATACCGCTGTCCTCACCGGCACCTGCGGCAAATCCCGAAACGGCAGCAGCCCAAGAAGAAATGGGGGCAATGATGCAGATGGGAGCCGCTGTAGAGTCAATAATATAGGAAAGTTTTGCACGGGAAATCTTGTGTTCGTCACAGATAGGACGCATAACCGAGCCAACGGTAAGACAGTTAAAATAGTCATCAATAAAGATGAGAATACCAAGGACAATGGTGGCAAGTTGTGCTCCAACGCGGGATTTGATGTGTTTGGTTGCCCAACGGCCAAAGGCAGCCGAGCCGCCTGCTTTGTTCATCATTGCAACCAATGCACCAAGCATTACAAGGAATACAAGGATACCAACGTTGTAGGAGTCAGAAATAGAAGCAATAAAGCCGTCCGACAAAACGTGGGTGACGGTGCCTTCAAATCCAAAATTGGAATAAAGAAGACCACCTGCCAAAATTCCGACGAACAAAGAAGAATACACTTCCTTGGTAATCAGTGCAAGAACAATGGCAATAATGGGCGGGAGAAGTGACCAGATGGTGGAGAAGAAAGGAATGGTCTCACGCACCTTGCCAAGAGCGGTATCAAGGTTTTTGTCAAAATTGGGGTCGGCATTGACATTTGTGTCATAAGCACCAACATATTCAAGTGCCGAATCGTGGTCTGACAAATCATACTCGGTACCGTCAACATTTACTATATTTTGTGTGGTACCGACTGTGGGGATATCAGCATCTTCTGCCGCCGTTGCGGTGGTGAACAATGAAGTGATTAGAAAAACAACAAGGCACATCAAAGCAACGGTAACCCACACCTTACGTCTTTTGGGTTGAAGTTTCATAAAGATTCCTCCTCAATGATTTTGCAAAGAAAAAATAAAAAGCTGTGGCACACCACAGCTTTTAGTCACAAAAGCGATGATAGCCCTCCACAAACTGTGACAGTACGCGATGTATTTCAACGCATACCAACCGCAAACCCTCGGAAAAAGTTTTACGGTTTCGGCGGTGCTTCCTTTTGTGTGGGTGTTTCCGCACCGTTTCACACTACTGATAAGAACCGCGCCTCTATCTTTGCTTTTACATTATATACTTATGTATTCCCAAAATCAAGTAAAAACGACAAAAAAGTGCCAAATGCGATAAAAACGACACTTTGAAAACACATTAAGAGACAACTATACGTGTTACGCGAACTCAAAACTCAAAAAAGTTTTTCTGCTTTCCAACCGTCTTTGGTGAGGATGTAGCGTTCGCAAAATCCGCATTCTCTGGCGACTTTCAGAGCACAATCGAGGTGGTCGCCCAACCAATTTTTATTATGGCAGTCCCCGTTTATGACGATTTTACCGCCAAGGCGGTTTATTTCCTTTAAAACAAACGGGTCAGGGTAGGGCGCCGTGCGGTAGCCACGGGTCATTGCGCCAACATTGATTTCAAAAAAGCGGTCAAAGGGAATAAGTGCCTTTACTGCCCTTAAGGCCGCGTTTTTGTAACGGTCGGTCAATACTCTCGGATGTGTCTCAAAAAACTTTGAAACAAGGTCAAAATGGCCGATAATATCACAGTTTGTTTTATTAACAACATCTTCTAGCGTTTTAAAATAATCCTCGGCAAAGGTTTCAAAATCACCGTTATAGTGCTCGTCCAACACCTTTTGCAGACTCTCGGGGTCGAGGTCAACGGGGTAAAGTACCCCATTTTTTAAGATGTTGTGCACCGAGCCGATGATATAATCATAACCACTGCCGTAAGGTGCAGAATAATAATCTTGCTCTAACCCCAAAAAAACGTCAATTCTGTCCTTGAATTCCTCTTTTAAGGCGAGAACTTCGGCTTTGTACCGCTCGGTGCTGTCGGGTGTCATACTGTAAGGCTCAACCGACGGGTCATATGAATGACCCGAAAATCCCAAGATTTGAAAGCCTCTTTTTATGGCCTCTTGAACCATTTCACGCGGCGTGTCATTGCCGTCGCAAAAATCAGTGTGTGTGTGAAGATCAATCGTTGTCACTTACCATCTTCTCCTGTTTAACCTTATGGTCGATAACGTGGCGTGAAGCCAATTCTTTTCTGATATCGTTAACCGAAATTCCGTTTTCAACCATCAGAACCATAACGTGATAGGCAAGATCGGCAATTTCGTAAACTGTTTCCTTTTTGTCGTGGTCCTTAGCGGCAATAATAACCTCGGTACACTCCTCGCCAACCTTTTTAAGTATCTTGTCAAGACCTTTAGAGAAAAGGTAGGTGGTGTAAGAACCCTCGGGCATGGTGGCTTTGCGACCCTCCAGCAGTTCATAGAGTTGGTCCATTGAATATTCGTGCAGGTTTTCACTCTGAAATACCGTTTCGGTAAAGCAAGAATCGGTGCCTTTGTGGCAGGCAGGGCCGTCTTTCTCAACCACGACGGTCAGAGCGTCACGGTCACAGTCAGCGGTTATTGACACAATGTGCTGATAGTTGCCGCTGGTCTCACCTTTAAGCCACAGTTTCTGCCTTGAACGGCTGTAAAAACAGGTCAGTCCCTTTTCCATTGATATTCTGAGACTTTCCTCGTTCATATAGGCCAGAGTCAACACCTTTTTGGTGAAAGAATCGACCACAATG
The DNA here is from genome assembly GCA_045587185.1 of Acutalibacteraceae bacterium. Classification (GTDB taxonomy): domain Bacteria; phylum Bacillota; class Clostridia; order Oscillospirales; family Acutalibacteraceae; genus UMGS172. The sequence goes on from JAZNBS010000047.1 coordinate 10,730, forward strand.
GCGGGGATAAGACCTTTTTCATCAAATTTAAGTTTAGAAACATCAAAATTTACATTCATGATTACAACCTCACTAAAATATCGTTGGCATTAAGTTCTTTCTTAAGGTCTTGAATCTTGACCTCACCGAAATGGAAGATTGAAGCGGCAAGACCTGCCGAAACTCTTGGGTCTTTTTTAAAGAGTTCGGTGAAATGGTCGATACCGCCTGCACCGCCCGAAGCGATAACAGGCACCTTTACGGCATTGCACACGGCGCTTAACATTTCAAGGTCAAATCCTTTTTTAACACCGTCGGTATCAATAGAGTTTACGACAACCTCACCGGCGCCCATACCGACACAACGTTTTATCCATTCAATGGCTTCCATTCCCGTGTTTTCGCGGCCTCCTTTTGAGAAAACGATGAACTTGCCGTCAACCCTTTTTATGTCGGCCGACAGAACAACACACTGGTCGCCGTATTTTTTTGCGGCATCCTCGATAAGCTGAGGATTGCGGATTGCACCCGAGTTGACACTGACCTTATCGGCACCGCATTTGAGTACACGGTCAAAGTCTTGAAGTGTGTTGATTCCGCCGCCAACCGTCAATGGAATGAATATTTTTGAAGCAACCTCACGCAAGATATCGGTAAAAAGTTGTCTGCCCTCTGCCGATGCGGTGATATCATAAAAAACGAGTTCGTCGGCACCGGCGTTACTGTAATACTCTGCCAAACTCACGGGGTCGGAAACATCATTCAGACCCTCAAAGTTTACACCTTTTACAACACGGCCGTTTTTAACATCAAGGCAGGGGATAATTCTTTTGGTTATCATTTTGCCGCCTCCAATGCTTCTGAAAGGTCGATTGCGCCCGTATAGTATGCCTTGCCGATGATACATCCGTAAATATCCATCTCACGCAATGCTTTTACATCCTGGATTGTCGAAACACCGCCCGATGCGGTTATGTCCATTGAAAAATTTTGTGACATTTCACGGTATAAAGGCAGGTTTGTGCCCTTCATTGCGCCGTCTTTGGAAATGTCGGTACAAATGATACATGACACACCCAAATCCTGCATTTTGTTGCAGAACTCAAGTCCCGTGAACTGCGATTTTTCAAGCCAACCCTTAATGGCAACAAAACCGTCTTTAATGTCAACACCCACGGCAATCTTATCGCCATATTTTTTGACGGCGGCTTTCAAAAACGCTTCGTCGTTGACTGCGGCAGTGCCCAAAATACAACGGTCAACGCCTGCCGCAAAATACTTTTCAACCGTTTCCATATTGCGGATTCCGCCGCCTATTTCAATAAACAGGTTGGTTGTTTCACGTATTTTTTTTACAGTTTCAATATTGGGGGTGCCACCGTTTTTGGCCCCCTCAAGGTCGACTAAATGAATGTGTGTGGCACAAAGCCGTTCAAAATCACGTGCCACTTCAGACGGGTCGTCGTTATAAACCGTCATTTGGTTATAGTCGCCCTTAAAAAGTCGAACGGCCTTACCGCCGACAATGTCTATCGCGGGAAAAATTATCATAATTGGCCATCCTCCTCACAAAACGCTTTTAAAATATCAAGCCCCACTTTACCACTCTTTTCGGGGTGGAATTGGCATCCGAAAACGTTGCCGCACTGCACCGCGGCGGTAACGGGAATTCCATATTCGGCTGATGCTATAAGGCTGTCCTCACAATCGTCAGCATAATAAGAGTGGACAAAATAAACGCAGTCACCCTCGTTTATATATTTGAAAAATGGGGACGGGTTGTGGAATTTTAAAGCGTTCCAACCCATATGCGGAACGTCTAAATTCTCGGGGATTCGGCCTTTCATTGCCACAACCTTGCCCTTGATAAGACCAAGACCTTGGTGCACACCGTACTCGTGACTCTCGTTAAAAAGCATCTGCATTCCAAGGCAGATACCCATAATGGGCGTGCCGTTTTTAGCCTTTTCAATAATCAATTTATCAAGTGAGTTATGCGACAGTTTTTCTCTTGCGTCTTGGAATGCGCCCACACCGGGGAGGATTATTTTATCGGCTTTTTTTATAACGTCGGGGTCGCCTGTGACAGTCACATCGGCGCCGACGGATTTTAACGACGAACAGAGTGAGAAAAGATTTCCCACTCCGTAATCTATTACTGCTATCATTTAAAGTACACCCTTTGTGGAAGGAATTTCGTTAGAAAATTTCGGGTCTATGCTGACGGCATCTTTCAATGACCTTGCCACCGACTTGAAAGTACCCTCAATAATGTGGTGGGTATTTTCACCGTCAAACTGCTTGATGTGAAGTGTCAGTTCGGCATTGCGGACAAAGGCGAAAAAGAATTCCTCAACCAACTCGGTATCAAAGTCACCAACCTTTTCTGTGAGTCCGAAAAATGAGCATTTGAGAAAACTTCTGCCCGAAATATCAACAGCCGAAAGGATGAGTGCTTCGTCCATGGGCAAAATCATATTACCATAGCGGACGATACCTTTTTTGTCACCCAAAGCGTCTTTAAAACACTGACCTAACACAATGCCGATGTCCTCGGCAGTGTGGTGATAGTCGACCTCTGTATCGCCTTTGCAGGTAACGTTAAGGTCAAATCTGCCGTGCTTGGCAAAAAGGGTCAGCATATGGTCCAAAAATCCGCAACCCGTGTCAATAACGGAATTACCCTCACCGTCAAGATTTAAGGACATTTTTATATCAGTTTCGTTTGTTTTGCGGTCAATAGAGGCTGTTCTCATATCTGTTCCTCCAATATTTGTTTTGTTGCTTTTATAAAGGCTTCCATTTCAATCGCACTGCCGATTGTTATTCGGTTGAAATCCTTGATTTTTTCTTTGGTAAAGTGGCGCACAAGTATACCGTTATCCTTTAATTTAAGGTACAATTCTTCTCCGCCAATTTTGTCCGACTTAGCAAAAATAAAGTTTGCCTTGGACGGTATAACATAAAAGCCCATTTTTTCAAGTTCACGGGTGGTGTATTCGCGGTTCTGAACGATTTTTTTGCAGTTTTCTATATAATAATCATTGTCTTTGACGGCCTGAACTCCTGCTACCATAGTAAGACGGTTTATGTTATAAGGGTTGGTGGAGTATTTTATGCGTTCGAGGTCGGAAATCAGTTCCTTATCGGCAATACAGAAACCTAGACGTGCGCCCGCCATACTGCGTGATTTTGAAAAAGTCTGTACTACAATCAGGTTTTTATATTTCTTTGTAAGCGGGTAGGCCGACTCACCGCCGAAATCCACATAAGCCTCGTCTATTACAACAATGCTGTCGGGATTGGCTTTAAGTATTTTCTCAATCTCGTTTAAGGACAGGCAAAGTCCGGTCGGAGCGTTGGGATTGGCAATGACCACCATTCGGCCGTTGCCTTTGTAGTCCTTGGGATCGATAGAAAAATCGTCTTTGAGCGGTACAGTTTCAAAGATGATGCCGTGCAACTCGGCAAAAACTTCATAAAAACCGTAACTTATTTCGGGGAACATTGCACCTTTTTGGGTGAATGCCATAAACGAGAAGTTTAAAATATCATCCGAGCCGTTGGAAACGAAGATGTTTTCGGGCTTTACACCGTGCAAATCTGCCAAAGCGGTTTTGAGTGCGATAGCGGTCGGGTCTGAATAAAGACGGAGGTCACAGACCTCTTGGCTGTTTACAGCCTTTATAACACCGTCCGACGGAGGAAAAGGCGACTCATTAGTGTTGAGTTTTATATATTTTTTATCTCTCGGTTGCTCACCCGGGGTATAGACCTCAAGGGATTGGTAACGTTCTTTCAAAAACTTACTCATTTTTCTTCCTCAAAACGAATAGTGGCACTCTTTGCGTGGGCTGTAAGACCCTCTTTTTCAGCAAAGAAAGCAACATCGCTTGCCACTTTACTTAAAGCATCGCGTGTGTAGTAGGTGTACTGTGTTTTCTTGACAAAATCGTCAACCGATAAAGGACTTGAGAATCTTGCGGTACCGCTTGTGGGCAAGGTGTGGTTGGGTCCTGCATAGTAGTCGCCCAAAGCCTCGGGACAATATTTACCCATAAAGATACTGCCTGCGTGCTTGATTTTGTCAAGATAATCAAACGGGTTATCAACACATATTTCCAAATGCTCGGGAGCAATCTCATTGGCAATGTCAATAGCCTTTAAAAGGTCATCGGCAACGATTATCTTGCCGTTGTTATCAATAGAAATGCGTGCAATTTCTGAACGGGAAAGCAACGGTATCTGCTTTTCAAGGGAAACGCTCACTTTTTCTGCAAGGTAATAACTGTCGGTAACAAGCACGGCGCTTGCCATCTTGTCGTGTTCGGCCTGACTGAGCAAATCGGCTGCAACAAAATCAGGATTACAGGTGCCGTCTGCCACAACCAAAATCTCGCTCGGACCCGCAATCATATCAATCGAAACAAGGCCAAAAACCTGTCTTTTGGCTTCGGCAACAAATGCATTACCGGGACCCACGATTTTATCAACCTTAGGCACGGTTTCGGTACCGTAGGAGAGTGCGGCAATAGCCTGAGCACCGCCTGTCTTGAAAATTCTGTCAACACCTGCAATCTTTGCGGCGGCAAGAATAACGGGGTTCACCTTGCCGTCGGCCGAGGGCGGTGTGGTTATACATATTTCCTTGCATCCTGCAATTTTGGCAGGAATACTGTCCATCAAAACGGTGGAGGGGTAGGCGGCGGTGCCACCTGGAACATAAAGACCAACCTTTTCAATGGGGGTTATCTTCTGACCTGTCACAATGCCGTCATTTTCCGAAATGATAAAACTCTGTCTGACCTGTTTTTCGTGGAAACTACGGATATTGTCAGCGGCAGTGCGGATAATTTCCAAAAACTTTGGTTCAACCGTGTTAAAAGCCTCTTGGATTTCGGCGTCGGTAACCTCCAAAGATGTCAGAACGGCCTTGTCAAACTTTTCGGCATATTTAATAAGTGCCCTATCACCGTTTTGCTTTACGTCTTCAATGATGCTTGAAACAATACCCGACACATCGGTGCTCGCGGTACCTCTGGCAAAAATTTCGGAATTAGGCACCTCGCCGTATTTTAAAATTTTAATCATTTGTCTTTACCTGCCTTAACAGACCTTCGCGCACACGCTCGATCAATTCGTTTTTAAATTTATAACTTGATTTATTGGAAATAAGACGGGCGCTTATCGGAAGAATGGTTTCTTTCGGCTCGAGGTCATTTTCAAGTAAGGTCTTGCCCGTTTCAACAATATCAACAATGACATCCGACAGACCTAAAATCGGTGCAATCTCAATCGATCCGTTGAGTTTAATTATATCAATATCACGGCACTTTTCGGCATAGAATTTTGACGCGATATTAGTAAATTTGGTTGCGACCCTCAAGGTCGAGTTGGGGTCATCCCTGAAATCCTTTTTTGCGGCAACAGCCATTCGGCATTTACCCAAATTCAAATCCAAAAGTTCGTAAACATCAGGCTCATATTCGAGCAGAATATCCTTGCCCGCAACACCAATGTCGGCGGCTCCACGTTCGACATAGATAGCAACATCTGAGGGTTTCACCCAAAAATAACGCACACCCGCCTGTTCGTTTTCAAAAATGAGTTTGCGGTTGGGCTCTTTTATGGAAGGACACGGGAAGCCGCTTTTTTCAAACATATCGTAAACCTTTTCACCCAAACGGCCTTTGGGCAGAGCTACATTAATCATTTCCATTTACGGTTTCCAATCCTTTCTCGGTTATTTTAAGCAACTGACGGTAACGCAAGTTTTTAGGTATTTCCTTTGCCACAAGCACCGAGTTTCCGCCGCTTGACAACATTTCGGATGTTTTGATTGCGGCGGCAATATCGTCGCCGTACAATAGCACGGTGTCAACATCAAACTCTTTAAGATTTCGGTCATATCGGCCAAGTTCGTCAAGGTAAACAGCAAAACCGATAGCACCTGCGGTGCGGTTAAGTTTCCTCATCAGTTTGTCATACTGACCGCCCGACAAAACGGCATCAGGAATATTGCGGATATAACCTTTGAAAACCACGCCGCTGTAATAACTCATTGTGCCGATACAGGAAAAATCAACGACAAGCCTGACGGCACTGCCCAGACCTGAAAGAACATTGTATACCGTCTCGAATTCATCAAGGGCATTAAGAACCGAATCGGACGAATAAACCGCCTTAACACCGGCAAAAGCCTCGGCGGGACGTGGGTAGTTTTTGGTGAAAACGGTCAGTTTTTCGGCACTGATACCGTTGGTTTCACAAAGTCCTTTCAAATCGTCAGTGTTCTTGGCACTGATAAAGGTTATAACCTGTTTGCGAAGGTGTTCTGAAAGATTCAACTCATCAAAAGCGGCTTCAATAAGTCCCACGTGTGACATCTCTAAAAGAGAGTTTGCGTCAACCGTTTCAAGACTCTTGACGGCAAGGCTCAAAACCTCGCAAACCTCAAAAAGACCAATGTGACCGATGCACTCTAACCCGGTTTGCATAATTTCCTTATACGTGTGAGTACTGCCGGAGATACGGTAAACGTTTTCGTTGTAATAGAGTTTGTGTATACCGTCGGAATCCTTTAAATTATTGATTATCGACAGAGTGACGTCTGGCTTGAGCGCTTTAAGTCTGCCGTCCCAGTCGGTAAAGGTTATAATTCCGTCCGACACTAAAAAGTCCTTGTTTCTGACATAAAGGTCATACTCCTCAAACTTGCTCATTTTAAACTGAGTGTAACCGAAACGGCGATAAAGTGAACGCAACGCATAAACCGCCGCTTCTTCACGTTTTAACAAGGTTTCATCAATAGCCATTTTTTCCTCCGAAAAGGGTGCTTAACACACCGCCAAAGTAGTTTATTTCATTACTCTACCATATTAGCAGACTAAAGTCAATACTTTTATTCAAGAAATTCTACGTTTTTATAGACTTGAAACGAAGCCTATTATACAATGTATACATAAATTTATCAATATAAAAAGGTGACAAAATGCGTGATATTTCAAAAACAGATAGAAATATCGCCTCAAAACGGCAGAAGTTTATTGCACAAATCGGTCGGTAATTAAGCAGGGATTAAGGCAACTGTGACCCAGATGCAAAAAAGTTCGTGTGCGTGAAAGTAAAAACCGCGGTTACGCATAAGCGTGCCGCGGTTTTTACGTATTAGACGAACTTTTGTTACGGTTATTATTCATTCGTGTCAGGATTGTTTTCTGAACTTTCGGCCTCAATCAGACCGGTCTCCTGAGGTTTGTCATCTTTGACGGATTTTTTGGCATTTTTGGATACCCAAATGGTAGAAAACAGGTCGGTTCCACCACTGTAAACCAATCCAATGCCTATAAGAACGGTGATGACTTTGGCAGTCTCAAGAGCGCAAATTATCATAATAACACCGAAAATTATGTTGACGGCGGCAAGAATGAGCAATGCTTTCCACCCGTTTATCTTGAGTCTTAAAAGATCAAGACCATTCTGCAGTTTTTTAACACCGCTTATGGTTATCAACGCGCCTAAAGCCACGGGCACAAGTGAAATTATTACATCTTTTTTAGCAAGCAGGATAATTCCCACGACCAGAGCCACAACACCGAAAACCAGATCATTGCGGTAAAAATGCACAGTGACGTCTTTTTTGAAATAATTATAAAACTCAATGACCGCAACAACAAACATAGCGCCCGACAGTACATAGGCAATCATTTCATTGACGGCCTGAGGGAAGAATATGAGCACACCGCCCAAAATTACCCATATCGCAGAAGCAAGAATGGATTCCCAACTTAATTTTTTCAAATTTTCCATAATTTCGACCTCCTTCGAGTCTGCATCTTCATTTTATCAACAATACGTTGTTTTGTCAACAACTGTGTTGAAACCAACCCTTTGCGCACGTTTCCTTGACAACTTTCTGTTGCAGGTTTATAATGTTACAGTAATATTATTTTTGTGATAGGGTGAGGATATATGCGGAGAACAGCTTTGCCGTTAGCGGCGGTGCTGGTCGCCGTTGCAACGTGCCTCTTTATTGCAGGATTTGATACTGTACTCACGGTTGGAGCGTTTCTGACATTGTTAACCGGTGTGAGTGTGATAGTCGCAAAACGTAAGGCCAGTAGTTTTAAAACGGCTGCGGTTCTTTTGGTTGGTGCAGCATATTGTGTGACGGTCTGTTGGTGTCACACAGCGAAAGTTGACCGAGCAGAGTCGCTTATCGGAACGGCTCAATCGGTCACCGCCCGTGTGGTGGAAGAGCCCGAACTGAAAGGTGACTACGGACTGTTCACTCTTGAAACCAACGGTAAAAACGGGTTTGACGGCGGTGTTTTGGGGAATATAACCTTCGAAGTATCTATGTTTTCGGGCGATGAGGCGTTTGTTGCCCGAGAGGGAGACATTCTCAAAGCAAATGTCACATTTGCCAAACTTCCCGAACGCAACCGCAAGGATTGTTATTCCCGCTCTATTTTCATTGGTGCCGATTTGGACGATGCCAAGATTATCGGTCACGAGGAAACACTTTATACACGTTGCGTTGATATAAGACGTGCGGTAAGAAAGTGTATAAATTTATATACAAATGGTGACACTGCCGCAATATTGGAGGGGTTGTTGCTTGGCGGAACAGGGTCGATGAGTCCCGAACTTTATTCTGCGTTCAAGGTTACGGGAGTCAGCCACATAACCGCCATTTCGGGGATGCACATCGGTGCGTTCTGTATGATGACTGTTACACTGCTTTCAACCTTTCTCAACCGCAGAAAGGCTTCCTTTATTGCGCTGTTTCCGATGATTTTTGCGGTTATGTTGGCAGGTCTCACACCCTCGGCTGTCAGGGCAGGGATAATGTGCGGGTTGACCCTTTTGTCCAACTGTCTGCTCAAAAAGACCGATTCGTTAAACTCCTTGGGCATTGCGGTTTGCGTGATGCTTATATTCAATCCTTTTTATGTCGGCAGTTTAAGTTTTCAACTTTCGTGTAGTGCCTCTGCAGGCGTAATTATTTTCACACCTTACGGATACAGGTTGGCCGAAAAAATCTTAAAATTTGAAATTCCTTATATCACAAAAATTGTGCACGGTATCATTCTTACTTTCGTACAATCGGTGGGCGCCGTGCTTTGCACACTGCCGTTTCAGATGTTAGAATTCGGGTTCGTTTCGGTTATAGCGCCGCTGTCAAGTGTTTTTATATGTGCGGCGGCCGTATATACTATGACGGTCACCATAATTGCGGTTTCGCTTCACTTTTTACCGTGGGTCAACATTTTAGCAGAGTATATGTTTGCGCTGCCGTCACTTCTGGCGGATTACATAAGAATAACGGTGACTGCGTTGGCCGATATTCCGTTTGCATATATCCCGTTTGGCTATAAAGACGCCGTTTTGTGGTTGGCGCTGTCACTTGCCGTTGTTTCGCTTTGGCTCTTGCTTGACCAAGCGGGTGGGAAAAGATATGTGTCGGTTATCGTATCTGCAATGTTAATAGTGTCGCTGTGGTCATACGCCGTGTCTTCAAAAGGCGTAATCGAGGTGGCGGTGCTCGACACGGGTAACGGACTGTGTGCCGTGGTTTCGTATGAGTCGAAATGCATTGTTGTTGGTTGCGGTGACGATTTCTCCGACTGCTATGCATTACGCAACCATTTGAGGCAACGAGGAATCACCGAGGTTGAAATGTTGCTTATCCCGTCAGACAGCGGTGTCTGTTTTGGCGGATTTGAATATATCTGTAAGGAAATCAAACCGAGGACGGTCGTCGTACCTGAAAACTTTGGGGGTTATGAAGTTCTTGAGGGCGATGTTGTGTCGGTAAAGGAAAACGAGTTGTTTTCAACCAATATCGGTTCGTGTGTTGCAAGGTCAATTAATACAAAATACGGTTGCGTTTTTGAACTTGATATCGGTCAAAGAAAAATCCTCATCGGCGCCGAAAATTATGATGCCGAGAGGTTAAAAATACAAAATGCTGACATTGTAGTAAGCGGACGGGCTCTGCCTGAGAATTCAAACGCACAAATCACGGTAGTTTCAGCCGATGTCGGTTATAGCAATGCGTTTAGCGGCCGAAATATAACGGTTACCGCTGGATATACCGTTTCGGTAAAGTTTAAAGAGGGAAAAGGGATGACGGTTTATGCAAGCAAAGAATAATACCTCATATTCAAGTGAAAGTGACCTTCGGGCACAGATAAAATCGGGCAATCTTGCACCGTGTTATATGATTTTCGGTGAGGAACATTATCTTATAAAGACCTATGTAGAAAAGATGATCAAAGCCTCAGTCAGTGATTTTGAGGATTTCAATGTAAGCCGTTTTGACGGCAAGACCTCTGTACAGGAGGTCTATGATGCTGTGCAGAGTTTTCCTATGATGACCGACCGCAAGATAGTCACGCTGTGCGACTATCCGTTTGATAAAGCCACGTCATCCGAAACCGAGAAGATAATGTCAATGTTGGGGGATATGCCTGCGACCACCGTTCTGGTGTTGTGGTTTGAAACGGTTGAGATAAATCAGAAAAAACCAGGCGATAAATTTTCAAAACTTATGAAAGCGGTGCGCGAATCGGGCGGTGAGGTCTGCTATCTCGGGCACAGAACTGAGTCCGAGATTGTCAAACTGCTGCAGAACGGCGCCGCACGCCGTCTGTGCCGTTTGGACAACACCGCGGCGCGCTATATGATAGAGAACTGCTCAGATGATTTGGGCACTTTGATAAACGAACTTGAAAAACTCTGCGCTTTTGTGGGCGAGGGCGGAACAGTGACCCGTGAAACGGTCGACAAGGTCTGCTCAAGGTCGGTTGAAGCCAGTGTTTACAACGTTTCAAAAGCGGTTTTGAGAGGTGACCTGCAAGACGCTTTAAAACTGCTTGATGACCTGTTCTATATGAACACCGATGCCGCATATATCCTGACCGTCCTTTCATCCGCATATGTTGATATCTACCGTTGCTTTGCCGCAAGGTCAAGGGGCGAAAGAATAGAAACAATAGCCAAAGAATTCGGTTATGGCAATCTGGCTTTCCGTCTCAACGATGCCGAAAGGAATATGCGAAAATTTTCAGAGCAACAGATAACCGAGTCGCTGAAATGCCTGTCCCGTTGTGACGAAGCGGTTAAGGGTTCAAGGGTGGACGGCAGAACGGCTTTGGAAAAGGCTTTGGTCGAACTTGTTGTTATCGCACAGGGTAAAAAATAATGATACATTTAAAAGAAGCCATTATTGTTGAGGGAAAATACGACAAGATAAAACTCAAAAACTTTATCGATGCCGAAATCTTCACTACCGACGGTTTTGCTATATTCAAAAACCGCAAGAAGACCGAAATGCTCAAAAAAATTGCCGAGCAAAGGGGTCTTATCGTCCTTACTGACAGTGATTCGGCAGGTTTTGTGATAAGAGGGCATCTGACAAGCGTTATAAACCCCAAATATATCACCAACGTCTTTGTGCCCGAAATAAAGGGTAAAGAAAAACGCAAACCTGAGGCTTCGGCACAAGGTCTGCTCGGTGTCGAGGGACTGTCAATGCAGGTTATAACCGAGGCACTTAAAAGAGCAGGGGTCAATGTTGACTCAACCGTACCGCAAGAGCACACCGAAAAAATCAACCACACGGATTTGTTCAAGTTGGGTCTGTCGGGCGGTGCTGATTCAAAGAGAAGGCGCAAAAACCTATGTGACCGATTGCAGTTGCCCACAGGGATGTCAACAAATCAACTGCTTACAGCGTTAAACTCACTTTATTCAAAAGAGGAACTTTACAGACTGTTTGAAATCGAGGTGTGAAAATGAGAACCGAAAACATAAGGTTGCGCTTGCTCAAGGTTTTGGAGATTCTCAAAGTCCAAAGTGACAAAGAGCATCCGATTTCGGCAACCGATTTGATTGAGCAACTTAAAAAATACGGCATTGATGCCGAACGCAAGGCGATTTATAAGGATATGGAAGCCTTGATGGATGCAGGCGTTAATGTCGCGAAAACGGGCACACCCAAAAGAGGGTATTACATTGCCGACGGCGGTTTTGAACTGCCTGAGGTAAGTCTGCTTATAGACGCAGTTCAGTCGGCAGGGTTTATCCCCAAGGCAAAATCCCGTCAACTTGTTGAAAAACTGCAAAGGCTTGTTAGTTGCCATCAGGCACAGGAACTTAAAAACAGAATATGTATCGAGCACCGTTCCAAAAGCGTAAATGAGGGGATATATAAGAACATTGAACTTCTGAATGTGGCAATAACCAAGCAACTAAGGGTTAAGATAAAGTATACCAAGAATCAGTTAAAGGGGACAAATCTCACGGCTACTTTAAAGGATATGGTGATAAATCCGTACGCGCTTTTGTGGGAGGCCGACCACTATTATCTTATCGGCAACAACCAAAAGTATGAAAACCTGACCCACCTGAGGGTTGACCGCATTGACGAGGTTACGTTGACTAAAGAAAAGTGCCGACATTTTTCTGAGGTTTCGGATTACAGTCAGAGATTTGACACTGCCGATTATTCACGTAAGGTGTTCAATATGTTTGGCGGTGAAAAGTGCCGTATAGACCTTGAGTGTGATGTGAAACTTCTTCAACAGATAACCGATAAGTTTTCGGACGGCATCTTTATCCGCCACAGCGAGGGTGAGAAAACGTTTCGTTTTGCCGCCGAAGCCTTGGTGAGCGACGGTCTTGTGGGATGGCTTATGCAGTTTGGTGACGGCATTAAGGTTTTGTCACCTGAATCTTTAAAACAAAGCGTTATCGAAAACGCCGAAAAGTTGGTTGGAATTTACAAAAGATAACACCTATGGGACTTTTTTCAAAATCTTATAAAAAACGCTTGCAATTTGAAAAGTCTTGTGTTATAATACTTCGGCTCGGAGTATGCCAAGTTCCGAGTCAAAAAATTCACACGTATCCGTGGGATTGTCCCAAATGACGAAACGGTGTCTGCAAAATGCAGAAAAGCCGTCAATTAAAACGGATGCGGCGGTATAACCGAAGGAGGAAAAATTATGGCAGTAGTATCAATGAAACAGCTGCTCGAGGCCGGTGTTCATTTCGGACATCAGACCCGTCGCTGGAACCCGAAAATGGCTGAGTACATTTTCACCGAGCGTAACGGTATCTACATTATTGACTTGCAGAAGACCGTTAAGAAGCTCAACGAGGCATATCTCTTCGCTCGCGATATCGCAGCAGAGGGCAAGGATATCCTTTTCGTAGGCACCAAGAAGCAGGCTCAGGATTCCGTTAAGGAAGAGGCTATTAACTGCTCTATGCCTTATGTCAACGCACGTTGGCTCGGCGGTATGCTTACCAACTTCCGCACCATCCGTACCAGAATTGCCCGTCTTGACCAACTTAACAAGATGAAGGAAGACGGCACTTTCGATCTTCTCCCCAAGAAGGAAGTTATCGGTCTTGAACTCGAGATCGAGAAACTTGAGAAGTTCCTTGGCGGTATCAAGGATATGCAGAAGATTCCCGGTGCATTGTTCATCGTTGACCCCCGCAAGGAAAGAATTGCTGTTCAGGAAGCCAAGAAACTTGGTATTCCCATTATTGCTATCGTTGATACCAACTGCGATCCCGATGAGATTGATGCAGTTATCCCCGGTAACGACGACGCTATCCGTGCAGTAAAACTTATTGCTTCTACCATTGCTGCCGCTGTCATCGAAGCAAGACAGGGCGAGCAGGCAGCTCCCGCTGAAGAAGCAGAGGAAGCAGTTGCAGAGGAGACCGCTGAATAATTTTCAGTAAATTCTAAGCCGGTGAGAGCAAGTCTTTTGCCGGCATTTTTGAAAAATATAAATTTGGAGGAATGTAAAATGGCATTCACAGCTAAAGACGTACAGGCTCTTCGCGAGAAGACTGGTTGCGGAATGATGGATTGTAAGAAGGCTCTTACCGAGTGCGACGGAAATATGGACGCCGCTGTTGATTACCTCAGAGAGAAGGGACTTGCTTCTCAGGCCAAGAAAGCAAGCCGTATCGCCGCTGAGGGTACTGTTGCTGTTGCAACCGCAAATGGTGCCAGCGCAGTTGTTGAAGTAAACTCTGAGACCGACTTCGTTGCTTCCAATGACGAGTTCAAGGCTTTCGCAGTCAAGGTTGCAGAGGTTGTTGCAAAGACTAATCCCGCTGATGTTGATGCTCTTCTTGCCGCTAAGGACGATGAGTCCGGTAAGACTGTTGACGAACTTAAGCAGGATATCTTCCTCAAATTCCGTGAAAATATGCAGATTCGCCGTTTTGCCCGTTATGAGGGTGTAGTTGCTACCTATGTTCATATGGGTGGTAAAATCGGTGTTATGGTTAAAATTGACACCGACCTCGAAGCATCTGACGCACTTCTCACCATGGGTAAGAACGTCGCTATGCAGATTGCCGCTATGAACCCCTCTTATCTCGACCCCGCTTCTGTTCCTGCAGAGGTTCTTGAGAAAGAAAAGGCTATCATGGTTGCTCAGATGAAGGAAGACCCCAAGATGGCAGGCAAGCCCGATCAGGTTTTGGCTAAAATCGTTGAGGGCAAGATTGGCAAGTACTACAAGGAGAACACCCTTGTTGAGCAGACCTTCATTATGGACGATATCGCAGTTGGCAAGTATGTTGCCAACACTGCCAAGGAACTTGGCGGCAACGTTAAGATTGCTGACTTTGTCCGTTTTGAAAAGGGCGAAGGTATCGAGAAGCGTGTTGACGATTTCGCATCCGAAGTCGCAGGCATGGTTAAGTAATTTAAGCAAATTGAATACTTTTTAGGACGTAAAACCTCACAAGGCTTTGGCCCTGTGAGGTTTTTGCTGTTTCTTTGTGTCTTGAAATTTGCCGTAAGGGGGGCGTTTCGCTTCCCTTACAAAAATATCATATTTCACACACAGTTCTGATTGACTTTATCGGTGTTATATTGTAAAATAGAAGAGAAAATATAATAGCCGAAAAAGGCTATGACAGGATGTGTTAATTATGGAACCTGCATTTAAAAGAATATTGCTCAAACTTTCGGGCGAGGTGCTCGCCGGTGAGCAGAAAACAGGTATTGATTTTTCGATGGTAGAAACCGTTTGCAAGCGTATTAAAACGGTTGTTGAGAACGGTGTTCAGGTCGGCATCGTCATTGGTGGCGGTAACTTCTGGCGCGGACGTTCCTCGGGTAATATGGACCGAAACACTGCTGACAGTATGGGTATGCTGGCTACCGTTATCAACTGCTTGGGTGTCTCTGATACCCTTCAGCAGATGGGTGTTAAGGCTTCGGTTATGTCGGCTGTTGAAATGAACAAAATTGCCGATTTCTTCACCGCACGCGAGGCTAAAAAGAGACTTGATGCAGGTGAGGTTGTCCTTTTTGCCGCAGGTACGGGAAGTCCTTTCTTTTCAACCGATACGGGCGCCGCTTTGCGTGCCGCCGAAATTGACGCTGATGTCATTTTTAAGGCAACCAATGTTGACGGTGTTTACGACAAAGACCCCAACAAGTATACGGATGCGGTCAAGTATGACACTCTGAGTCATTCCGAGGTTTTGGCAAAAGACCTTCATGTTATGGATGCCGCCGCCGCGTCGCTCTGCCGCGACCGTGACATTAACATCCTTGTTTTCAACCTTAACGACCCTGACAATATTGTCCGTGCCGTTATGGGCGAGAAAATCGGAACTCTTGTTAAATAATAAACAGTGAAAAACCAACTTTAAGGAGAAAATTACATGAAAACAGTTATCAGTAATACCGAAAGCAAAATGGGAAAGACAATGGACGCTATGATGCGTGAGTTTGGTGCAATCCGCGCAGGTCGCGCCAATCCCTCAGTTCTTGACAAGATATCGGTCGATTATTACGGCTGTCCTACCCCTGTAAACCAACTTGCCGCAGTTTCGGTTACCGAGGCAAGAGTTCTGCAGATTCAGCCTTATGACGCAAGCGTTCTGAAACTTATCGAAAAGGCGATTCAGGTTTCCGATATCGGCATCAACCCCCAGAATGACGGACGTGTTATCCGCCTTATTTTCCCGCCTCTTACCGAGGAAAGACGTAAAGATATCGTGAAAGATGCACGCAAGATTTCCGAAGATTCCAAGGTTGCCATCCGTTCTATCAGACGCGATGCTATCGAAAAACTCAAGGCGATGAAAAAGTCGAACGAAATCACCGAGGACGATCAGACCAACGGTGAGAAGAAGATTCAAACATTGACCGATAAATTCTGCAAGGATATCGACGATGCTTGCGGTATAAAAGAAAAGGAAATTATGGAGATCTAAATTACATGACCCATCAGGGGAAATTCCCTGATGGGATTTTGAACTTGGAGGGTCTAATGGCTTTATTCAAGAAAAACAAAGCAACTAAGGCACAAGTGGTGCCTACCCACATCGGAATTATTATGGACGGTAACGGCCGTTGGGCAAAAAAACGTATGTTGCCACGCTCGGCGGGGCACGTTGCAGGGTCGGAAAATTTCAAGACCATTGCACGTTATTGCAATAAAATCGGTGTGAAATATCTCACCGTCTATGCTTTTTCCACCGAAAATTGGAAACGTCCCAAGGACGAGATTGATGGCATAATGAATCTGCTTCGGAAATATCTGAAAGATTCGACCAACTTTAAGGCCGAGAACATAAAACTCAGGTTCATCGGCGAGTTGTCGGTCTTGCCTGAGGATATTCAAGAATTGATAAAGCAGGCCGAAATTGATTCGGATGAGGCGACAGGATTGACGGTTTATATGGCAGTTAACTACGGTGGCAGGGATGAGATTGTGCACGCCGTAAAACGCATTGCTGAAAGTGTAAAAGCGGGTGAACTGTCGGTTGGCGATATTAGTGAGGACACGGTGTCCCGAATGCTTTATGCCGACTGTCCCGACCCTGATTTTATAATCAGACCAAGCGGAGAGTACCGTCTGTCAAACTTTCTGACATGGCAGTCGGCCTATGCCGAGTTTTGGTATTCCCACGTCCTGTGGCCTGATTTTTCACCAAAACACCTTGATAAAGCTATAGAAGACTTTAATAAACGCAACCGCAGATTTGGTGGCGTTGAGGAGGATAAAAAATGAAAACCCGTATAATCAGCGGTGCGGTCGGCATAATTATTTTTGTGGCCGCAATTTTTGCCGCTGTGAAGATAGATACAGTTATAATGCACGTCTTGTTGGCGGCTATCGGTTGCATCGGTGTTTATGAGGCATTGAAGCCCACCGGCTATGTAAAATCCAAGTTTTTGCTCGTTTCTTCGCTTGTTTACGCCGCTATAACGCCTTTTATCTATAGTTTCGATGTGCTGGGTCCAAAGTTAATTGGTGTTGATATGGAAATCAAGCACGAGATTTGCATTATAATATATGCAATTATTGTTTTTACCGTTTCTATGTTCAACCATGTCGAGATTAAACCGCTTGAGGTGACCTATGCCTTTACGGCGACCGTTGCTATTACCTTTGCATTCTGGAGTCTTGCTGCTATATTCTCCAGCCCCGACGGAAACGGACTGTTTTATCTCATAATCGTCTGTATTGCCGCATGGGGTTGTGATACCGGCGCATATTTTTCAGGCTATTTCTTCGGAAAGCATAAAATGGCTCCCGAAATCAGTCCCAAAAAGACGGTTGAGGGCGCTGTTGGCGGTATTGTTATAGTTGAACTGCTTATGCTCGGTGCCTGTCTCGTCTTTAACGAGATTACAGGCAACACGGTAAACCTTATAACCATACTTTGCGCAACACCGTTCTTAGCACTCGCAGGGATGATGGGAGACCTTGTTTTCTCTTATATCAAGCGTGATTGCGGAATAAAAGACTATGGAAAACTGATGCCGGGACACGGAGGTGTGCTTGACCGTTTTGACAGTATCGCTGTTGTTGCACCGTTGATGTATATTGTGGTTGAGCATCTTCCAATGGTATAATAAAAATGAAAAAAATAGCTATATTAGGTTCAACAGGCTCTATCGGAACACAAAGTCTTGATGTTGCAAGAAAACACGGATACGAGGTTTGCTCGCTTGTGGCTGGAAGCAACATAAAACTGTTGGAAGAACAGATAAGGGAGTTTAAACCGAAAACTGCGGCAGTAATGGACGAAACGGCGGGTAAAAAACTTGCCGAATCCGTGAAAGATACCGAAACAAAGGTGACATTTGGCCGTCAAGCGGTGGTGCAACTTGCCGCTGAAACAAAGGCCGATACTGTTATCAATTCGATAGTCGGTATTGCAGGTCTTGAACCGACTTTGGCCGCCATAAGCGCCAAAAAGGACATTGCTCTTGCCAATAAGGAAACGCTTGTCACGGGTGGTGACCTTGTTAAAAGAGCCATTAAGGAAAACAGAGTCAGGTTGCTTCCGGTTGACAGTGAGCATTCGGCAATTTTTCAGTGCTTACAGGGGGTGCCCAACGGTGCGCTCAAGTCAATTTTGCTTACAGCCTCGGGGGGTCCGTTTTTTGGGAAATCTCGTGAAGATTTAAAAAATGTCACGGTGGCCGAGGCTCTCAAACATCCTAACTGGTCAATGGGTGCCAAAATAACTATTGACTCGGCAAGTTTGATGAACAAAGGTCTTGAAGTTATTGAGGCGGTGCATCTTTTTGATGTTACTTCCGATGATATAACGGTTGTTGTTCACCGTCAGAGCATAATTCACTCAGCGGTCGAACTGTCCGACGGTGCTGTTATAGCGCAACTTGGCACCCCCGATATGCGTCTGCCGATACAGTATGCTTTAACCTATCCCGCAAGGTCGGACTGTCAGGCCGAGAGGCTTGACCTTTTCAAGGTCGGTACAATGACCTTTGAAAAACCTGATTCAGAGACGTTCAGATGTCTGCCTGCCTGCATCAGTGCCATAAGGCAAGGCGGTCTTAAACCAACGGCAGTCAACGGCGCGAACGAGGCGGCAGTCAAACTGTTTTTGGACGGAAAAATTGGTTTCTTGCAGATAGGCGAGTTGGTTGAGGCGGCTCTCAACGCCCAACCCGAAGTAAAAGAGTTTACCCTGCAAGATGTGTTGAATGCCGACAAGGCGGCGCGTGAACTTGTATTTGAATTGACAAAATAATTTTCAGGTGGTAATACCAGTGCAATTACTCAGTGTTTTTTCTGCAATAGGTAACGTTTGGGGTACTGTCTGGCCGTATTTAGTGGCCATTTTGCTATTCCTTTTTATGATATTTATTCACGAGTTCGGCCATTTTATTGCCGCGAAGTTGATGGGTGTTAGGGTCAACGAGTTTGCAATAGGTTTTGGTCCCACACTTTTCAAAAAGCAGGGTAAAGAGACCCTTTATGCTATCCGCGCTATTCCTTTTGGCGGTTTTTGCGCAATGGAGGGCGAGGACGAAACAAGTGAGGACACTAAGGCTTTTTGCAATAAAAAAGCATGGCGACGACTTGTAATTATCATTGCGGGCGCCTTTATGAACCTTGTATTTGGTCTAATTCTGGTTATGTGCACACTTGCCCCTGCCGACCGTTATATCACCACATCTGTTCACTCTTTTCACCAAGAAAACGTGATGAGTCAGCAAAGCGGTTTGCAGGCAGGTGACAGGATAATTGAGATAAACGGACGAAACATCTATTCGGTAAATGACCTTAGTTATTGCCTCTCAAATGTTGAGGGAGACACACTTAAAATGACGGTTGAACGCGGCGGCAAGGATATTCCGCTTGATGTAAAGTTCAATTCCGAGACGGTTGAAGGCATCAATTATGTTGATATTGATTTTTATCTTGATACCGAGGATAAAACCTTTGGCACGTTTATGAAACAGTCGTTTACACGTACCGTTTCTTACGGCAGGGTGGTGTGGTTTTCGTTGGTTGACCTTTTAACGGGTAAGTACGGCATCAGTGCAATGTCGGGTCCTGTGGGTGTTACAGCGGCCATTGGAACCGTTGCAAAGCAAGGGTTGATGGACCTTTTGCCGATGATTGCGCTTATCACAATAAACTTGGGTGTGTTCAACCTGTTACCTGTACCCGCTTTAGACGGTGGAAGAGCATTCTTCCTGATTATTGAAATGATTATACGCAGACCTATCCCCAAAAAGTTTGAGGGGGTTGTTCACGCAGTGGGACTTATATTGCTGTTGGCGTTGATAGCGGTTATAACGGTAAAAGATATAGTAGGATTTTTCTGAATTTTGTTTATAGGGGTGCCTTTATGTATACTCATATTAACACAAAAACCGTTTGTGTCGGTAAAGTGGAAATTGGCGGCGGAAAACCCGTGTCGGTCCAATCAATGCTCAGTACCCCGTCTTATGATATTGAGGCTTCGGTTAATCAGGCAGTGGCTTTGGAAAAGGCAGGATGTGAGATTATCCGCGCCGCCATTCCCGATATGGATGCTGTGAAACTTATTCCTGCGCTTAAAAACGCGGTAAGCGTTCCCATAGTTGCCGATATTCATTTTGACTATAAGCTGGCTCTTGAATCGGTTGCCGCGGGGGTTGACAAAATCAGAATAAACCCCGGTAATATCGGTGATGATTCGAGGGTGAAAGCGGTTGCAGATGCCTGTAAACATAACAATATTCCTATAAGAATCGGCGTCAATTCAGGCTCGGTTGAAAAGGAAATTTTGGCAAAATACGGCGCTCCAACGGCCAGCGCTTTGGTAGAGAGTGCATTGTACCACGCATCATTGCTTGAAAAGTTCGATTTTAATGATATTGTTCTTTCAATGAAATCGTCGACTGTGCCAATTATGTATGAGGCATACACCTTGGCGGCGGAAAAGTGCAACTACCCATTGCACGTCGGTGTTACCGAGGCGGGTACCGAGCGAAGCGGAGTTATAAGTTCTGCGGCGGGGATTGGCGGTCTGTTACTTAAGGGAATTGGAGATACCATAAGGGTGTCTTTGACCGATGACCCCGTAAAAGAAGTCAGAGCCGCAAGAGATATACTGAGGGCGGTGGGCTTGCGTAACGACGGCATTAAAATTGTTTCCTGCCCAACTTGTGGAAGAACCCGAATAAACCTCATTGAACTTGCAAAAAAAGCAGAGGACTTATTGCAACTTTGCGAGAAGAACATAACGGTCGCCATAATGGGTTGTGCGGTAAACGGTCCTGGCGAGGCAAGAGAGGCCGATATCGGTGTCGCGGGTGGTGACGGTTGCGGAATCATCTTCAAAAAAGGTGAAATACTCCGCAAGGTGCCCGAAAATGAATTGTTAAGTGAACTGATGAAAGAGATTGAAAAAATATAAACGGAGAGTTGAAAATGGGTTTCCCTACTGTGAAAAATGTCTTTGGCCCAAGTGTTGAAGGCTTTGGAGAAACAGTTGAAAACGGCATTCTGGAACGCTGTGAGGTGAGCACAGAGGAGCGCTCGCTTACGGCTTTTGTGCGTTTTGCCGATTACATAAACAGAGAAAAATCGATTGAAATTTGCGAACGTCTTAAAAGCTCACTTGATCTTCGCAATGTCAAACTTTATGCGACGTATAAGGCTGAGTGTTATTCATCTGCCGCGGCCGAAGATATTGCAATGGAACTTCGCGCGGCCAATGTGATGCTCAACGGCTATTTCAACGGCGCTGAGTTCGAGGTGTGCGACGGAGCAGAGAAAAATTCAATAACACGCATTACCCTTAAATTTGGCGGATTGGGAACCATCAAGGAATGTGACTTTGAACGTCAGTTTTGTGCTATTGTATCCCAACGTTTCAATGTTGAAACCGAGATAACCTTTGACGGTCAACTTGAAGAGGTTGAAATGGTTGCACCTGAGTACCGCCAAAAAGCGGTGGATTATTTCGCGTCCGAGCCCAAGCCTGTTGCTCAAAAAAGTTTCGGCAACCAAAACGGTTCAAGGGTGCCCGACCGCAAACCGCCTGAGCCTCGCAAGATAACGGGTTTACTTATACCTGAAGATGCGCCCATTATTGCCGATACGATTACTCAGATTTACGGCAAGAAAATTCACGGAGATTTGATACCGTTGTCACAGATAAACCCCGAGGACGATGAAAGTCTTGTCTGGGGTGAGATATTCTTTTCTGAAATAGTTCCTACCAAAAGCGGTAAGGGTCAGCGTGTCAAGTTTCAGATGTATGACGGTACCTACTCGGTTACCGTTAAGGGTGTTGTCGGCAATCAGTATGCCGATATCTTCGGTAATGAACTCAAAAAGGGAAAGTGTGTTATCGTTCACGGAAAATATCAGATGGACGATTGGGAAAAGGACTATTGCCTTGAGCCTTTCGGTATTGCCACCGTCGATAAAAAGGCTGACAAGACCGATACAGCAGAGGAAAAGAGAATTGAGTTGCATCTTCACACAAGTATGTCGCAGATGGATGCTGTAGCCCCCGTTAAGGATGTCGTCAAGCGTGCTTTCAAGTGGGGTCACAAGGCGGTCGCCATCACCGACCACGGAGTTGTGCAGTCTTTCCCTGATGCAATGAGTGCCTATGATGATATTATGGGGAATAATGAGGGTGCCGATTTCAAGATAATCTACGGTGTTGAGGATTATTTTGTAAATGATATTGACGGTCAGGAGATAGAGGGCGGTATTGACGGCGGTGTTGATTCCACGTCCTTGACCCGTTATCACCAGATTATACTTGTCAAAAACCAGACGGGATTGAAAAATCTGTACCGTCTTGTTTCCTATTCGAACTTAAATTATTACCTTAAAACCTATAACAAAAGTAACCCCGCGAAACCACGTCCCGCAAGACCGTTGATGCCCAAAAGCGTTATAAACAAATACCGAGAGGGTCTGATAATCGGCAGTGCTTGCGAGCAGGGTGAGATTTTCCGCGCTATTTTGGACGGCAAGACGGAAGAAGAGATACTTAAACTTGCCGAATTTTACGATTACCTTGAAATTCAGCCGAGGGGCAACAATATGTTTATGCTCCGCAACGGCACCGTAAACTCTGAAGAAGAGTTACTTGATTTCAACCGCCGTATTATTGAGATTGCCGATAAACTCGGCAAACCTGTTGTTGCAACGGGTGACGTGCATTTCCTTAACCCTGAGGATGCAAGACTTCGTACCATTTTAATGGCTGGTCAGGGATTCTCGGATGCCGAGGAGCAGGCACCCTTGTATTTTAAGACTACCGATGAGATGCTTGAAGAGTTCAGTTATCTCGGTGATAGGGCAAAAGAGGTTGTTATTGATAATCCGCAGAAAATTGCAGATATGGTTGAGCCTAACGTCCGTGCGGTGCCGAGTGGCAACTATCCGCCTAAAATCGAGGGTTCGGATGATATTCTGACCGAAAAGTGCTACCGCCGTGCGCACGAAATATACGGTGACCCTCTGCCCGAAGTCGTAAAAGAACGTCTTGAACGTGAATTGGATTCTATCATCCGTCACGGTTTCTCGGTTATGTATGTTACGGCGCAAAAGTTGGTTGAATATTCTGAAAGCAAGGGTTATCTTGTCGGTTCCCGTGGCTCGGTTGGCTCGTCTTTTGCCGCCACGATGAACGGTATTTCTGAGGTCAACCCGCTTGTTCCGCATTACGTTTGCCCAAAATGTAAACATTCAGAATTTATAACCGACGGCAGCGTTGGTTCGGGCTTTGATTTGCCACCTAAAAAATGTCCCGAATGCGGTGCCGACTATAACCGCGACGGACACGATATCCCGTTTGAAACCTTCCTCGGTTTCGACGGTGATAAGGTTCCCGATATTGACCAGAATTTCTCGGGTGAGGTACAACCCCTTGTCCATAAATACACCGAAGAACTGTTCGGACCCAAAAACGTTTTCAAGGCAGGCACCATTGCCACCGTTGCCGAAAAAACCGCGTTCGGCTACGTCAAGCACTATGCCGAGGACTATGGAATCACAATGAACAAGGCAGAGGAGGCACGTCTTGCCGCCGCTATTGAAGGCTCGGCGGTCAAGCGTACCACGGGTCAGCACCCAGGTGGAATGGTTGTTGTACCAAGGGATATGGAGGTATACGACTTCTGTCCCGTTCAACACCCTGCCGACAAGGTCGATTCCGATATGGTTACTACACACTTCGATTTCCATAAGATTCACGATAACATCCTCAAACTTGACGAGCTCGGTCACGATGT
The DNA here is from genome assembly GCA_045587185.1 of Acutalibacteraceae bacterium. Lineage (GTDB taxonomy): Bacteria > Bacillota > Clostridia > Oscillospirales > Acutalibacteraceae > UMGS172. The sequence goes on from JAZNBS010000047.1 coordinate 34,776, forward strand.
GCCCACAATTTATAAATATCTTGAGGAAAACACGGGTATCTCGGTGCTTTCGGTCTCGATGAGTGACCCCGATGTTATGAGCCTGTTCCTGTCGCCCGACGCTCTTGGTGTTACCGAAGGGGACATCTTCTCCAAAACAGGAACATACGCACTGCCTGAGTTGGGCACAAAGTTTGTCCGCGATATGCTTGATGAGTCTAAACCGCAGACCTTTTCCGATCTGCTTCAGATTTCGGGTCTGTCACACGGTACCGACGTTTGGATAGGCAACGCACAGGACCTCATCAAGCAAAAGGTATGTACCATTTCCGAAGTTATCGGAACGCGTGATAATATCATGACATACCTTATTTACCGCGGTGTGTCAAAGAAAATGGCATTTAAAATTATGGAGATTGTCCGTAAAGGCAAGGCAAAGAAACTGCTTACCGAAGAGCATCTGCAAGCAATGAGGGAAAACAACGTTCCCGAGTGGTATATTGATTCTTGCTATAAAATAAAATATATGTTCCCCAAGGCTCACGCCGCCGCATATATGATTGCGGCTTTGCGTCTTGGTTGGTATAAGGTGCATAAGCCCGTTGAGTTCTATTGCGCTTACTTTACCGTCCGTTCTGATGATATTGAGGTTGAAACTCTCTTGCAGGGGCAGAATGCCGTCAAAAAGCGTATAAATGATATTAAACTAATGGGCAATGCCGCTGGCGTTAAGGAAAAAGGCATCCTTGACAATTTGCTTATATTCAACGAAATGCTGTCTCGCGGTATTGAAATTTTGCCCATAGACCTCCGCAAATCCCATTCGAGAAAGTTCCTCGTTGAGGACGGAAAGATGCGTCTGCCTATTGGTGTATTGCCCGGTGTAGGTGAAAAGGCCGCCGACGATATTCAAAGGGCAATGGATGAAGGTAATTTCCTGTCTATTGATGACCTACAGATAGAGTCAGGTGTTTCCAAGACTGTTATTGAAAAGTTGAAGTCGGTCGGAGCATTGAGTTTCTTACCTGACACCAACCAAATGACACTGTTTTAACGAGGTGCTATATTTTAATGTATAACGAATATTTTGTGCCTTACCCACGCATTGAAACCGACCGCCTTGTTATCCGAATGGTTAAAAAGGCGGATGCGCAGGATTTGTATGAGTTGTGTCACCGCCCTGAGACGTCAGTGTTTGCGCTTTGGAGTCCGCACGAATCGTTAGCCCAAACCAAGGAGTTTATAAACTATCAGATATCTCGCTACCGTAAAAAGGAATGTATGTTTTTTGCGGTTGAGGAAAAGGCATCTGGACGTGTTGTCGGCACCTGCAGTTATGTTTCGATGGATGATGACTACAAGATTGCCGAAATAGGATATAGCGTTTTGAGTGACTTTTGGAATCAGGGCTTTGCCACCGAAATTGCCGATGCTTTGATGGGATATGCCTTTAACCGTATCGGGGTGCAGAGGGTGTTTGCGAGGGTACTTCCTCAGAACACTGCATCCCAAAGGGTGCTTTTAAAACTCGGATTTCAGTTTGAAGGTACCGCCCGAAAGGGTTACTATTTCAACGGACGTGTCAATGATATTTACATTTACGGCATAACAGATGATGAATATTTTGAAAGCAGGTGAAATGATGGAAAGAATTGCAAGTTTTGAGGTTAATCACGATATTCTGCAACGAGGACTTTATATCTCGCGCATTGACGGTGACATCATCACATACGATATAAGAATGAAATTGCCCAACAAAGGGAACTATCTCAACAATTCTGCAATGCATACCATTGAACATATTGTTGCGACCTTTGTGAGAAACAGCAAGTTCAAAGACCGTATCATATACTTTGGACCAATGGGTTGTCGTACGGGATTTTACCTTTTGGTGCGTAATATCGACCCCAAAGATGTCATAGAACTTGTGCGTCATGCGTTTGCGTTTTTGAGAGATTTTGAGGGTGACATCCCCGGCGTTTCATCCATTGAATGCGGAAACTACCTTGAGCATAACCTCATTGGAGCAAAGCGTGAGGCAGAGGATTATATTCCTGTTTTAGACGGATATACAGTTGAAATGCTGAATTATTAGGGGGATAATGCAAATAAAAGAAGGTTGAAAAAACTTTGCGGTATGATATCATATCGTGACCCTGTGGTTATCACTGCTGATACCAGCGGTACTGTTTACGGCTACGCCAAGGGAAGTGTTCACCGAGTTTAATATGCACGGTTTCTTTGGTGATTGTTTTGTCAATACTCGGATTTTCAACTATAATTTTTAAAATTTAACAAAATATTGCCTAAAATTTCAAAGCCTTATGACTTTTATTTGGTCATAAGGCTTAAAAATTACAAATTTGAAACATTTTTCGTGAAAAAGGTTGCAATTTTGTAATAATTGTGTATAATAGTCATTGTGCTTTATTACAAAGTTGTAACTATTATAAGTTTTTAAGGTGATTGTTTGTTTAATTTCAAGTTTCCGTTCAAGGAAAAGTTGATATCTTATTTCGACAAGGCCGCAGAAGCAGTTCGTGGCTTTGTTTGTTTTGTCGCACCCATGATTGCAGAGAGGGTTATTGATATCTGGAGTTTTGTTGACCTCTGCCTTGAGGTGTTGGCAAAATGTGTTTACAAGTGGATTTCAAAGGTCAATTTACACAAGGCCAGAACCACAGCCATACTGCTTACAACCGCGCTTTGCCTTTCAATTTCAGTTGTGGCTTACGCTACTGAAATAAAATCGGCCGTTGTGGTGCGTTACGGCAACCGCACATTCGGCTATGTCGCCGATATGAACTGCGCAGAAGAGGTTGTTGATACCGTTCGCAGAACGGTTCACGGTACAGTCGATACGTCTTTGTTCAAACTGGATACGGTTACCGTTACCGGTAATAACATCGTTTCGGTTGAAGAAACGGTCAGTGCGGTTTCTAACCGCTCAGAGAGCATTGTTTCGGTGTGCGGACTGTATGTAGACGGAGTTTTGGTTGCCGTTGCAGACGATTTTGCAATGATGCAGTCGGCTCTTAATCGAGCAATTTCGCATTATGCAGGTGACGGATTTACATTCAAGGGCTTTGCCAACAGTGTTATGTTGGCTGATATTTATGCTACGCAGGAATTTGCCTCAAAAATGGCGGTTGAAGGTAAAAAAATGGTTGACGGTGAATACGGTATCCAGTTTATGACCTCACGCGTTGAGCAGTTTGAAGAGGTCATGCCATACGGAAAGACCGTTCAATATAACAATAATAAAAAGACCAACTATAAAAAGGTTACCCAAAAGGGTAAGGATGGCTTGGCTGATGTAACCGCAAATGTAACCTATATTAACGGTGTACGTTTCGATGCAGAAACGGTCAAAAGTGAAATCATCACTCCCGCAGTTGATGAGATTACGATAAAAGGCACCAAAAAGACCACAGTTTATCATTCGGGTTATGTTCTTGCCAGCAAAATAATGACCGGCAAAAATGCAACCATGGTTTTCCCCGTCAAATGCAGTGACAATACTTATATTACCTCGTTCTGGGGTGACGGCAGAGGCCACAAAGCCTTGGATATCGGTGCGCCTAAAGGAACAGATATTTATGCCGCGGATGATGGAAAGGTTATTTTCTCGGGACGAAAGTCGGGTTACGGCAATGTTATCGAGATTCAGCATAACGACGGAAAAACTAAAACGCTTTATTCCCACAACAACAAAAATTTTGTCAAGGTGGGGGACACGGTTAAGGCGGGTCAACGCATCGCCTCGGTCGGTATCACAGGTACTGCAACGGGTTATCATCTGCACTTTGAGGTTATAATTAACGGCAAACAGGTTGACCCCGCGCCTTACATTGGCTTGGAATAATATATATAAGAAAAATCGCTTAACACCTTTGGTGTTAAGCGATTTTTAATTCTCGTTTCTTATGCTTCAAGCATTTTTCGGAGTTTGCGGTTGTTTTTGTAATCATGAACGATTGCCTTGCCAGAAGCCTTGAGGAAGGGGTAATCCGCCAGATACTTTTCGGCAGCCTCGTCAAACTTTTGAGGCTGATTTCCAAAAGCTCCGGCAAGGATAACGGCACAGATAATGTCGGCCACAACAAGTTCGCCCTCATAGTGCATATCTCCCAGCATATTCCAATACTTTGTGAGTTGCTTTTTGTTAGCAATCTCGTTGGACATAAGTTCGTTCATCTTGGCGATGCCGTAACGCTTGAAAAACTCAACATACATAAACTCGCCGTATTTTGCCATCATTTCCTTGTATGACTCCTTATATTGGGGGAACATTGCAAGGAATTTCTGGGCAAAGGCCTCAACACCGGGTTCGGTGCCCAAGGCGGCCTTTTCGGGCAGTGCGATTTCCTTTGCGGTGCCGTCAGCAGTTTTCACAACGGTAATACCTGCGTCCTTAGCGACGGCCTCAAGGAAGTCCTCTCCGATGCAGACGGTATCTTTTGCACCGTGGTCAGCCTCGTCAAAAAACCAAGAACTCAGTTCGGTAAAACTCTCTGACTCGGCAGGGGCAACCGAAACGCTGAACATCCTTTTGTCTTCTGCATAGGCAATTTTGTAGGTCTTGAACTCACCCTTAAAGGTGCCAAGTTCCTGACCCTCTGCTGAGTAACCGTTTTCTTTCATAACGCCCGACAAAACATCGGATACTTCTTTAAGATACTGAATATTCATATTTAACGCTCCATAAATTTTGAAACTTCAAAAGCCATATTTCCAGAATATTATATCACATATGATTCAATTTGTCACTATAAATTTTTGATAATATTCAAATATCTTTGAAATGCTTTACTGTATTTCAAATTCGTAATAGACAAAATCTCCCGAACGGACAGCCTCCCAACGTCTGCGGTCATTGGTACCTTTTGGGTTGATAATTACAAGTTCTGAAAAATAGACCTCTTGGTCATAAAGTGCGTCAATATTTTCAACTCCACAGTCAACAAGACACATACACAGGGATGGAAAACGTTTTGATGGTTTGTCTTTGAATAATGGCGCAAAGGTTGGAATGTGGGCATTCTCGAGATGAAGCATAAATAATTCAGGACAGTTTTCAACGAAAGAAATGTCCTTGAGGTTATGACCGTGTGCAATATGAAGGTCCCACAGGTCAGTAAAATTATTCAAAAAGGAGTAGTCCTCTAACGGTACAAAAATATAGCAACCCACCACCACAAATTCTTTGAGTTTCTCCAACACTTCGGGGTCATAAATATCTTCAACCGTCAGATGAATGCGTGGGGTTTTCATATTGAATGCGTGGGCCATGTGTTGCCACGGTACCTCCATTGGCCATTGCTGTGAACCGTCAGCCGAAATGCCTATGCTTGTGTATCTTTCCTCTCGTTCAAACTGTTTTTTCAATAATTCTCTCACGAAATTTCCACCTTTCATATCAATATTATATAACATATACATCATAAAGTCCAAAGGGGGTGTGTTTAAATTTATAAGCGGTATTGCAATTTTTGGGGAAATAGTTTAAACTGTAAGTATATAAGGTTTTTGGAGGGATTCTGATGGTTAGATGTCCTCAAAATGCCGTCAAGGGCTCGCCCGAGGCGGTTGCATATTCTGATTTCACCTTAAGGGCTGACCGTTATGTTTCGCAGATGCTTGCAGGATTTGAACCTGCTGGCTACCGCGATATTAAGGTTGTGCACGACCCCGTGTGGGGAACGATGAAGTTTTTCCCGTGGGAGTTGCAGTTGCTTGACTCACCCTTGATGCAACGCCTTCGCAACATCAATCAGTTGGGCCTTGCAGTGTTGACCTACCCTTCGGCGCACCACTCACGCTTTGAACACACTTTAGGTGTCGCGGCACTTGTCACAAAAATGGCCGACAGTATCAACGACGGGTTTGACCCCGACGGCTCAAACGAGCGCGCGGTTTCACGAAGTGACCTCAACAAAATTCGCATTGCCGCCATTTTGCACGATGTGGGACACTGCTTTTTCTCACATCTGTCCGAAAGGATGTATAGCAGTACTGATGAATTTCAAAATCTTAAAAGTTCTTTTGAGATTTTTTCTTCGGCGCAACCGCACGAAATATTGGCCTACATAATCGTAAATACACCGTCATTCAAGGAGTTTTTCACTTCTCACGTAAGTTATCCTGAGTCGGTAGATGCCGACGGATTTTTTGACGATATCGGCCGTATGATAGTGGGTGCAACCATTGATAAGGTGGTTGAACACAACGGTAAATTTGTGCAGAAATATTTTCTGACCGAGATGATAAACGGTCAGTTTGATGCCGATTCTTTGGACTATCTCCGCCGTGACAGTTATATCACAGGGCTATCGTTGACCTATCACATTGACCGTTTTCTTTATAAAATAAAAATAGTTGACGTTGAGCAAGAAGTTGACGGAAAAACTGTCATAGCCAAGCACCTCACAGTGCCGATTTCGGGTGTTTCAACCGTTGAGGAAATGATATTCGGCAAACAGATGCTGACAAGGTACATCTATCAGCACCAGAAGGTTCTGGCGGCGGATGCGCTTGTGTATGACGTGGTAAGCGGTCTGAAATTTAACGGGAAGTTGCAACACCCGTGCGATTTCCTTTATTATTGTGATGAAGATATTTACAAGATATATGATGAAAGCGGTGACCCCGATTTGAGGGTGCCTGCTTTCAATATGCCAATCCATGCGGAGTCCGGCAAGACGATTTCAGATGTTGTGCGAAAGATAAAAACACGTAATCTGCCCAAAAAGGCTTTGGTTATAAATATGAGCAATCTTGTACACGGCACCACCCTCAATGAAGGGTTTGAGACTGTGAAAAATGCAATGTTTTCGGGTGGATTTCGCAAGGACGTGAGGGATGAGGCATGGAAGATATGCGAGTTGAACGGTCTTGACAAGCAAAAAGTGGACCTTTTTGATATTTTTTACTCAGTGCCCAAACCCACCACTGCCAAGAATTACACCGATGTGCGTGTTTCGACCCATGACGGCAGGTTGGTTGAATTGCGGGATGTTGCCGACCTTAACGATTGGGCAAACGAGTTCTCGGGTAGGGCTTGGAACGCTTATGTGTTCACCTCGGCAGAACTTTTGCCGGTTGTAAGTCTTGCCGCAAAACGTGTGCTTGAAAATCGCGGTGTGAGATTTGACGCTGACAGGATTTTTGCCAATCTCAAACACTCGGCAGAAATCCAAAAGTTGAGATAACGCAAAAACAGACCTGTTAGAGAACAGGTCTGTTTTTATCATTTTTATGCTTCATACGGTATTCCTGTGGTGCGAAGCCTTTACGTTTATTGCATATCTTCCTGCATCTGGCTGAATTCTTTTAAGATAAGTCCTGGGTTCTTGTCCAAAGCCCAGTTGATTTCATAGTCAGCGGTGAACAAAAGCAGGTTTCTGCCCTTGACATCCTGTACCCATTTTGTATTCTGCATAAGGTTTAAGGATTTTATATCAAGGTCAGTGTTTTCAACAAAACGGACAAGACTGTGCGCCGTGTCCTGACGGCTGTATTTAACGCCGTATTCGGATTCCATTCTGAACTGCAGAACGTCGAATTGAAGCATACCGACAACGCCGACGTAAACACGCTCCATACCTGAATTAGGAAGGAAGAACATTTGTATTGCGCCTTCTTGGGCAATCTGAGTAATACCCTTGGCAAACTGCTTGCGTTTCAGTGAATCAATCTGCTCAACAATGGCAAAATGCTCAGGCGCAAAGGTGGGTATGCCTGCATATTCAACCTTCATTGCCTTTTCGCAAATCGTGTCGCCGATGCTGAAAATACCGGGGTCAAAAACACCGATAATATCGCCGGCATAGGCTTCATCAATAACCTCGCGTTCCTCGGCCATCATCTGCTGAGGACGTGACAATTTAATAGGCTTATTGCCCTGAACGTGAAAATATTCCTTGGAGCGTTCAAACTTACCTGAGCAGATTCGCATAAATGCAATTCGGTCGCGGTGCGCCTTGTTCATATTGGCCTGAATCTTGAAAACAAAGGCCGAAAAGCGCTCGTCTGCGGGGTCAATTTTTTGGTCACCCGAACGGTAGGAAAGGGGGGTGGTGGTCATTTTAAGAAAGTTCTCAAGAAACGGCTCTATGCCGAAGTTATTGAGAGCAGAGCCAAAGAAAACAGGGGTCAGTTTCCCGCAACGCACCTGTTCAAGGTCAAAATCAAAGCTTGCGCCGTCAAGCAACTCAATCTGGTCGACAAGGTCGGCTCTTTGATACTGACCGATAAGCTCATCGAGTTTTTCAGTGTCAGTGATATCGCACTTGATTGCTTCAAGTCGGTTGGAACCGCCGTGGAACTCCGAGAAGGTTAAAATGCGGTGTTCGGCGCGGTCGTAAACACCTTTGAAATCCTGACCGCAACCGATAGGCCAGTTCATAGGATAGGTGCCGATGCCGAATTCCTTTTCCAGTTCATCAAGCAGTTCAAACGGGTCACGCGCTTCACGGTCAAGTTTGTTGATAAAGGTAAAAATAGGAATGTGACGCATCGCACAAACCTTGAACAACTTTCTGGTCTGTGGCTCGATACCCTTTGCAGCGTCGATAACCATAACAACGCTGTCGGCAGCCGTCAAGGTACGGTACGTATCTTCCGAGAAGTCCTGATGTCCCGGAGTGTCAAGGATATTGATGCAATAACCGTCATACTCAAACTGAAGAACTGACGAGGTGATGGAAATACCTCTTTTCTTCTCAATCTCCATCCAGTCGGAAACGGCGTGCTTGTCGTTCTGCTTGCCCTTAACCGACCCTGCAGACTGAATTGCTCTTCCGTATAGCAAAAGTTTTTCGGTGAGTGTTGTTTTACCTGCGTCAGGGTGGGAGATTATCGCAAATGTTCTTCTGCGTAAAATTTCTGATTTGATATCAGCCATCGAAATACTCCTTTTAATTTGAAAGTATATATCTTAAAACCTATATATGATACCACAAAAAGGTAGTTTTTACAATAGCCAAGACAGAAAATATGGGAATAAAATGGTTTTACACTTGCAAGATTTATGTTATGGGTATATAATCATTGTAATATACAAAAATTATACTTTGGAATACAGAGGTAATGTAATGAGAATTGTTGTAAAGGTGGGCACCTCAACGCTGACCCACAAAACAGGAAATTTGAATATCCGTCACGTTGAAAAACTTTGCCGTGTAATGAGTGACCTTAAGAATGCAGGTCACGAGTTGATTTTGGTGTCATCGGGTGCTATCGGTATGGGTGTGGGTAAATTAGGACTTCGTGAAAAGCCGCAGGATATGCCAACCAAACAGGCTGCCGCCGCTATCGGTCAGTGCGAGTTGATGTACATATATGACAAAGAGTTTTCCGAGTACGGACATATTATTGCGCAGATACTTCTCACAGGCAGTGACCTTAAGGACGAAAACCGTAATCACAACTTCTGCAACACACTAAACCGTTTGATTGAGTTGGGGGTTATGCCGATTATCAATGAAAATGACACCGTTTCGACCGAGGAAATCTCGGTGGGCGATAACGATACGCTTGCCGCCATTGTCGCGGTTGAGGCCAAGGCCGACTTGTTGGTGCTCTTGTCCGATATTAAGGGACTGTATACCGCCGACCCACACAAAGACCCCAACGCAAAACTCATCCCACGTGTTGATGAAATAACTGATGAGATAACTGCGCTCGGCGGCGGGGCAGGTTCGGCGCTTGGTACAGGCGGAATGCAGACCAAAATACGTGCCGCCGCAACTTGTATGAAAAAGGGTATTGATATGGTCATAACCGACGGCAATGACCCCGAAGCACTCTATAGTATTGCCGAGGGTCAGTCGGTCGGTACAAGGTTTTTGGGAAAGGTAATAAAATGACAACATTAGAAATTCTGAGAAAAGCCAAGGCGCAAAAGGCAACCGTGGCCGCAATGAGCAGTGAGCAAAAAAACCTTGCCCTTATCAAAATGGCCGAAAGCCTTAAAAACAAATGTGATGAGATAATTTCCGCCAACGCTTTGGACATTGAGAACGCAAAAGAAAAGATTTCGCCCGTTATGATTGACCGTCTGACGCTTTCAAAGGAGCGGATTTTCGCTATGGCCGATGCGGTTGTGGATGTTACCAAACTCCCCGACCCCGTTGGTGAGACGATATCGACCGTTGAACGTCCCAACGGACTCACTATCCGCAAGGTCTCGGTGCCTTTGGGACTGCTTGCAATGATTTACGAAAGTCGACCCAACGTAACTTCAGATGCCGCTGCGTTGAGCATCAAGGCAGGCAATGTTTGTGTATTAAGAGGCGGAAAAGAGGCAATAAATTCAAACATTGCCATCGTCAATGCTTTGCGAGAGGGTTTGAAATCAGCCAATTTCCCCGAAGATGCAGTATGTCTGGTGACCGACACATCAAGGCAAAGTGCAACCGACCTTATGACGGCTATCGGCCTTGTCGATATGCTCATTCCGCGTGGCGGTGCGGGCCTTATTCGTTCTTGCGTTGAAAACGCCAAGGTGCCCTGTATTGAAACGGGCACAGGCATCTGTCACGTTTATATTGACGAGTTTGCCGATGCAAACAAGGCACTCAATATTATTGAAAACGCCAAGACAAGCCGACCCTCGGTATGCAATGCCGCCGAAGTATGCTTGATTCACACCGCGGTTGCCGAAAAGGTCTTACCGCTTTTAAAGCAACGCCTTGTTGATGACCGCAAGGCTAAAGGTCTTGTGCCTGTTGAACTGCGTGTTGATCCAAAGACCGCAAAAATAATCGACGGCACACCTGCGTCCGACACCGATTTTGACACCGAGTTTTTGGATTATATTCTGGGTGTCAAAGTGGTTGAAAGCGTGGATGAGGCCATAGCCCATATTTCGGCACACTCAACTGGTCACAGTGAGTGTATTGTGACCGAAAACCAAGCAAATGCAGACCGTTTCACCCTGTATGTTGACAGTGCCGCAGTTTATCACAACGCATCGACAAGATTTACCGATGGCGGTGAGTTCGGTCTTGGTTGCGAAATGGGTATTTCGACCCAAAAACTTCACGCCCGTGGCCCTATGGGACTGAAAGAACTGACCTCGTATAAGTACATCATCAAGGGCAACGGTCAGGTTCGCTGAAAGGATTTACTATGAGTAAAATAGGATTTATTGGTTGCGGAAATATGGGTGGAACTTTGGCAAAAGCCGCCGCCAGAACGCAACACGAATTACATCTTTCGGATTATTTTGAAGAAAAATTGAAAGCAGTGTCGCAGGAATTGAACGCCACCGCTTCGACCAATGATGAAATTGCCCAAAATTGCGATATGATATTCTTGGGTGTTAAACCACAGGTTCTGGCAGAGGTTTTGGAACCTTTAAAGGACGCGTTGAAACGTCGCAAAACACCATTTATACTTGTATCAATGGCGGCGGGAGTAACATTGCAATCGGTGTGCGAAATGGCGGGCGGAAACTATCCTACAATACGCATTATGCCCAACACCCCTGCGGCGGTTGAAAGCGGTATGATACTTTACTGCAAGAATGACTTGGTGAGTGACAGTGATGTTAAACTTTTCCTTGAGCTGATGCAGTTTGCAGGTCTTTGTGATTATACCGACGAAACGCTTTTTGATGCTGCAACAGCAGTTTCAGGTTGCGGACCTGCATTCTGTTATATGTTCATCGAAGCCTTGGCCAATGGCGGCGTTGAGGCGGGATTGTCACGCGAAAAGTCGCTGAAATTGGCAGCGCAGACGGTGCTTGGCGCAGGTAAAATGGTAAGAGATAGCGGCACAGACCCTGAAGTTTTAAGAGAAAATGTTTGCAGTAAGGGCGGCAGTACGATTGAGGGTGTGAAATCACTCTTTGCGTCTGACCTTGACGGAACGGTCAAAAAAGCGGTCAAAGCATCGTTTGAACGCACAAAAGAACTGGGTAAGAAATAATCCCTAAAATAAGTAAACGACCCACATTGATGCACTAGCATTGCTGCGGGTCGTTTTATTTAATAGATTTTTTTCAAATAAAAGTCCAAAACGGTCAATTAAAATGAATTCTTCCGCATTTGGGACATATTGGTTCGGCGTTTAAACCAATGGCCGTAATGTTTCTGAAATGCATCAGTGACGCAGACGTTTTGCCGTTTTTTGCTGAATGTGCAGTTATATCGTTGGTAACGGTATAGTTTTTTATTTTTGTCACATCAAACGGTTGATTGGTTTCGGGGCAGGTTTCGGTCTTTATCTGTGTTCTGCAATAAGCACACTCAAAGTACACTCCATTTTTACCGTCAATACGTTCCAAGGGTTGGCCACAGAACGGACAAACATCGCGTGTTTTGTCGGAACAAACCATTCCCCTCAAAATTATTTGTTGCAAACGGCGAAATGAATCTATGTCATAAATGCTAAGATAGACCGCCTTGTCCTCTTCTGTGGGGCAGGCAAACAAATATTCATCGGCTTCATATGAATTTTTGAGTATTGCAAGTGTCTGATTTCCCACCTCTGCATTGGGAGCGATGAGCAAAAGCGTTTTGTATACTGTGTCTTTTGAAACCGAAAACGAAACGGTCTTTAGACCGTTACAAGTAAACGATTCCAATCTCAAATTCCACTTGTCAAAGGTGCAAACGGTATCGGTGTTGATAAAATCAATATTCTCATTTTCAGAAAATGTGAAATTGAAGTTTCCTGCCGCAAAAAGAGACAACAAAGTGCAAAAATGACTGTAGCCCTCATATTGACCGACCTGTTTTGACAGGGTATAGTCATTAGTCTGTGTGTTGCTTTCAAAAAGTCGTTTAAAAAGAACATATATCTTGTGATATTTTTTATCCATACGGAAAATGTTTGTCTTTTTGAGGGATGGCACACCCAGATGCCTTTTGCAATTTTTATATACCGGACGGGAAAGTCTTGCACGGATAATTCGGTCAATAAACAGTGCTTTTTCCATACACTTTTCGGCCACGGCGGTGTATTTGACATAGTCACGCACATAGCTTGCATGAAATTTTCCGATGCTCAAAAAATACATCGCGTGGTTTTCACGTTCAAGCAGATTGAATTCAAGGTTACGGTTGGTGTAAAGAATGCTCTTCAAAAAACTTAAATTTTGTCTAACAAAGGAAAGTATCATATCAACCGTGCGCGCAAATATGATGTTCTCATAAATGGCATAGTTGTCGCGGTTATCCTTGGTCAACAGTTTTCGCGGTTTCAAACCGTCACTTGTTATATCGGCCCACAACTCACTGTGTACCGAAGCGTGCACAAGGGTCTCGTTGTTTATGTAGTGCACCGATTCGACCGGCAAAATTTCGGAAGAAGTGGTGATGTGTGTAATGGGTTTAGCAAAAATTCGCTTTATTGACGGCAGGGTCTTGATTATCATATCGAGGCATTGATTAAGGGCATCAAAATCAAAATTTTCCGGCAGGGCGAAAAGGTTGACTTTATTCAAAATTTTTGCATCAAACTGCTGATATGTTATGTTATTGTCGGTTCTGACAAACGCGGCAATCGCGGAATAATCCTCATAAAAAGAGGATGCTGCATCTGCATTGTATAATTTTTCAGACATCGTCAGTCCTCATTGAGCTTAAGAATAAACTCACTGCATCTGAGAAGTTTGCGTTTTTCAAACTCTGCGGCAAGTTCAACCTTGTTTTCAATGCTCTTGAACTCTAGTTTGCTTACAACCTTGCTCAGGAGTATTTTTTCAACGGCTTCGGGCAAAACGATTTCAGGGTTCATAAAGCATGAGCAATAAATTCTTACAAAACTTTCGATTTGGTTGGCAATTCTGTTTCCGAATGAAATATTGTAAGGAGCAAGCAACGCTTCAACCTCTTTGATAAGCGGATAGTTGTCAATGTCGAAATTAATTGTGGTTTTTGCGTTTTGCAGTAATTTTGAGAACTCGGCCACCGAAATAAAGCGCTGGGGTATAGGCTGGCCGAAAGCCAAAGGCTTGGGTGCACGCTTGTTGAAGTTCATCGTATGCGCGCGGTCGTAAACCTTGTCACTTATCTCAAAGGTGCTTTCATCACGGTTGGCTGTACCGATAAACCAAATGTTATTTGGAATTTTTAGTGTGTGACCATCAGAAAGACAAAGATAATCAACCGTCTTGCCACTTTCCCTACGGTTGAGTGCCATATTCAGAAGCTTAATTTCACGCTTGTCTTCTTCATTTTCCATTAAGGACAGGAAATCCGAGAAATAATATTCAATACGGCTCAGATTCATCTCGTCAAGCACAATAAAGGTTACGGTTTCGGATTGGAGTTTTGCTCTGTAAAGGGCCTGAGTGAATTTTTTGGGTGTATATGTTTTGCTGAATTCGTTGTAGTATCCGAGCAATTCGTTTTTATCTCGCCACGAGGACTCAACCTCAATAATTTCACAGTTGCCGAGAATAGCCTCCGAAAAGATTTTTGGCAGACTTGTTTTACCTGTTCCGCTCATACCCTGTAGAATGGTGAGCCTTGTTGCACCAAGACCTGCAATAAAAGTTGCAATATCTTCAGGGGTGTAACTTAAATGAAGACGACAATCCCTTGCGTAGTTCACAACAAACTGCACAAGTTCGGGTAAAGTGGGAGATTGGAAAGCCAAAGCCTTTCTGCGTTCTTGCTCTTTGGAATATAACGAGGCCTTGTGATCAAGTTCGCTGAACGCGGGGCAGGGGTCAACATCCGTCTTTTTAACAGGGTTGGGTTCGGTGTTAGTGTTTTGTACATCACCGTCACCGCTTGTCGGTTCGGACAGATTCACACTGTCGGAAGATGCTGCGTTACCGACAAGAACGGGGGTCTCGCCCACGGTGCCGCGTGAATAAGGCTTGCGGATAAGTACCACAACCAAAACAGCCATTGCAACCAAGAACCATATAAATGCTTGACCGGTCACAGTGTATTCAAGTTTGAGGTATTTTGAACCGCCGAATTTCCCGATTATCGATTCAATAACATCTTTGTTGAGGTGCTGAACTATCTCGTAATATTTTCCAAAAAGTCCAATTATCAAAGAACAAATTGCACCACTGACAATCTCGGCAAGGGTTATACGGAAGAACATTTTTGAACGGCTGAGCAAAGCAATAAGCGAGGCAACAAAGAGCCCAATGGTGATACACAGAATGGCAAGCAGTAGAAATGCAACCAGTTGCAATCCACCCTCAAGGGAGTTATAGGTCATAAAAACATCATAACCGTTCAGTAAAATGGGGTCTGCTTCGGGATGATTGTCAAAAGTGACCCTCAAAATATCCGAGAGTGAGGCAATTACGGTGACAAGCGATATCGCTGTACCAAAACTGAAAAACTCAATACGTGCTGAACGCACAGTTTTATGGGTTTCAAGACGGTTATTGTCAGCCACATTGCGACTGGTAAAAGCAAATACAACTGCCAGCACAACGCTTATTAAAAACGGAATGTAACTGATAGTATCATACTCACCGCCTTCTGAGTTACAGATGGAGCACACAACAACACCAAGAACAAAGTAGGTGCCGGTTATGATAGTGTTGAGGTTGACAATGTTACGTATTTTTGAAGTCAACTCTGAAATTTCGGCTGAGTAGTGCTTAAACACCGATGTGAGCATTATAAAATTAATAATGGTAAAAACAAATAAAACAACAAACAAACCTAAAGCAAGAATTCGGTCTTCGTCGGTTCCGACTGTGCCCATTGCGACTATGGGGAATTCATTACCATCGATTTTATATGAGCATAGCGGCACATATAAAAGTGAAAGCATAAGTACTACGGAAGAAATGCCGAATAAGGAAAAACGCTTTTTAAGGATGTTAGATTCTGATTTTTTATGAATTTCGGATTGTTGGGTTTCATAAGCGCTGCAAACGAAGTTGAATACGACACCAACCACTGAAATGACGAGTGCTATGATAAGCCATGTGGTGTCTCTCAGTGCGTTGAACATAAGGTTGATTATTAACATTAAAGCGTGACTGAAAACCACTGTTACGGAAGGCCACATACGAACCTTTTTTGCGCGTAGTGAAATTACACTCCCAGCAACAGAAGCGGCGAGATTCGCTAAAAACAAAATTACAAAAAACAGGCAGGCAACCGGTACAAAATCTGAGTCCGTTACCCACAAGTCGGCGGTATCCCACACTGTGCCGCGGGTTCTGATGGGAGAAGAAAACATAACCACAAGGTCGAACGACAACGCAAGGACGAACAGCGCGGTTGCTATCAATCCGGTTGTTTTTTTGTTATGTGTTTTGCTCAATGTTACCATCCCACTTTCTTTGATTTATGGAAAAATTTACATCTTAAATTATATCATTTCGTCTTATCAAAGTCAAGGCATTCCAGTTGTTTTAATTCTACCATAAAGGGGGTGTTTTTTCTATTGTCCGTTTTTACTGGACTTGTGCATCTGGAATAGGGCGCTATTTTATTTGCATAATCAGCCGAGTTGCACCTGATGGGGAGTTCAGCCATCTTAGATGCCGTTACATTTATAGTTCATTCACAACTTTAACAATTTTTCTGACATACTCCGGATTAAAATCTTCAAAAGTTGTTGTTTTAATATCCTGACCTGTTATTGTGCGTAACCATATTGCAGCAACAGCAAATCTACCATAATCCAAAGACAAATGAAATCCATCTCTACAAAGAGATAGGCCACCGTTTTTATAATCAAACTCGGGAAGCGTTTCTCGCAGTGTTTGAATTATCTCACCTGAGGGTATTAGTGTAGCATCAATAGATTGTGCTGCCATCCTGCTAGTTTTCTTAATGCACCTATACATTTCATTTTGATTGTTATTATATTTTACAAAATCATCATGACTAGAATCTATTTCATAAGCCCAAGTTTGATGAAAATATATCTTTGCATTAGGATGCAGGTCTTTTATTATAGATACCAATGATGAAAGATATGGTTCATAAGTTTCATATATTCCACTTTCTCCACTTACTTGTTGAAGTGTGATTTTCTCACATTATAGCAGAAAGCATAAAATAAATCAATTATTCATTATTCATCAGCGAAGCGATTTTATTATTCAATATTCATTGAAAATCCTGTCGAATGAATGATGAATAGTGAATAATGAATAGTGAATAATACAAAACGAAAATCCTGCCGACAATAATCGACAGGATTTTCGTTTTGGTGGGAGCGGGTGGATTCGGACCACCGAAGGCAAAGCCAACAGATTTACAGTCTGCCCCCTTTGGCCACTCGGGAACACTCCCATATAAAATTTGTGCACTAAAAAAGTGGAGCTGGTTGACGGACTTGAACCCCCGACCTGCTGATTACAAATCAGCTGCTCTACCAACTGAGCTAAACCAGCGTGTGACTCACTTGAGCGCCTAAATAATATAACACAATCGCGACCGCTTGTCAACATTTATTTTTTAAAAATTACAAAATTCTTTTCACACAACAAAACAGCACCCTTTCCACACTGGATTAGGAGCTGTTTTTGTCTGTTTTGTTTCGTTTGTGCTTGATGTCAAGGGGTTGTACCTTGAGTTCCTGTATTTGTGTCGGTTTTGGTATTCTCCATAACAAACCTGAAGAAATCCTCATCCATCAACTGCAACGATGCGGCATAGCGCGATTTTGTGGCGGCAATGCAATAATCAAGATAAGATTTTTTTGCGCCCTCGGTCATACCGTCGGCCGCCGAAAGCCATTCGGCCTCGCCTTTTTGTGCATTGTATTTCACACGGTCGGTAATAAAACTTTTGTTGTAAAGCATTGAAATGTGAGTGGAATCCGAGAAAATATCAACACCCGGCAGAAGGCGTGAATCATATTCCATACCGAACAGGTTGAGCACGGTGGGGATGATATCAACATTGCAACAGGGGGTATCGACAGTGACGGGGTCAATGCCGCCGCACCACATAATGCAAGACGACTGATACTTCTCGAAGTTCTGCTCCAACTTGTGTCCTGCAAGCGAGTTGACACCCGAGTCACGCAGATAATAGGGGTAATGGTCGCCTGCAATGACAATCATTGTGTTGTTGAGTTTGCCTGCTGCCTCAAGTTTCTCCAAGAGATAGGCCATTGCCTTTTCAAGTTCATAATTTGCGGCAAGATAATATTCTGCACCACTGTCCAACTTGCGGTCACCCAAAAGTTCACGGACTTTTTTGATGTTTCTCACACAAATGGGATTATCGGTCGAATAGGGGCCGTGACCTGAGAAGGTCATATAATAAGCGTGAAACTGTTCATTGTTGATATAATCGTCGATTGACTGTTTCATCATCTCAAGGTCGGAAGAAGGCCACGCGGTAGTGAAACTCATACCGTTTTTGCCACCCATAAACCTTGTTGTGGTATATCCCAGATTGGGGTGTGTCTTATCTCTTGAATAATAATAACCGCGATAGTTATGATAGGCATAAGTCTTAATGCCGTTATCCTCAAACATATGACCCAAAGCAAATGGCAAAAGTTTGTTGGATGACTGCGCAAAACTTCCGTTTGAGGCGCCGCGGTCGGCATCCCTCGAAACATCGGGCCACAAACCTGTCATAATGGAATATTCACCGTTTGTGGTGGTGTTTTTGAACGAGTTGTAGAAATTATTTAGCACAATTCCGCCTTGACTCAGTTTGTAAAGTGTGGGTGTTACTTCGGGGTCGATAGCGTATTTTGAAAAACTCTCGGCGCATATATATATAAGGTTGTAATCCTTAAAAGCACCTGTGTATTTGTTTTTATTGGTGCCGGAAAGAGCCGAAAAATAATCGCAAAGCTCCTGTTTGCCCTTGTCGTCGGTCGTTGTTTTGAGTTGGTTGAAATCAATACCGCTCAAGATATTGGGCGAAGTATCAACCTCAGGCGGTTGAGGCTCGGACGGTTCGGGCTCTGGCGGCGGGTTGGGAATAACAAG
Source organism: Acutalibacteraceae bacterium (assembly GCA_045587185.1). GTDB lineage: Bacteria > Bacillota > Clostridia > Oscillospirales > Acutalibacteraceae > UMGS172. The sequence goes on from JAZNBS010000047.1 coordinate 53,653, forward strand.
CGTATCGTCTGTCTTTTCCTCGGGTGAGCCGAAAACGGTGTAGCCCAGTTCTATCACCGAGTTGGTGAGAATACCCAAGCGGCCTGATGCTGTATCACTGTCAACAAAGGTTGAAGAATATGCGGCAAAGGCAGAGCCGTCACCCGTGCCGAACGGCAAGAGGAACAGCACGGCAAGAAACCAGAGTGCAACGGTCATAATCAGCGATGCAAGATGGGTCAAGGGACGGCAACGGCCGAAAAATCCTTTGGGTGCCGACAGCGAAAGAAATGCCGCCGCAAGAACAGGCAAAAGACACAAGAATATCCAACCGACCGACTCCTTGACGGTGGACCAAAGCGCCCAACCGAAGTTTCCAACCGCGTCGGCGCCCAGACCTATCATCGACACCGAAAAAACCGAGCCGAAAATTCTGAAATATATCAACTGACTGAGGTAAAACAGAAACGGCAATAATAAAATAAGCGGTGTGAACAGGCGGTTGAGTTTTGGCTTGAGCCAACCGGTCAGTGTGGCAAGGAACATTGCCTCGGCAGGCAAGAACAGAAGAAAATAGAGCGAAGTTCCCTCAAAACCTATCTGTATTCTGAGCAAAATTTCCCAATACAGCAACGCAATCGTATAGATTACGGTGTATTTCAGCAATCTTAACCCCTGGGTTTTTAATGTCTTCTTATCAATTTTGAACTTTTCTTTGATAAGTTCTATGAATTTGGACATTTCATTACCTCTCAAATATAATGATTATAATCAAAAGCGTTAATTTTTAAATTATATCACCAATGTTCCAAAATTACAACAGCAACCGACAAAAAAATCCCTAAGCAGAGGACATATTATAAATTGTGTCTATTGAAATTTGTAAGTAATGGTGCTAATATAATATATGTTAAACTATGTTTTTTAGGAGGTTGTACTCTTAAATGGAAATTTTGTGGAAAAATCTTTTGGAGTTTTCGTGGCAGGACGGAATAATGCTGCTTATCGGCGGCTTGCTTATTTTCCTTGCAATAAAAAAGGAAATGGAACCCACCCTGCTTCTGCCCATGGGCTTTGGCACATTGCTTGTTAATATTCCGTTTTCCGATGCGTTAAAAGGACCGATTATGGAACTTTATCACGCCGGTATTGCCAATGAGTTGTTCCCATTGCTTTTGTTCATCGGTATCGGTGCAATGATTGACTTCGGTCCGCTGCTTTCCAACCCCAAGTTGATGCTTTTCGGTGCGGCGGCACAGTTCGGAATATTCTTCACATTTTTTATGGCCCGTATGTTCTTCCCTGAAATCGATGCGGCTTCTATTGCTATTATCGGTGCGGCTGACGGTCCTACGTCCATTGCCGTTGCCAATACTTTGGGGTCCGAGTATGTTGGTGCCATCACCGTTGCGGCATATTCCTATATGGCATTGGTGCCCATTATCCAACCGCCCGTTATCAGACTGCTTACCACAAAGAAAGAACGACTTATCCGTATGCCTTACGAGCAGAAGTCTGTATCGAAACTTACGAGAATTATGTTCCCAATCATTATCACCGTCGTTGTTTCGGCCATCATTCCGCAGGCAACCGCCCTTATCGGTTTCTTGATGTTTGGTAACCTCATTCGTGAATGCGGTGTGCTTGATTCACTTTCCGAAACTGCACAAAAGGTTCTTGCAAACCTTGTAACCATCTTCCTTGGCATCTCGGTTGCATTTAATATGACGGCCGACAAGTTCCTGAAACCCGATACCTTGCTTATTATGGGTCTCGGCCTTGTTGCATTTATTGTTGACACTGCGGGCGGTGTTCTCTTTGCCAAGTTACTCAACCTTTTCCTGAAGAAGAAAATCAACCCCATGATAGGTGCCGCAGGTATCTCGGCATTTCCTATGTCGGGTCGTATCGTCCATAAGATGGGACTCAAAGAGGACCCTCAGAACTTCCTGTTGATGCATTCCATCGGTGTAAACGTTTCGGGTCAGATTGCGTCTGTTATAGCAGGCGGTATTATCCTCAATTTCTTCGCAGGCTGATAAAGGAGGAAAATTACAATGAACTTTTTAACTATGTTTTTAAATCTCTTGAGCACAGCCCCCGAAAAGGTTGAAAAGGGTATGGAATGGCACCCCGAAAAGGCTCTTGAGGTTCTGCCCAAGGCGGGTATAGGTATGTTGGTTATCTTTGTTGTTATCGGTGTAATCATCCTTTCCACCGTTTTGATTAACAAGATTTTCTCGAAGAAAGACTGATATTTGTATATAAGTTGGCAAAAGCGTTGCGGTCAAAAACCGCAACGCTTTTTTTTGTATACATACAGAAAATCTTGCCAATAATTGATTATTATATAATATTAAATTGTGTAAAATGTCAGTTTATAAGTTTTTTCTACAAAATTTGACAAATATTTGTAAAATTTGTGCATTACATTTTGACGTTCAAAATGTTATAATTATAAATGAAATCAAGAGGGTTGTTGTGGGGAGATGATCCCACGGTGCAAATGAATTGGAGAGGAAAAATGTTAAAATTCAACCAAAAGGTTTCCTACGGCACGACAGGAGTGTGTGTTGTTGAGGGAATTGAGGAAAAGAAAATAGGCAGAGAGATAAAACGTTACTATGTGCTTAAACCCGTCTCACAGTCAACATCGACGGTGTTTTTGCCTGCTGACAACGAAAAACTATTGGCCAAGGTGAGACGCGTGCTGACGGCCGATGAGGTTAATGATATTATAAAAACTTCTAAGGAAGAGCCTGACATATGGCCCGAAAACGATGCCGAACGTAAAATTACTTTCAACGGGATTATTACTTCGGGCGACCCAAAGGCCTGTCTTGTTATGATGAGGTCATTGCAGAACCGTCAGAATGTGTTGTCGTCCAACGGAAAGCGTTTGCACATTGCTGATGAACGTGCCTTGAAAGAGGCAAGGCGACTCGTTCACGATGAGTTTGCCGTTGCGCTTGATATGAAGACTGATGAAATTTGTAGTTATCTGAAAACTGAAATGTGCTTAGAGTGACTTCGCTTAAAATCACCGTGTTCCAAACTTAATGTTTTGGAACACGGTGTCTTTTTTTACGCTTATCTAAAGGTTGCAATATGTTACAAGGCTTGACATAATGTTTTACAAACATTATTGATATACATTTAGTAATCCACGTTATCAACAAGTTATCCACAGACAAAACGGCACAGTTTAAGCGTTTTTATGTCGAAAAAGCGTTCCAACTGTTGATAAGTTTGTGGATAAGTCTAACAACTTAACAGGTTATTTGGTTTACATAATTTTGATGAACAGAGGATTATGGAAACAAATATACGATTTGTATTGACCCAAAGGCTTGACAAAATGTTGCACCAACGTTGCTATCAAAGATTGGTATATTTGGGAAGCTGCATTCTGAATCGGAAAGGATAAATTTATGCGGAATATTTTGATTTCGGTTGATAATTGGGGTCGGGTTGTATGTGACGGTGAGCAGTTAGGTTTCAGCGGCGAGCACAATGCCGTCACAGTGACGGTAAAGTTTTCGGATAGTGCCAAATCCTTCAATACGGCGCAGTATTTCCGTTTTATTACCGACGGAAAATACAGTGATGAACTTTTTCTCGAACAGGGTGTATTAAATTTCACTGTGCCTCAGGAATGTATGCAACCGCCTGAGGTGGCTTGTCAGATAGTGGGTTACGCTTCTGAAGACGGCGAACCTTCTGTAATTGTGAAGACCGAAGTTTTCACACTGAGGGTGGAACGGTCTGAAGTGCCGTGCACGAAAATTGAAACCGAGCCTGATGTTTTTGAAAGGGCAATGGAAAAATGCAGAGCATCTGCCCAAACGGCGGTGGAAAGTGCCAAAACGGCAGTGACCGCCGCCGAAAGAGTATCACAGGCCGAAACGGTTTGCGTTGATGCCTCTGATAGGGCTGAAAGTAGTGCGGTTTTGGCTAATGACAGCGCTTTGTCGGCAAGGAAAAGTGCCGAGGCTTTAAACAAGGCGGTTTATGAGGTGAATAACGTTTCCAACGCTCTTAAAGGCAGAGCGTCGGGAAACGTCGTGTCAATCAAGGATGTGTCGCCGTTGGAGCATGAGGTAAAGGTTAAGGTGAATCTCCCTGAATATACCACTGTGATAGATACAATCACGAATGAACTTGATGTAATCACTTTCAACCCAATAACAGATTGGATAATAACAATAAGGGGATTGGGGAGTGGTGCTCCTGAATTGCTTTTCACTTATCAAGATGGCACTACAGACAAATTACCGTCACTACCAACATTGGGCCAAACGTGGTTAAGAATGGAATATATAGACGGTGTACGTACCACCTATTATTACAGTGATTTTTATATGACAGTTCTTGTAGATACTGTAGTAGAGGAAATATCACTTGCTCCATTGATTAGTATTGCTACACCTTTTGAAAGCGGTACTGGTTATAAGGTTGAAACCAAAACGAAAGTCAAAGAAACCGTGCTTAAAGTTCGCGATAACAGTCTGACCGCTTTACGTGTTACCGACGATTTAGGACTATATGCGGAATATGAGCCCTTAAATGATTTTCACAACAGTAAACCTTATTACCGCGGTGTTTCAGAGTTATCTTTGGATAATTTATACTACCACGTTTATCCGTTTAGCGGTGCTGGCACAGGCTTGATTTTAAGCGACGGAGAAATAAACTATGCTTTGTATACTACAGATACTCAAGGCGGAGATGTATACTGTTACATTGACGGCACCACGGTTTATTTGGATGTTGGCAATGGCGTTGAAACCTATAAGGTAAGAGAAGGAACCAAAATAGCAGAAATTTATTGTGACGGGGAGGAATTTCTTGATGAGGATGGCAACCGCGCTGAATGTTTAGACGTTTACGGTTGCGAACTCCAACCCGCAGAAGGCCCTGTTGTAAACGTATGTGGCAAAAACCTTTTTGACAAAGTTGCCTGGATAGATTATTGTGAAAATTTTGGTTACAAAGGTAGAAATGAACTCGGTGTTACACATTTAGGTGAAGATTGTTTTAGGTTTGAGACCGCAAGAGCGGCAGGAGTGCCATCTACACCGTTTAGTGGCATTAAATTCAAAGAGAACACCCAGTACACATTCACGGCAGAGTTTTCTTTTGGTAATTGGGATTCTGTTAATACTTCATTGATGGTCATTGCGTATACAGATAAAACCAACAAGTATTTTGGCATAACCGGCGGTGTCCCGAATGAATTTAATAAAGTAAGTTTTACTTCTGCGCCAAACAAAACCATTGACTATATAACACTCGCTAATGTAGGGGCAGGCGCTTATGTCATTTGTAAATATATACAAATCGAAGAGGGTACAACCGCAACAGAATATGAGCCGTATATCAAGTATTGCACCTATACTGCCAACTTTGACGGAACTGTTGACGGTGTCAGGTCAATTTATCCGTCAATGACCTTTGAGTCTGATACCGAAGGTGTAATTATTTCGGTTGAGTATA
>JAZNBS010000048.1:0-16731 GCA_045587185.1 Acutalibacteraceae bacterium
ATGTCGGGAACCGCAAACGTCACCAAAATTGACTTGAGTGACGTAGGAACTTGGGAGTTTTATTTCGGTTGAGTGTTAAGGCGCTCTACCGACGCAAGTTCCGACAAATTTAATATTCCTCCATAGCTCAGTCGGTAGAGCGCATGACTGTTAATCATGATGTCACTGGTTCGAGCCCAGTTGGGGGAGCCAAAAAATCCTGAATGCGAAAGCGTTCGGGATTTTTACTTATTACCTCTTACTTCTTCACTCTTACCTAAATTGCATTCAGGATTTTTTGGAAAGTAAGAAGTAATAGGTAAGAGGTAATAAGTGTTGCAGCTCCGCCTCTTTTATGCTATAATGCACATAGGCGGTGATGATATGAAAAAAATCGAGCAAGGCAAGTTTGAAATTTTCACTACGAAGGCAGATGCAATCGATAAGTTTATGCAAATGCAAGGTGTTTGTCGGGAAGAATTAAGCAGTGAAAATCTCATAGAGTTTTATTGCTCTAAAAAAGGCAAAATTGCTATCACTAACCCGCCGAAAAAACATATTGAACACACAAACTCTACCAATCTTTTTGCAGAGGTTATAGAAGAAGATGGTAAAACATATGTTACATATTTTACTGTGTATAGCCATTTCAATAATGTTTTAAAATTTATATCTCTTATAATGTTAATAGCAATGGTTATCATTGCTATTGTATTAACTGTTGCTAATGTAGATAAAACAGTTTCTCCTATTGTTTTAGTTTTCTGTTTACTATTTTTTGTTTTTCAATTATGTAATAGCGCAAAAGAACAAAAGAATTCCCCAAAAGATTCCAAAATAATGATAAAAGAACTTCAAAAAAGAGTCGAAGCAGTAAACCTATGGGATAAATAAAGGAAATTCTCAGTTTTCAGGCGAATTTCATTCGTGTCATTAAGTTCAAACTACCCAAAGCCCCAAGGACGATAAGTTCTTGGGGCTTACTTCTTACCTATTACCTCTTCACTCTTACCTCAAACGTCCTTGGGGCTTTGGGAAGTAATAAGTAATAGGTAAGAGGTAATAAGTTCGGTGTGGCTTCGCCATGAATTATAAAAATGCTCCGCATTGATTTATTACCACTTTTATGCTATACTATACATAAAGGTCGGTGTTAATATGAGAAAACTGCTTGATAAAATGTTTGCAAATAAAAAATTATCTTTAATTATTCCGATGACGATAGCTTTACTTATGTATTTGCTATTCGTATTCTTTGGAACATCTGCAGATAAAACAAATTTAATGATGGTAACCCCGATAGTATCTGTAATTGTCTTCTTTGGTATTTTTTTAGTTGTATTTATTCAAGTTAAGAATTCTATGTGTCCCGAGTGGTTTCTGAATTTATTTGAATTGATGGCTGCAATAATATTCTGTATTTATGCAATTATAGGGGCTTTATCTTTTGTTATTAGTGGTTTTCAAAATTTCAACGTAGGAATATGTCTTGGATTTGTTTCTTATAGTTCAATTTCGTGGGCACACAGTAAACGCCCCCAATAATTAAAGAAAATTCTCGGTTTTCAGACACATTTCATTCGTGTCACTAAGTTCAAAACTCCCAAACGAAAATCCGTTCTCGTAAGAGGGCGGATTTTTGTTTGTATTATTCATTCTTCAATATTCATCATTCATTATTCATTAAACGAGAACGGATTTTCGAATGAATAATGAAAAATGAAGTCGCTTACGCTGATGAATAATGAATAATTATTGCGGCTTCGCCGCTTTTATGCTATAATACACTCAAGGCGGTGATTTTATGCAGAAAAAAACATTTTCTATTATTAATGGAATTGTTTTTACAGTTATTTTTGTTCTGATTTTAATCGAGTCAATTTTTAACATTTTTGGATTGTGGACTGCGTGGAATTTGTTTGGGTTTCTTATAGGTTTACTCTTATTGCCATTTTTAAATATTGTGGCTCTAATATCTGCCGTTGTATCGTTGATATCATTTTATAGTTATAAAAAAATAAATTATAATATTTCATTTAGAAAGATTAATTTATTACCAATAATATTTTTTGTTTTAGGATTATTTCTTACAATTATTGCTTACATGTTTGTTTTTACTTGGGGATTCGGAATTTTATATCAATAATCTAGGTTTTCAGGCACATTTTATTCGTGTCATTAAGTTCAAAACACCCAAAAATCCCGAATGCGAAAGCGTTCGGGATTTTACTTTTTCACTCTTCACTTTTCACTCTTCACTTTTCACTTTTCACTTTTCACTAAAAAATTGTGAACGGGATTTTTGGAAAGGAATAGGTAATAGTGAATAGTGAAGAAGTATTGCGGCTTCGCCGCATGTATGCTATAATACACTTAAAGGTCGGTGATGATATGAAAAAAAGGCATATGAATGTAATTGCTATTATAATTATAATTTTATCGATTATAGTCTTTTTATGGAACGCTTTTTTTATTTGGTTGGGTTCTGAGAGTGGAAATAGAGATATCCAAGTTACTAACTATAATATAGGAACAATCAATAGCATAATGTCCGAGAGTTGTGATTTCTACGAAGAGATGCCCGATGCTTCGAATGCCACAAGAATAGAATATAATACGTTAATGCATAAAGATAGAGTTACTATTTATTATGAAGACGAAACTGAATATGTATTTTTTATAAGAAATGGTTACGAAAATAAGTTTACTCAATATATGAGAGAAAATGGTAGCATTCTATATTTTAAAAGTTCGGAATTCGTTTTTGATTTAGTTGAAATTTTTGTTTCATTTTCAGCAATTATTGTTTGCTTAATAATTTTAATACGAAATAAACATAGAATTATGTAAAAGTTTTAGTTTTCAGGCACATTTTGTTCGTGTCATTAAGTTCAAACTACCCAAAAATCCCGAATGCGAAAGCGTTCGGGATTTTACTTTTTACTTCTTACCTCTTCACTCTTACCTCAGCCAAAAACCTTGCGAGATTTTTGGGAAGTAATAAGTAAGAAGTAAGAGGTAATAAGTTCGGTGTGGCTTCGCCACTGATTATACATACAATGCTTCGCATTGATTTATTACCGCTTTTGTGCTATAAGAAAAAGCCGTGAATTTCACGGCTTATTTTTATTTCTAACCCCCATTTATTTTTTGCGGTTAGTATGTTATAATGTCTTAAAACGGATGTTTTGGGGGATGGAATATGGAAATTGACCGCGATTATGAGGTGTTTATAAGTTACCGCCACTTGCAGTGCAACGAGTTGGCCGAGGCTTTGTATAACGAGTTTCAAAACCGTTACAGTGTAAACAGTTTCCGCGACAATGAGGAACTGCATTTCGGCGATTTCAGAAAACAGTTAATTATCAACAATCTCAGGAGTCAGTGTCTTGTATTGTTGTTGACACCGGGGATGCTTGACCGCTGCCATGAATCGAATGACTGGATAACAAAAGAAATATCCCTGTTTTTAAAACTGCACAAGCCGATAATCCCCGTAAAAATGAACGGTTTTCAGTACCCTGACAATCTGCCTGACAAAATCAAGGGCCTTTTGAAGCACGACAAAAATTCTATTGAGTGCGATTTTTATGACCCAGGTGCCACTGCGGTGCAGATTGCAGGAATGGTGTATGAAAAACTAAGAAAAGGTTGGGACCGCGACGAGCGGTATGAGGCCATTCGTTACAAGCCTTACCTCTCGCGCCACAACACCGAAATCGGCGGTTATTTTTACGACAGTGCATTAGGGTTCAGAAAATACGTTTTTCTGTTTGCACTGCAACTTATCATTTTGTTTGCCTGTATTTCGATGGGCTTCCATAAGACCGAAACGGGTTGGTCGATGGGGCATAACGAATATGCGCCCATGATTTTCGGTATGCTGTCGTTGTATCTGATATATTTTGACCGCAAAAAGGTTGACCACCCCACGTTGAACACTGATGTTTCATTTGTAGATATTTTGCTTGACCATTCGATATTCGAGGCCATAAAAATGGTATACAAAGGCTTTCTTATCTGGGCAATTCCGTTTGCTATGATATTGCTCGCGGTACCGTTCGCGGGTTATCTCATCAGTTCGTTCATCACATCAAGCCAGACCAACGGAGTGGCTGGGGTGGATATGTGGTATATCACGATGTTTTACGTTGGAACCTGTCTGCCAAGTCTCAGGCTGGCTTATAAAACCCTGATAGCAACAGTTCATTTTGTTAACAGCGTTTTTGGCCGTTATCCCAAGAATTTCCGACGCTTTATATTCCTTGAAAAGGCACAGAGGGTTGTGCTTATCACAAGCAGGATATTGGTCGTGCCCGCTATTATAATGTGCGGTGTTCTGGCAAGCCTTACATACGGAGGTCAGTTATGAGAATTAAGATAAATCATTTTAACCTCGGCTTGTTTTATGAGACCTGTTTTGTGTGCGGCGCAGATTTGGAGGACTATTTTTTAAAGGTTGCCGATATCCTTCAGGAGGTATATTCGGTCAAAGCCTGCGTTTATGTCTATGACCGCGACGAAATGACCGATGAGGTCAAACGCAGATTAAGGTATTGTTATTCGGTACTGTTTATGTTAACACCGGGTGTTACCGAGGCCGCGGCCAAGGATGAAAACAACCTTTTCAGAAAGGTTTTTTCCTATACCAACAAGAAGAATCCGTATGCTGTGTCGCTTGTTGCGGTCAACGGATGTATGGTTGACTATGGTGTCGAGTATCCCGATGATATGAAAAGTTTCCGTTGGTTACACCGCAAGACCTTCAACATCTACCAAAGCACCTCACAGGCCATTGCCGATGAGTTTTATAAAGAGTTCCGTCTGCATTATAACCGCCGAGAGCGTAAAAAGTTGGAACTCTTGTCGCAAAACGGTGTGACAAGTCAAACCGCAATGTATGAAAAACTGTCGGGCATTGCAAAAATAGCCGTTGGCGCTATTGTGCTTGGCGGTATCGCAGGCATTGTTGATATGTTTTACAATTTAGGGTTTATTGAGCGGTTGCTCAGTATTGTTACCTGCATTGTGTCGGTTGTTCTATTGGGACTTGTGCCGATAGTATGGCTCAATATGCGTGATAGGGCATTGGATGTTTCAACCGTTTTCAGCGATTTCAAGCACCGAACACGCGCAAGACTTTCGGTTATCGGCGGTGGGATGGCCGTCGGCCTCTCTGCCGGTTTGTTGGCAGGGGTAATGGAAAGCATCAGGGAACAGTTTGAGGCGCGTAGTGAACTTGTGGTATTGGGTGCCTATTTCCTAATAATGTCGGGGATTTTGGCATACACACTTACGTTAAGACATATTTGTGAGACGAGTTTAGATTATCTTGAACTTTCGGCGCGCCGTATGAAAACAAGGCTGATTGCATTGCCGGTGGCAATAGCAGTTGCCGCGGCGGTGTTCGTTTACATCAAAATATTCACCGTCTTATAAAAGACAAAGTAAACGATTTGAACAGGCAGATGTTTTATCAAAACGTCTGCCTGAAATTTTAAGAAATTTATCTTGTATATCGGTACTGTTTGTGCTACAATGACTACCGTAAATTCAGAAAAAGGTGTATATTAAATTATGTTGAAAAAACTGTTCGTTCCCACTGATATGACCAAAGGTGAGCCGTGGAAAGGCATCTTGGCGTTCACTTTGCCAATGCTCATCGGCAATATTGCCCAACAACTTTACAGTACGGTTGACACAATAGTTGTCGGTCAGTATGCTGAAAACGGGGACAATGCCATTGCCGCCGTTGGCAGTGCGTTGCCCATTATCAATATGCTTCTGGTGCTGTTCATCGGCATTTCGGCAGGCGCCAGTGTCATGGTGGCGCAATATTTTGGTGCTAAAAACCGCGAGGGTCTGTCTTACACCGTTGGAAACTGCATCACCGTGACTGCCATTGCCTGTGTGGGTCTTATTTTGATTGCGGCTCCGTTTATCCGCCATATACTGCAGTTGCTCAACACCCCTGCCGATATTATTGACGGTTGTTACGATTATCTGTTTGTTTCGCTTATGGGCGTTGCGGGAATGGGGTATTACAATATACTGAGCGGCATCATCCGCGGCTTGGGTGACTCGGTTTCGGCACTGGTATATCTTCTGGTTGCCACCGCCATCAACATCGTTCTTGACATATATTTTGTTGCTTCACTCAAAATGGATGTGGCGGGTGTTGCTTTGGCTACCGTCATTTCTCAGGCGGTTTCTTCGGTCTTGTGCTTTATAAAACTTGCCCGAATGAGAGATATGTTTGATTTTGGGGTGAAATTCCTGAAACCGCAGTCAAAATATGTGAAAACCATTGTAAAATTGGGGTTGCCGTCGGGTCTTACTCAGGCTATTTTCTCCTCGGCGATGATAATTGTACAGTCGCTTACCAACAGTTTCGGACCTCAGTTTATTGCCGCAAATGTTGTCACTATGCGTGTTGACGGCTTTGCAATGATGCCCAATTTTTCTTTTGGTACAGCACTTACAACCTATGCGGGTCAGAATGTCGGCGCAGGCCGTTATGACCGTGTTACAAAGGGTGCCAAGCAGGGCACCTTAATGGCGGTGGTTTGCTCAACCGTTATTACAGGCATAATTCTTCTCTTCGGCAAAGGTCTTATGGCGGTGTTTACCGATACTCAGGCCCTTGTTGATAAGAGTTATCATCTTATGGCCATTCTTGCAGTGGGTTATATTGCGATGGCTGTCACACAAAGTCTTTCGGGAATTATGCGCGGTGCGGGAGACACCACCACCCCGATGTGGATTGCGCTTATGACCTCGGTTGCGGCGAGAATCCCACTGGCTTATGGTATTGCATACCTCACGTCGCCAACAGGCAAACTGTCCGACGGTATGGAGGAATGTATTCAGATATCCTTGCTTTGCACTTGGATACTCGGCGCCGTGCTTACGTTCATCTTCTACCGTGTGGGTAAATGGAAAAACAAGGCGATAAGTTAAATAAACCAATCAGAACCGCAGTGGCAAATTGCCGCTGCGGTTCTTTTGCTCAAAGAGTAAATGATTTTGGACGGCGTGGCACAGGCTCTTCGGTTGCATTCAACAGACACCAAAGTTGGGCTTTGTCAATGCCCGATTGTAACAGTGCGTGATGTTGCGGTTCAAAATAGAGCAGGTCGGGATCGACCCCACGTCCGCCCTTGCCGAACAGTATGCCTTCAAACCCAACGAGTCCCTGTGGCGCAAACACGCAGTCGCATCCGTAAAGCCAGGCTTTTCTCTGTACCGTTTCGGGACAAGTACCCGTATCGAGCAGTAATTGTTGGCAAAGTTCATCAGTGTCTTTCAGTGTAAAGATGGTCACAAGGGCACAGTGGGCCACGATTTTTGTCAAAAGGTCACCGTTGAGATACTGGCCCAAAGGGTCAACAATGCCACACGACACGTGAATTCCGTTTTGCGATAAAAGGAAGTCGCAAAACTGTCTGAAAAGCAGGTGTTCAAGAGGCTTTTTTGTGTCAAAAGGTTGGAGTTTGGGCGGGTGTATGTTACCCGAACACAGAAAGGCGCCCTCAAACGGCCGCAAAGCCTTTTTCAAACGGCGCTGACTCACCTTGTTGCCAACCGAAACGAGCAGGATACTGCCCAACGTTGCGGTTTTTATTTTTCTGCGGTCGTCTCTGTTACTTGACGCTGTTACAACGGCCAACATTGCGCCCACTTCCTTTCTTCTTTACAAATTGTTATTCCAAAGTCTGCCTTAATATTACAGTGGAGTACCGACATTGGTTTTTGGAAGAAAAAAACTTTATAAAAAAGTGTGAACAATTATGAATTTTTCTTGCAAATCTGTATTCAAGGTGTTACAATGTGTAATGTATAATTGTCTGTAATATGCGGTTGTGTCCGCTTAACACAGGAGAGAATATGAACGTTATTATTGTTGGATGTACTCAGGTTGGTGTGTCACTCGCGGCCGACCTTTGCAAATCGGGTCACGATGTGGCCGTTATTGACCGCAACGCCGAAAATTTCAGCGACCTTCCCGCTTTTTTCAAGGGGTTGACCGTTGAGGGTGTCGCTATGGATGTTTCGGTGCTTGAAAAGGCAGGAATTCTGGAGTGTGACGCATTTGCCGCCGTCACCGATGACGATAACCTTAACATTGTTGCGGCACAACTTGCCCGTGAAAAATATAAGATTGAAAATGTCACCGTAAGGATAGTTGACCCCGTGCGCGAGCACGTTTATCAGAATATCGGGTTAAAGAGCGTTTGCCCGACCAATATTGAGGCCGCGTCAATTTTTAATATGATAACGGGAGAGGTATTTGACAGTTTGGTGTCATTCGGAAACCGCAAGGCGCATTTTGTCACCCGTCACGACCCCGATTGGGACGGTAAACTTTTGTGCGATATTCCCGTTTTCCCCGGTGAGATAGTTTATGCAGTCATTGATACCGACGGTGAAATTGCTTTAGCGGAAGACCGCGCAAGGGTGCTCAGGGCAGGCGAAAAGGTGGTCTTCACCAGCCTTGCCGACTGATTTTCGGGAGTGAAGATATGAGGGTTGTAATAGTAGGTGGCGGCAAGGTTGGATACTACGTTGCCAAAACTTTGATTGAAGACGGAAATGAAGTCAGTCTTATCGAAAAGGATAAAAGCAGTTGCGAGTTTATCGCCAACGGGCTTGATATTCCTGTAATATGTGATGACGGTACCACTGTCGAGGCTCTGCTTTCGGCGGGTACCGTAAATGCTGATGTTTTTATTGCTGTCACAGGTTCGGATGAAGATAATATTGTCGCAGGGCAGATTGCCAAGCGCAAATTTCAGGTCGACCGTGTTATTGCAAGGGCTAACGACCCCAAAAACGTTGAGGCAATGAAGTTATTGGGGATTGATATTGCGGTCAGTTCAACCCAGATAATCACCAATCTTATTGAGGCAGAGGTTGATACCGAGGTGCGTTTGCTTGCCACGCTTAACAAGGGTGAAGCAGGGGTTATTGACCTCATTGCAAGCAACGGTTTCAATCCGTTGGCACTGCCTCTTTCACAACTTGAAATACCCGCCAACTGTATCATAATTGCTGTGGTCTCCAACGATGAACTCATAATCCCCAGAGGCAATACAGTCATACATCCCGGCGACCACGTTACAGCCATTGCTTCAAAAGGTTCGGCACGAAAAGCCTTGAAGAAGTTGTTTATGGTTGACTGATATGAATTTGGCTTAGGAAAGGAAGTTTTTATAATGAGTCATATTAACACGAAATGTATTCAGGAGGGTTATGAGCCAAAAAGCGGCGAAGCCAGAGTTCTGCCGATATATCAGAGCACTACCTTCAAATATGAGGATGCCAAAACCTTGGGCGACCTGTTTGATTTCAACGCTTCGGGTCACTTTTATACCCGTCTTTCCAACCCCACTTGTGAGGCGGTTGAGAAAAAGATAGCAGCGCTTGAGGGCGGTGTGGGAGCAATGCTTTGTTCTTCGGGTCAGGGCGCAACCACCGCCGCAATACTCACCGTTTGCTCAGCGGGTGACCACATCGTTTCATCCAACTCGATTTACGGCGGTTCGTTTAACCTTCTTAATATAACCCTCAGAAAAATGGGTATTGAGACAACCTTTATCTCACCCGATGCCACTGATGAGGAGATTCAGTCCGCCATACGGCCCGAAACCAAGATTCTGTTTGGAGAAAGCGTTGCCAACCCCGCATTGACGGTGCTTGATATTGAACGTTGGGCAAATATCGCCCACAAAAACGGTATGCCCTTGTTTGTTGATAACACATTCCCCTCGCCCGTAAACTGCCGTCCTTTTGAATGGGGTGCCGACATCATTATTCACTCCACATCAAAATATCTTGACGGTCACGCAATGGCTCTGGGCGGTTGTGTAGTTGATTCGGGCAAGTTCGATTGGATTGCTTCCAACCGATTCAAGAACTTCTGTGCGCCTGATGAGTCTTATCATGGACTCGTTTATCCCGAAAAGTTCGGCTCGGCCGCATTTATTGCCAAAGCCCGCGCTCAGATGATGCGTGATATGGGTATGATGATGTCACCGATGAATGCTTTCTTGCTTAATATCGGTATTGAGACGTTGCACCTGAGAATGAGAGAGCACTGTGCTAATGCACAAAAAGTCGCAGAGTATCTCAAGAACAACGATAAGATTGCTTGGGTAAACTTCCCCGGTCTTTGTGACAACAAGTATCACGCATTGGCTAAAAAATATATGCCCAACGGCACTTGCGGTGTTATCTCGTTTGGTATTAAGGGCGGTAGGGATGCTGCAGGAAAGTTTATGGAAAGCGTTAAACTTGCCGCACCTGTTATACACGTTGCCGATGCCAGAACCTGCATTTTGCATCCTGCTTCGACCACTCACCGTCAGTTGTCTGACGAACAACTTATTGAGTGCGGTGTGACCCCTGACCTTATCAGAATGTCGGTCGGTATCGAATATGTTGACGATATTATCGCCGATATCGAACAGGCTTTAAACCAGTGCATTTGATTTAAAAAACAAATAATATAAAGAAAGGACGGTGGAGGTTATAGTAGACATTCATACTCATATTCTACCCGGAGTTGACGACGGCGCTGAAAATTTTGACGAGGCCATCCAAATGCTGAAAATTGCACAGGACAACGGAACGACCGACATCGTTCTGACTCCGCACCATCTTGCCCGTGATATGAGGGGAATGAAGATGGGAAAAGATGATTTAGTATCACGCTTTCAGATTTTTAAAGAATCGGCAAGCGCGTATTGCCCAAAACTCAATCTTTATCTCGGTGCTGAGACATATGCGGCCAGTGATTTATATGAAGCTATTGATGACGGTCGGATAATAACCATTAACGATACAAGGTATGTACTGCTGGAGTTTGGCTTTAACGACCATATCCGTCGGGCTTTCAACGCAACCGTTTCGTTGTTGGAACGAGGGTATATACCCATAATCGCCCACCCCGAGAGGTATGATTTTGTCAAGGATGAACCCATGTCCATAATGGAGTTTTTGGATATCGGCGCATTGCTTCAAATAAACAGCGGCAGTCTTGCCGGTGAGTACGGAGGAGCATCAAGGGAAATTGCTATGATGTATCTGGATGAACAGATTGTCGCCGCCGTTGCGAGCGACGCGCACAGTGTTTTTCAACGCACTCCTGACCTTTCGGAACCGTATGCGTTTGTATCTTCGGTTTTTTCGGGAGTATACGCCGATGACCTGTTTTACCGAAATCCAATGTCGATATTAAAAGGCAAGAGGATATGATGTTCATTAGGGCAGAGTGAAAGCCGCTTTGACTAAAAGAGGAGTTTATTAGATGAGAACGATTAAATTTATAACCGTGTTTGCCGCCGTCGCGGTTGCAATATTCAGTGTGGTTGTCTATTTTGCTACCATTGGAAAGAAAGACAAACCCATTATAACCTGTATGGCAGATAATACCATTGATGCATCGGTCACAATCACCGACGAAGAACTTCTGAAACACGTAGTAGCCATTGACAAGCAGGACGGTGACCTCACCGATAAAATTAGGGTAACGCGTAAAAACCGTTTTATCGGTGAAAACAAAAACACCATTGTTGTAATGTTTTCGGTAAGCGACAGTGATAACAATGTTTCGACCGTGCAAAGGTTGTTGCATTTTACTGATTACGAATCCCCGAAGATAACACTGACAGGTGACTTTATTTTCCCAAGCGGTTACACATACTTACTTACTGATTATGTGACTGCTACAGATTTGATTGACGGTGAGTTGAAGAATTATATCAAAATAATCTCACCTGAATTCACTGCTTCCGACGGCAAATATCCCGTTAATATCAAAGTCTCCAACAGTCTTGGGGATATCTCGGAACTCAATTTTGAGGCAATAATCACCTCTAAAGATTATTTCAGCACAAAGGTGCGTCTTAAGGAGTATGTTACCTACGTACCGGTGGGAACAGAGGTTGATTACAGAGCATTCTTGAACGGTATTGTGTACAACGGTGCCACACAACGCTATAACCTCGAAGATATTAAGGTGGATTCCTCAAAGGTTGATATTTCAAAACCGGGCACCTATGATGTTTTTTATAAAATCTTCAATGCAAACGGAGATGTTGTTACAATGACCCGTTTGGTAGTAGTCGTCACGGAGGGATAAAATGAAAAAATTTGACATTACGCGCGTCAATTTATACACTATCCTTCGTGATGTGCTTTTCAACGCGTGGGTAATTGTTCTGGCTGCTGTCACCGCGTTTGTAGGAGCGTTTTGCTATTTTAACTATGTGCACAAGCCACAGTATGTCAGCAGAATGACCTTGTCGATAAATCTCAGCGGTTACACCACAAATGCAACAGCGCTTTCATTGGCAAGGACGATTGTAATTGCCGAAACGTTGGATGATGTTTTTCAGAGTGACGCATTAAAAGAGGTTGTAAGAGCCGATAGAGGAGAGAGCAACATTGGCACCATCGCGGCCGCACAGATGGGTGATACCAATTTGATTGAGGTTACGGTTACCGATTCATCGCCCGACCGCGCTTACGAGACCTTGCTGTCGGTGCATAATAATTACAACAAGGTTACTGACTTCGTTTTTAACAATGTAATCATACGCACGCTGGTTGAACCCCAGATGCCAATGGCGCCGTCAAATACCCGTTCGCCGTTTGCGATGGGAGTCATTTTCGCCTTTTTTGCGGGTTGTGCGGTTGCACTTGCGGTAATAGTTATATCTTATCTGCGTGACACCATTAAAAGTGTGGGTGATGTTGAAAAGGAATTGAATTCACGTCTGTTCGGAGTTGTTGAAAGAGTCCGAAATATAAACAAAAAACTTCCACAGGCAAAACGCCGTCTTATTATCACCAATCCATTGGTTGGTTTTGAGTTTGCCAACGCTTTCAGAAAAATGGCTGTCAAACTTGAAAGTCTTCGCCGTACAAAGAGCACCAAAGTTTTTATGATAACCAGTGTCACCGAAAACGAGGGCAAAACCAGTTGCGCAGTCAACCTTTCAATCGCTTTGGCACAAAACGGTCATCGCGTGTTGCTTGTTGACTGTGACTTTAAGAATCCTTCAATCCGTCGTTTCTTTGACGAGGTCAAGAGAAATGAAAACTCGGATTTCCACAAATATATCGATAACGGCGGGGATTTAAACTATTATATCAAGACCGATCCCAACACGGGCGTGTTCCTGCTTGACTGTATGGAGCATTGTGTAAATTCGTCCGATAAACTTGCATCAAAACGTTTCTCGGAAACGATAAAAGTAATTAAGGAACAGTATGATTTTGTGATTGTTGATACTCCGCCATGCGGTATAACAATCGACCCCGAAATTGTTGCAGGTGTTGTTGATGCATCGATAATGGTTGTAAGACAGGACGTTGTTTCGGTTACCGATATCAATGACCAAATTGAAAACCTTAACAAGTGCTATCTTGCAGGATGTGTTTTCAATGACGTTATGCAGTTTACGCGTATGCCCGACGATGTGGCTGACAGTTACAGCAGTTACTATACCAAGCAGAGCGAATAAGAAAGGAGAAGCTTCATCTTGAATAAGGACCAAAAAGAATTTTCAAGCAGTAAAAGAGAAAAGGTAACCGAAGCTTCTGAGGGCTTTTCGTTCCGCGGATTGTGGAATAGTTTCAAAAAGTTTTGGTGGATATCGGTGGCCGGATGCCTGTTGCTGACTTCACTGTCGTTTGCCTATTTCCATATAACATTCCGTCCCCGTTACCTTTCCAATGTAAGATTCACCATCACACCGCTTATTGCCAGTGACTCTGCCAATGGTGCCAGTGTGTACAGTTTCAATTATAACGCAACACTGTCCAAAAATATGGCGGCCACATTCCCGTATATTGTACAATCGGGAATAATGACCGATGTTATTTCAAGCGACCTTCAACGTCCGTTTGACGCAAGGGTTTCCGCCGTTGCAGTAAACGAAACAAATATTTTCGAGGTTTCTGTCACGAGCAGTAAGCCTCAGGATGCCTATGATGTGCTGAATTCCATCATCAAGAATTATCCTAAGGTTGCCGAGTATGTTATCGGTGACACAAGGATGAATGTAATTGAAGGCTCTGAGCCGGTTGTTGCCACATCTCCGTATAACACAGGCGAGTATTATCGGTATGTGTTGTTTTTCGGCGCTGTTGGAATTCTTATCGGTTTAGGCGTTGCCCTGATTGATATGTATACACAGAAAACCGTTACAGGCAAGCGGGATATCGAGCAGTATTTCAACACAAAATGCATGTGTGAAATTCCTGCTGTTGCCCAGAAACGTACCAGTAAGGCCAACAGTATGATAAGATTGAGCCCTGCCTTATCGGGATTTTCTGAGTCAATGCGTGTTCTTAAACAGCGTGTCAGACTAAACTTGCGCGGTCGGGATTCCAAGATTATCGGCATCACAAGTTCGATTGCAGGCGAGGGAAAAACAACCGTAGCCTACAACCTTGCCAAAGCGCTTTCTGGAAATGACAGTAAGGTGTTGCTTATAGATATGGATCTGCACAACCGCAGTCTGCAGAGCATTCTCAATCATAAAAACGAGGTTGAAAATGTGGGTATAACCGAAGTTGTATTAGGAAAAAGAGTTATCGGTGATGTTGTTAACTCACTTTCTGATACATTGGATGTGTTGTTTGCGGGAGAGGAAAGCGTCAAGTTCAAAAAGCATCGTTTTGAGCCGTCGTTTGAACAACTTCGCAGTCAATATGACTTTATAGTTGTTGATCTTCCTGTTTGCTCAGCAATTTCTGAAACGATTAACATCGCCAACCTTTGTGATGAACTGTTGTTTGTTGTCAGAGCCAATGCGGTTACAACCGACAAGGTGCGCAACGCAGTACAGGATATGTCGTTCAGCGATGTTCATATTATGGGCTTTGTCGTTAACGGAGTTGACCCCAATATGGGTGAAAGCGGATACAAGTACTATGGCCGTTACGGTAAGCGCCGTTACGGTTACGGATACGGTTACGGATATTCCCATTACCGCAAAGGTAAAGCCGGCAACTATATGCAGGCCGGAATGTCACCGCACTACAGCGACTTCGGCAAGGACGATACCATTCCTAAGGAATAAAAATAAACCACCGTTAAAGGGCAAGTGTTCACTTTAGAACAATTTCCTTTAACGGTGGTTTTTATATAATAGGATTCGCAGACTGTACTCTTGTCCAAATCCCCGTAAAAATTATTTTTCAACAAAAAAGAGAAATGGCACCTTTAAGATAATAATTCTCTTTTTGGGGTTGCACAAATACAAAGCCATTTGATTTATTGACCTATGTGTTTGAATCCCTACATAATTTATAATTCGTCGGCAACACCGACACCTTTACTTCTTACCTAATCGACAAGTTTTGTTAGAGAAGAGTGAAAAGTGAAGA
Source organism: Acutalibacteraceae bacterium (assembly GCA_045587185.1). Taxonomy (GTDB): domain Bacteria; phylum Bacillota; class Clostridia; order Oscillospirales; family Acutalibacteraceae; genus UMGS172. The sequence continues at coordinate 15,379 of JAZNBS010000048.1, forward strand.
GTTAATAGTGAAGAAGTAAAATCGACAAGCTTCCTCGAAAGCTTGTCGATTTTGGTGGACGCTGGGGGACTCGAACCCTCGACCGCCCGCACGTCAAGCGGGGGCTCTACCAGCTGAGCTAAACGTCCGTATTTAATTGATGCAATGGTTATTATAAACAAAAGTTTTAAAAAAGTCAAGTGTTATTTTTAAAATAAACGATTTTTTTACCAAGCCGAAAGATGAATATGTAATGAGTAGTGTCAGCCCCCTTTTTTACACAAGGGGGCCATTTATTGTGCCGATACAAGCACACGCGTACCGATTTAGTTCAAAAGAGCCTGAATATCGCTCACAATATCAGAAACGGCACGGGCGGTCTTACCGGCTTTGCGTTTTAAGGTCTTGCTGTTCTTACACACGCATTTAACTGTGGCCGAAAGTGCAATTCCTGCCACAATGCCCATTCCCATACCCTTTGCAAAATTTATACAGTGTTTCATAAATTTCTCCTTTAAATAACATTATTACAGTCTTATCTTTGCCCAAAACAGACAAATAAAACAGATATTTTCAAATGTAAAAATTTTAAAGTCTTTACAAACAAAAATATGTAATGTATAATACTGAAGAGGGATATTTTTTGATGCTACAGGGCTGAAAGGTGTTCCAATTTGGAGAGCGGTGCACAGGATCAACTGCAAAGTATCGTAAATAAAACTCTATTTTTAATATCCTTCATTCCTAGTATTGTAGGATGACCAAATTTCTTGTCAATTTCGTCAAATATTATAGGTGTTATGCTGTATTTTTCACAAGCGTTTTTCATACTAGTGGAAATTTCGGATTTGAGACCTGTGTTTATTAAGCAATATATTTTTGCTTTGGGTAAAGTTTCCTTTATAAGACTTAAAAAATAATACACAGCGGGCAACACAAAGTATAGGTCCTTTTCTTCCCAATCGCTACATTTCATTTTACCCAAAGGAGCATTCGACCAACTATCATTTGTGCCGCCAAATACAAAAACTGTATTGATTTCATTTTTATCAAAAAAGCCGTTCTCTATTAAACGTCTCAATCTATATATAAAAGAAGATGTTTTTGAGCAGTCAGCATTATTATAAGTTGTATACCCAATGGTTGAACCCGACCAACTGTTGTTTTGAACAAGGTTCAAGTTTGCCTCTTCACAAACTTGATGCCACCAGGTCTGTGATACTCGTGTTACATCAGTTTCAGGGCGTTTGTTTTCAAAATAATATGTTGCATAACCATCAGGTATAAACCCTTCAAATGTTGAATAGCTATCGCCAAAAATAATGGTGTTATTTTTCATTATGTTCCCCCAAAAAGTTTAAAGTACAAATAATT
>JAZNBS010000049.1:0-11345 GCA_045587185.1 Acutalibacteraceae bacterium
TTAAATCGAATATAATATATGTAAATGAAATTTGCTGATTTTTAAAGGCGGTTGAATTATGCAGGACGCAAAACGCGAGAGAATTCTTTATCTTGTTCAATATCTTAATAAATGTGCAGATGAGTACTATAATCTTAATACTCCGTCGCTGTCAGACGCACAGTATGACGAGTTGTTTGACGAGTTGACGGATCTTGAGAACGAGACAGGATTTGTTCTGCCTGATTCCCCCACACAAAGGGCGGGTTTTGAGGCTGTCAGCGAACTCCAGAAGGTTGTTCATCCCATACCGCTGTTAAGCCTTGCAAAGACCAAGGACGTTTCGGATGTCATGAGTATGCTTGCTTTGTCTGACGGATTTCTGAGCCTTAAGTTGGACGGCCTTACGGTCAAACTCTGTTACGAAAACGGAAAACTTTCAGAGGCTTCTACACGTGGCGACGGTAACATTGGTGAGGTTATCACCCATAATGCCCGTGTTTTTTCAAATATTCCGTTGACGGTTTCTTATACTGACCGACTTGTTATAACGGGCGAGGCACTTATCGATATTCCCACTTTTGAGGCAATAAACGGCAACATCGATAATGATGAGGACAAATATTCCACACCCAGAAATTTGGCTTCGGGTTCGGTGCGTCAACTTGATTCAAGGATTTGTAAGGATAGAGGGGTTAAGTTCTATCCGTTTAACGTGCTTGAGGGTTTGGATGATGTTCCCCTAAAGTCTCTTCGCCTTAAAAGGTTAGTTGAGTTCGGTTTCGGAAGCAATATTCACGAAGCACTTGATTCGCGTGACACTGCCGATACCGTGACCGAAAAAATAATGAAATTAAAAATGCTTGCCGATAAAAACGGTTTGCCTATTGACGGCATAGTCTTTTCTTATGACAATGTTGACTTTGCCAAATCACAGGGCAGAACAACTCATCATTTCAAGGACGGAATTGCTTATAAATTTGGTGACCCGCACTTTGAAACGGTGTTGAGGGATATAAATTGGAATATATCGCGCACGGGTCAGTTGACGCCTATTGCCGAGTTTGACACGGTTGAAATTGACAACACCAATGTCAACCGTGCATCACTGCATAATATGACCTTTATTGAAAACCTTGAATTACTGCAAGGGGATAGAATCCTTGTTTCTAAACGAAATATGATAATTCCTCACGTTGAACGAAATCTGAGTTCAGAGGAATCTGACAGACCCGATTATGTGTTGGAATTTCCTAAAATCTGTCCTGTTTGCGGTGCAAATACAGAAGTAAAAACCACCGATTCCGACGGCAGGGAAATTAAGGTGCTTTTCTGCGGAAATTCCAACTGTGCGGGACGTCAGATTAAAAAGTTTACCCATTTTGTTTCCAAGCAGGCAATGAATATTGACGGACTTTCCGAGGCTACTCTTGAAAAATTTATTGAGAACGGTTGGATAACATCTATCGGGGATATTTTCAAACTTTCGCGCTTTCAAAAAGAGATAACAGTGCTTGAGGGTTTCGGCGAAAAATCTTACAGAAATCTTATTGATGCCGTGGAAAACGCAAGGCATACAAAACTCTCCAATTACCTTGTTGCTATGAACATTCCGCTTGTGGGCAAAAGTGCTGCCAAAGATATGTCGGAACTGTTCTTGGGCAATGTTAGCGAGTTCCTCTCGGCTGTCAGGAACGGTTATGATTTTTCGGGATTAGACGGTTTCGGTGCCGTTATGAATGACGAAATTACCCGTTGGTTCAAAAATGAGGATAACATAACCGAATTTGAGCAGGTTGCATCATTGTTGGAGTTTGAGGAAGAGGGGGCAGTTGCCGCAGATTCAAGCAATATGTTCTTCCAAAAGACGGTGGTTATCACGGGAACGTTCTCAAAATACACCCGTAATGAACTGACCGAAAAATTGCAGTTGATGGGCGCAAAGGTTACTGGCTCGGTTTCCAAAAAGACCGATTTTGTGCTTTGCGGTGAAAACGCAGGCAGTAAGTTAGCAAAGGCCAGAACCTTGGGAGTTACGGTCATATTGGAAGAGGATTTGAATATATAATATAACAAACGCAGTGAATTTCAATTTCTCTGCGTTTTTTTGTAATTGTTTACATAATGTTGTCATTTTTTCTGTTTAAGTCAACGAAAATGTCTTGTTTGGATGTATTTACATAAATTTTTATTGACAAAACACCCCTTTTAGTGTGATAATATATGTGTGTAAAACTATGCATATATGATTAAGGGATGTTTAATGAGAGTTATTACAGGATTGGCTCGTGGTATGCGCCTTGAAACTTTGGAGGGTAACGATGTTAGACCCACTTCCGAAAAGGTTAAGGAAGCAATATTCAGCGCCATCAATTTTGAAATAGAGGGTCGGCGTGTTTTAGACCTTTTTGCCGGCTCAGGTCAGTTGGGCATTGAGGCTTTAAGTCGAGGTGCAGAAAAGTGCGTTTTTACTGATGCATCGCAAATGTCAATCGAGGTTATCAAGCGCAACGTTCAGAAAACGGGTTTTTCAAAGGAAGCGGTTGTATGCCGTACCGATTATGCTTCGTTTTTGAGGGGTACCAAGGAAACTTTTGATATTGCTTTTATCGACCCACCTTATAATGAAGGCTTTTATACCGATGCAGTCAAGAAGGTGGCACAGGTTATGAGCGACTACGGTATTATCGTGGTTGAGCATCCCCAAGATGTGGTGTTGCCCGAAGAAACAAACGGATTTACGGTCTACCGCACCTATAAGTACGGTAAACTTGTCAATGTTACAATATATAAAAAGAATATGGAAGGTTGATAAAATGGATCAGATAACTGCGGTTTGTCCGGGTAGTTTCGATCCGGTCACGGTTGGCCACCTTGATATTATAAGGCGAGCCGCCAATATGTTTGCACACGTTATTGTTGTGGTCGCCACAAATTCTTCAAAGCACCCCAGTTTTACGGCCGAGGAGCGAATGGAAATGATAAAAAAGGCCACCGCCGATATTCCTAACATCACCGTCACCCAATATGGCGGGCTGCTTGCAGATTATGCAAAAGAGGTTGGGGCGCGCGCTATCGTTAAGGGTCTTCGTGCAATGTCTGATTTTGAATATGAGTTTCAGATGGCACTGACTAATAAAAAACTTAACCCCGAGGTGGAAACGGTCTTTTTGACAACTCAAGCCGAAAATATGTATTTAAGTTCGAGTATGGTTAAAGAGATTGCCAGTATGGGAGGGGACATCAGTGACTTTGTTCCTGAGGTCATCCACGACACTATTGTTAAAAGAATTCAAACCGAAAGGAAGTAAAATGCTATGAATATGGACGATTTGATGGAACAGTTGGACGAGGTGCTTGATTCAGGCTTTAAGATGCCCGGCAAGCGCGTTGTTGTTGACGTTGAGAAAGTAAGGGCTATTATTGATGATATGCGTATGACCATGCCAACTGAAATTAAGCAGGCAAAGGGCATTGTTGCCGATCGTGCTGATATTATCAACAATGCCAAGCGTGAGGCTGACAACATTATTCGCGTGGCTGAAGAAAGAGCCAAGGCCATGGTTGCTCAGGAAGAAATCACAAAGTTGGCGCAGGCCAAGGCGGGCGAGGTTCTTGCCGCCGCTCAGAAGAAGAGCCGAGATATGAGGAAGGCTGCACAGGATTTTGTTGATGACCTTATGCTCCGTTCCGATGAAATGCTGACCGCAAATCTAAACGAAATCAGAAAGACCAGAGCCGCACTCCGTCAGCAGATTCCTCAGGCAAGCGCACAACCCCAGAGCGAGCAGAAATAATTTTGTTACATATTAAAACCGCCGTGAATTTCACGGCGGTTTTGTCATGTGAGTTACTATAATGTGAATAATAGTAAAAATTAATCAAATTTTTGTTGACAAATTGCCATCAAGTTTGTAAAATGAAATCAATAGGGGAGTAGTCAGCACTTGTGCGGTGTTATCAACAGCAAGGATTTTTATCCTGGTACCACCTTAAATGACGAGACTTATCAAATTTTGATAGGTCGCGTCTTTTTTTATTCGTGGCCTTGAATGAAAAAGAGGTAGTTTTAAATGGCTGATTCCAATATTACAAAGCGCGCACTTGCTTCGTCATTAAAAAACCTTATGTCCGAGCACACTTTTTCCAAAATTAGTGTGGGTGATATCTGTGAACTGTGCGGAATGAACCGAAAGAGTTTTTATTATCATTTCCGCGATAAATATGACCTCGTAAATTGGATATTTGACCGTGAGTTTGTTTCGCAGTCGAAACATAAGACATATCTATCATCTTCAGAGGCCTTTACTGACCTGTGTAGTTATGTTTACGAAAATAAAAGTTTCTACCGTCAGGCATTTATGATTGAGGGTCAGAACTCTTTTTCCGAATTTTTTGTCCAATATTGCACTTGTTGTTTTGCCAAGGAATTCCATGTTGATAACGAGAATAATGGTGTGAAAATGCTCCATATAAGACTGTCGGCTGTTATGTTGAAAAATGCCATTCAACACTGGCTTAACCAAAGGGAAGAAATTTCATCACAAGAGTTTTGCGCTTCCTTTGCTCTTTGTTTAAAAAGTATGTATGCGATAATCGACAGCAAACCTTAAATTCTATAAATCCTAATTTATGAAAACCGAAGTTTTATACTTCGGTTTTTCTTGACTGTACCGTATATTGATGTTAAAATTATGTTATATAAATAAATATATATACATTGTAAGGAAGTGACGGTATGCCGGGCCCTATAACCCACTTAGAAACAGCGTATTATTACAATAAAATGTGTGGATATCCGTTTGGTGGGGAACTGTATCTTGGCAGTATAAGTCCCGACAGCGTTAATGTTAAAGGGCACGCGCTAAGACAAAAGCGATGGCCTGCCCATCTGCGAGATGCAGATCTTGATAGGTGGCAGAGCAACGCCACAGAATTTTATCAAGAAAACAAGGGCAAGGTGGACGAAGCATTTTTAAGAGGTTATATTATACATATTCTTACCGATATTGTTTGGGACAGAGCGTTTGATATGCCTCTCTATAATCTGTTGCATAATGCAGGCGTGCCAAATGAACATTTGAAGCACGAGCGATGGAATGAAATTTATGGATATGAGCAAACCCAACTGAAACAAGTGTGGTTTAAAAAAGAGGTTCTTCCACTTTTGGCATCGGCCAACACTCTCACTGTAGGTACACTGAAATTTGACGAAGTGGTAGAGTGGCAAAAAAATGTAGTGAATCTTGAGGTCCCCACAGGCACAGGACCGCGTTTTATCGATAAAACGCTAATTGAAATGCTCTGTTTGCAGGTTTTTCAACTTGCTAAGACAGTTTTTGAGTGATTTTTTGCTCTAAAAATATCAAAATTTTATAAAATTAGACCTTGAAAATGACGTTTTTATGGGACTGAACCCTTAAAAAACTTCATTTTCGGGGTTTTTTATTGACTTTTGAACATAAAAAGGCGTAAATGTGAAATTTATTCACAAAAAATCGTGGCTTTGCACAATTATTTAGGGTCATATTGTCATGTGAAGGGCTTGTTTTTTCTAAAAATTACAATCTTGTAACCTATTTTTAAGCAATTTTTGGCACTTGTTTTCGTCATTTTGCACAAACGCTATGCACAGGGTGGGGTTGACTTATCAGCTTTTTTGCATATAATAGGTATTACGCGCTCAAAAAGTGCGTAGAATATCCTGTGAAAAACAATGCTTTTGCAGGGTGAAAATTCAACACAAAAATGCGGTGCAGCCGCAAGAGAGTCAACTGTCAGCCGCCGACGTTGACCTTTCAAATTCAGGCGGCGAACGGAGAATTACATGTTAGAAAAGATTATAGGTTTTTTCAAAACCGTAAGACTTAAGCATGTCTTCCGCACTGTTTTGGCTGTTGCAACGGTCATATCCGTTATGGCAGGTTATATTGTTTTTGACGGTAAGGGCGTTATCTACACCAACAGTGTGCATCATGTCGACACTGCTTTTGGAAACGGACAGAATGTTATAGATTCCACTGATATCTCGATTACTGATGAAACAGAAGATATTGTATCTAAGGTAGTATTGGGACCCCAACTCAGCGGTTTGTATGAACACCAGCCTGTTTCCGTCACCGTTTCTTATGAAACTGTGAACGAGACCATCAAGTTCAGTTATAAGACCGTTAAGAGCAACAAACTCTATAAAGGTCAATCAAAGACCACCAAAGGTGAGAACGGTGAAAAGGAAGTTGTTTATCGCCTTACTTATGTAAACGGTGTGCTTATGAGCCGTGAAGCCGAGAGTGAGAAGATTATCAAAGAGGCTGTTGCTCAGGTTGAAACTGTTGGTACAAAGTTAAAGGCTCCCACTGCCGTTATGACAAGCGCAGATGTAAAGTGTATTTCTACACTGAAACCTTCCAAACCTATTGAACTTGACAAAAACGGCAGGCCTGTAAGTTATTCAAAGGTCATTACGGGTAAAGCATCGGCGTATTGCGGTAAGTGTGACAGTAACAACACTGCATATTTTGGTAAAGGTTCTGCACGTCCCGGTTATGTTGCCGTAAACCCCAAGCAGATTCCTTACGGAACTAAACTCTATATCGTTTCTTCTGACGGTAAGAGAGTATACGGTTATGCGATAGCGGCTGATACTGGCGGTTTTGCTTATAACGGAAGCGGCCGTGTTGTTGACCTCAGACTGCCTACAGGTGAAAAGTGCAACTGTGGCAGCAGTTGGGGTGTCAGAAACGTTAATATTTATGTTTTGAAATGATTGTAAGGACAGATGCTTTCGGTGTCTGTCCTTTATTTGAATTCGTGGGTGAAATTATGTCCGATAAGAAATCAGATACGCTTGCCGAAAAGTTGATACTGTTTGCGGTGTTCCTAGTGTTTGCAGGTATTATTGTTGCCTTTGCATTCAGGTGGAATTATGTTGGTGAAGAGGGCTCATCAAACAGTACCGTTTCTTTACAGTATCATACATCAAGTAAATATCAGACCGTTGGCAATGGTAGTGGCGAGTCTTCTGCCACTAACAGTGTTGTGGGAGATAAAATCAATATCAATACCGCAACGGTCGAGCAACTTGATTCACTTGCGGGTATTGGTCCGTCAAAGGCCGAGGCCATTGTTAAATACCGCGAAACTCAAGGTCCGTTTATGAAAATTGAGGATATAATGAATGTCAGCGGAATCGGTCAAAAGACCTTTGAGAGTCTTAAAGATAATATCACGGTTGAATAAAAAACCACAGTCATTGGTGCAATGACTGTGGTTTTCTAATATATCGGATAAATTAAACATTAAACAGGAAGTGGACAACGTCACCGTCCTGCATAACATATTCTTTGCCTTCGCTTCTGACCAACCCTTTTTCCTTGGCGGCAATAAGTGCTTTTTCATCGTTCCCGCAAGCAATAAGGTCTTTGTATGATACAACCTCTGCACGAATGAAGCCTTTTTCAAAGTCAGAATGTATCTTTCCTGCGGCGCCCGGAGCCTTTGTGCCTTTTTTGATGGTCCAGGCTCTTACCTCGGGCTGACCGGCAGTGAGGTAGGAGATAAGCCCCAAAAGGGAGTAGCAGGTCTGGATAAGACGGTCAAGACCCGATTTATCAAGCCCCAACTCTTCAAGGAACATCTTTTTCTCGTCATCACTCATTTCGGCCATATCTGCCTCAAGTGATGCACATATCGGCAGAGTTTCAGCGCTCTCGGCGGCGGCAATGGACTTGACGGCATTGTAACGCTCGTTTGATTCAATTCCGCCCTGAAAATCGTCCTCACTCATATTGCAAGCATAAATAACAGGCTTGGAGGAAAGCAATTCAATAGTGTTAAGTATTGCGGCTTCGTTTTCATCAACCTCAACGGCTCGTGCTGTTTTGCCTGCCTCAAGTTCAGAAATAAGACGTTTGATAAAATCAACCTCGGCTTGATAGGATTTGTCACCCTTTAAAGCCTTGTTGGCTTTATCAAGACGGCGTTCCAATATCTCAAGGTCGGATAAAATCAGTTCAAGGTTGATGGTTTCAATATCACGGGAAGGGTCAACCGAGCCTTCAACATGGATAATGTCGTCATTTTCAAAGCAACGTACAACGTGGACGATAGCGTCAACCTCGCGGATGTGTGATAAGAATTTATTACCCAAGCCCTCACCCTTGGAAGCGCCTTTTACAAGACCCGCAATGTCAACAAACTCAATGACGGCGGGGGTGAACTTAACGGGATGATACATCTCAGCGAGTTTGTCCAGACGCTCGTCGGGAACAGAAACCATACCGACATTTGGCTCAATAGTGCAGAACGGATAGTTTGCGCTTTGTGCGCCTGCGTTGGTGATAGCATTAAAAAGGGTTGATTTACCGACATTCGGCAGTCCTACGATACCTAGTTTCATTTCTTCTTCTATCTCCTTAAAAATCCTTTATTTATCAAGGTTTTTTCGCATTCCGTTTTTTTCGTATACACCTTTTATACACCTTTTGTACACCTTTTTACACGGTAGCGGTGGGGGAACTTTCTTCAAACAAGGATACGGCCTTTAGCATGGAATCGTTCGTGACGTGCACATAACGATCCATGGTGGTTTGAATACTCGCGTGTCCTAAAAGCTTCTGCAAAACCTTGGGTTGCATTCCGCTTTCAATTGCTCTTGTCGCATAAGTGTGGCGTAGGGCGTGCATACAAAAACGCTTGATGCCTGCCTCGTCGCACAGCTTATACAGGTGGGTATCATAGGAACTGTTCTTGGCCGGCTCGCCCGTTCTCCAGTTGATAAAGACAAGCTCGTTCATAACAAGCTTGGATTTTGCTCCTGTGTGTCTGTCGATGTACTCCAGTTCCTGAGAGAGGGTTTCCGATCTCTTTTGGTTCTTAGAGTTTTCGTAGACCGTCTGCAGAATTTCGTAAGCAAAATTGGTCAGCGGAATGGTTCGGTAGCTGTGCTGCGTTTTCGGAGGTCCTGCCCGCCAATCCTTTTGCTTGTGCCGAAACTCAAGCGTCTTGTTGACTGTCAGAGTCCGATTTTTCCAGTCGATAGCATCCCAGGTCAGCCCAATCAGCTCTCCGGTACGAAGTCCTGTTTCCAAGATCAGAGCGTATTGATAGTAGTTGTGAGACCGCTTGGCGACCTCTAAGAACTTTTTCTGCTCTTCAATGGTTAAGAACTTGATATCGTTTTTTGCTCTCACCGGCTTGGTGTAGCGCACACCGTCCATAGGGTGCTTGGGGATCAGGTCGTTCATCAGTGCTGACTTTAACATGGTTCCCATACAGATGTAAGTTTGCCGGATCGTTGCACCTGCGTAATCCTTGTCCATTTGATTCAGGACGATCTTGCAGTGCATGGGTTTTACATCTGTGAGCTGCATACCGCCGATGACGGGCTGAATGTTGAACTTGTATCGCTCACGATAATTTCTCAACGTGTTCGGTGCTAAGTCTCCGACAATGTTTTGGATCCAGTAATCAAACCAGGTGTCCACAGTCATGTTCACGGGAACAACTATGGAACCGTGTCGGTCCTGGTACTGAGAATCTGCTTGCCAGTTTCTTGCCTCCGGAATCGTTTTGAAATATTTCTCGTGGCGCTTTCCGTATTTGTCTACGAATCTTGCTATGTACCATCCGTCTTTGCGTTGGAAGATACCCTTGCCACATTCTTTGCCTTTTATACTTTTACCCAATGAATTAACTCCTTTCTCAAATTGAGAAAAAGAGCCAATGCAACTATTGTATTATATCACATTGGCCCCCTCTTTTCAATAGGAATCGGTGAATATCTATCGTTGTTTCACTTTTTTCGAAATTTTAGAAAATTAAAGTTTTACTGATGTATTCCTCGAATTCCTTGCGCTTGATCATCTTCTTTGTGCCAACGAACAAAACAAAGGGACAGTTTGGTTCGCGCAGACGATCTTCAATGCTGTTGATTCCAATTCCCGTGAGCTGGTTCGCCTCCTTGATAGACAGCGTAACCTTGAGGTGAATCGGAACCGTGTTTTTGGCTTCGGACATACGAAGGCCTCCTTCAAAAATATTTAGAAGTTTGGCACATTCATCCGGCTGCAATGTCCGGATCATTGCAGCACTATCCAATTCACTCATTCATTTTGTGGTGAACTTCTATGTTTATAATATATGAGAGATCATATTTGAGTTTCAAGAAATCATCATGAATCGCTGTCGCATTCACCACAATAGATGAAAACGGGGAGGTTTTTCGGTATAATGGTGGTGCAGCAGGAGGTAGAGGATTGTTTTTGGTCTGAGAGATCGATCAAGAAATTTACCCGGCTCCTTCTACGAACCACGAATTGTTCAGTCCATTGGACGAAAGAACGGATAGTAAAATGAGATACAAATGGAGCCACGCTGCAATACATCAAAAGGAGCGCAAATATGGAAGTTGTATATCAGCGCTGTTGTGGTATCGATGTGCATAAGAAAATGATCGCGGCCTGCTTTCGGGACGGACGGAAGAAGGAATTGCGGGAATTTGGCACATTAACAAGCGATCTGAGAGAACTGACAAACTGGCTTTTGGAAGAAAAATGCGAGATGATCGCTATGGAGAGCACCGCGTCCTACTGGAAGCCTCTGTACAATTTGTTTGAGCTGTCAGGGCTTCCGGCTATGGTGGTCAATGCTCAGCATATGAAATCCCTGCCGGGAAGAAAGACCGACATGAAGGATGCCGAATGGATATCTGACCTTCTGCAGCACGGTCTTCTTCGTGCCAGTTTCATACCCGACCGGGACCAACGGGAAATACGCGAGGTCTCCCGTTACCGAAAGAGCCTCATTGAAGAGCGGAGCCGTGAGCTGAACCGTCTGCAAAAGATGCTGGAAGGCGGCAATATCAAGCTCGGCAGTATGCTGACCCACATCAACGGAAAAAGCGGCAGAAGATTCTTAGAGTTGCTTCTCAGCGGAGAGGAAATCTCGTTAGAAGCGGTAGATAAGCTCCGCAATTACCAACTGCACAGTTCTGCCGAGGAACTGTTACAATCTCTTGACGGTTTTCTTTCCCCTCTGCAAAAGAAACTACTTCGCAGCATTCTTGACCATATTGACGATATGACCCGCAGAATTGAAGATGTCGACAAGATCATCAAGGAGTATATGAAAGAGTACGAGGATGCAATAAAGGCGTTGGAAGAGATTCCGGGCGTGGGAGAAGTGGGCGCACAAACCATCATTTCAGAGATTGGTGTGGATATGAGCAGATTTCCTACAGCTTCGCACTTGTGCTCCTGGGCCGGTGTTGCACCGGGTAACAATGAGAGTGCCGGCAAACGCCGTAGCGGCAGGACAACCAAGGGAAATATTACGTTGAAAACCACACTGATCCAATGTGCTCACGG
>JAZNBS010000050.1:0-103559 GCA_045587185.1 Acutalibacteraceae bacterium
TGACGGTCAACAGAAATTTTATGATTGCATTATAAAAAAGGTTTATCACAACGATTCGAGTAGGATAAAAAATATGATAATCGAGGTTACCGACCAAAATCTGTTGGACAAAACGGGTGGAATAGTACAGGGAATGTCGGGCAGTCCTATTATACAGAACGGAAAGCTAGTAGGTGCTGTAACGCACGTTTTTGTCAACGACCCCACGCGTGGATATGCAATTTTTGCTGAAAATATGCTGGGGACCGCTCAAAGCGTTGCTGAAAATGAATTAAAATCTGCATCATAGTTTTAAGCATCACGAATGTTTGCGTGATGCTTTTTTGTGTGTAAACCGCATTTAATTAAAATCAGTTTACATTGAGTTTTGCTCTTATAATATCGGTTGCTATGAGCATCGGAGCGGACAAAACACACCATAAAACCGTATAAGTCAGACATATCTGTCCCAAAAAATTGAAAGGCATTAGGCTGTAATCCCACACGGCGCGTCCGAGCCACAGATTAAACACACCGCCGAATATGAGTTCGACTAACGTGATGCCAAGTCCCGATACTATGCAACGGTATATTATTTTTAGTTGTTTTAAATTTTTTTGAATTACCGCAATAAGACAAAAAGAAAGTCCGCCGGCCAAACCCATTGATGGATGGGTGTATCCTCTCCAAAGCAGTTCGATAAGACAGTATCCAACCGCTCCAATGCAAAATATCAGTGCGAAAAATTTAAAATTCCGTTGCATTACAGGGTTCCTTTGAAAAATATAATATATTTATAATATTATTGGATTATTATCTTGAAAAATGCGCATTTTGGTTGTATAATAAACCAAATATTTTATTGTAATGTGGGTTATTATTTTTTTAAAGGCAGGTGAGGATAATGAATTACAAAAAATGGGTGTTTCCCGAAGTTGATAAACAAATGGTCAGCGAAATAGCTGATGATTGCGGTCTTGACCCGCTACAGGTGTTCATTGCCCTTGCCAGAGGGATTAATGACCCTTATGAAATTGAGCAGTTTTTTTCAAAGGAACTCGATTTTTCCGACCCTTATGAATTGAGCGGAATGAATGAGGCCGTTGAGCGTATCAATATTGCTATTGAAGAAAATGAAAAGATACTTGTTTTCGGCGATTATGACTGTGACGGTGTTACCGCAACTGCCTTGATTACAACCTATCTCAAGAAAAGGGGAGCAGATGTTGATTGTTTTGTGCCCGACCGTGAAAATGACGGTTACGGAATCTCAATAAAATCAATCGAAAAGGCATACGAAGACGGTGTAACCCTTATCATCACTGTCGATAACGGAATCAATGCAGTTAAAGAGGTCGAACGTGCAAACGAGTTGGGTGTTGATGTTGTTGTTACCGACCATCACCTTTTACAGGACGAGATTCCCAATGCGGTGGCCGTTATTGACCCTCATATTGACAGTGAGTGTGATTGGATTTTTTCATACCTTTGCGGTGTCGGTGTTGCATTTAAACTTGTCTGTGCGTTGGAAAGCCGTCCATGTGAAGAAATGATTTATGAATATGCCGACTTAGTTGCTTTGGGTACCATTGCCGATATCGTACCTTTGGTATCGGAAAACCGTATTATAGTAAGTGTTGGACTTCAACTTATTAACCGACGTCAGAATCTTGGTATCAAAGCCCTTATTGAGGTGGCGGGCTCAAAGTTTATTACCGCTGGAAATGCAGCATTTACGCTCTGCCCAAGAATCAATGCAGCAGGCCGAATGGCAAGTGCCGATATTGCAGTAAAACTTTTGATGAGTGAAAATTATGACGACGCATTGTATTACGCAGGTTGCCTTGACCGTCTTAATGCCGAACGTCAGCAGATAGAACAGGATATTTTTAAATCGGCTTGCGATATTATTGAAAAAAACGGATACCACCGCCAACGTGTTATTGTTGTAGACTGCATAGGTTGGCATATTGGAGTTATTGGGATTGCCGCGTCAAAACTTGTTGAGAAATACGGCAAACCGTGTATTGTTATCAGTGTTTCGGGTGACCGTTCTATAGGTTCGGGACGTAGTATTTCGGGATTCTCACTGTTCGATGCGTTGAGTGCATCATCCGAAATTCTTGTTAAATTCGGCGGTCATGAACTTGCTGCAGGTCTCACTGTCAGTGAAGAAAATATTGAGCGTTTCAGAAAAATTATAAACGAATATGCGTCAAAATGTGATGTTCCTTTCCCAAAGATTAAGGTTGATTGCCGTCTGAAACCGAGGGCTTTGAACTTAGATGTTGCTAAGACTTTGAAGGCATTTGAGCCTTACGGAGCCGGTAATCCTACGCCTGTTTTTGGAGTAATGGAATCACAACTTGTGGGAGTACAGCCGTTGTCCAGCGGCAAACACCTACGACTAAAACTCCGCCGTGAAAATACTGATTTCGGTGCCGTTATGTTCGGTGTTTCTCCCGATGAATTGCCGTTTAAGGTTGGAGATATGCTCGATTTGGCGGTTACTCTCGACGTTAATGTTTATAATAATACCGAGTCGGTTTCGATTATTGTGCGTGCAGTCCGCAAAAGCGGTTTTGACGATGTTGATATTGAAAAACAGTTGACTTCGCTTGAAAAATTTTACTGCAACAATGTCGAAGGTAAGGATGCAAAGAGCATTTGCCCTGAACGTTCGGATATTGCGGTTGTGTTTAGATATCTTCGCGCCAATGACGGCGTCTTGTTAAAACGTCTTGAAAATGACCTGTTGGATTTTTTGCCCATTGGCAAAATTACAATTAGTTTAGAGGCACTTTGTGAACTTAAACTTGCACAAATTTCGCAAGAAAAGGTCAGCCTTTTGCCGTTTGAAGGTAAAGCAGACCTTGACAGCGCCGAAGTTTTAAAAAGTCTTAAATCGATGATTGGAGGTGACCGTTAATGAGTTGCAACTGTGATGTTGAGAAGAATTTGCAAAGTATTTTTGATTTGATTGATACTCAGCCTCAGCCCGAAATTTACGAAAAAGAAATTATCGAAAAGGCTTTCAGAAAATGTGTTGAAGCCCACGGTGAGCAAAAAAGAGTATCGGGCGAGCCGTTTTGTATGCACCCAATAGCGGTCTCCAAAATCGTTATTTCACTGGGTATGGACTCCGAATCGGTGTGTGCTTCGCTTTTGCATGACGTTGTTGAGGATACCGAAGCAACATATGACGATATTAAGGAAGAGTTTGGCAAAAACATCGCGGAATTGGTTGACGGTGTTACCAAACTCGGCAAGATTCCGCTTGAGTCAAAGGAGAATGTTCAGGCAGAAAACATCCGCAAGATGTTCATTGCAATGTCGCAGGATATTCGCGTTATCATTATCAAACTCGCCGACCGTCTGCACAATATGCGTACTATTGATGCTATGCCTGAGCATAAACAGAGGGATAAGGCAAGAGAAACTCTTGAGGTCTTTGCACCCATTGCACACCGTCTTGGTATCCGTGGTGTCAAAGAAGAACTTGAAGACCTTTCGATAATGCACCTTGACCCCGTTGCTTATCATGAGATTGAGCAGTCTTTGGCCCAAAAGCGTGTTAAAAGCGAAAATTTTCTTACCGAAATACAAGAAAAACTAAGGCATAGGGTAGAGGAATTTGCACCCTGTATTCGTATAGAGGGTAGAATTAAATCCATACACGGAATCTACCGTAAGATGTATATGCAGGGCAAGTCGATTGATGAGATATATGATATATACGCTGTGCGTGTTATTACCGATACCGTTGCAAACTGTTATAATATTCTCGGTGTTGTTCACGATATGGCACGACCAATCCCCGGTCGTTTTAAAGACTATATATCAACCCCAAAACCAAACCTTTATCAGTCGCTTCACACCACCGTTATCGGACGCGAGGGAATCCCTTACGAGGTACAGATAAGAACCGAGGAAATGCACCGTACAGCCGAGTTCGGCATTGCGGCACATTGGAAGTATAAAGACGGTATAAATCGCAGTGACGCGAAATTTGAAGAGCGTTTGCAGTGGATACGTCAGATTTTAGACAACCAACGCGAAGCAGATGACGCAGAGGAACTTGTTCAGACTATTAAGACTGACCTTGCTCCAGAAGATGTATTCGCAGTAACACCAAAAGGCGATGTTATAAATCTTCCAATCGGCTCGACGGTTATAGATTTTGCGTTTGCCATTCACTCGGCCGTGGGCACCAAGATGACCGGTGCAAAGGTCGATGGCAGAATTGTGCCTATTACCCATGAGGTCAAAACAGGTGAACTTATCGAAATTCTCACTTCGAATCAACAGGGTCACGGCCCGAGCCGAGATTGGCTGAATATTGTCAAAACCAATCAGGCTAAGACCAAGATAAGGGCGTGGTTTAAAAAAGAACGCAGAACGGAAAACATTGAAGAAGGCCGTTCTGAACTTGAACGCGAGTTTTCACGCAACAACATCAGGCTTTCAGATGGTGATATGGAAAAATTCCTTGGAGATATTGCCACCAAGATGCGTTGCAACAGCATTGACGATTTCTATGCTGCTATCGGTTACGGCGGTATCTTGGTTTCCAAGATAATGCCTCGTATTAAGGATGCATATGCAAGGTTCATCAAGACCGAGAGACCTCTTGAGATTAGCAACAACACACAGACCCGTAAGGTTTCAAAGTCTTCGGACGGTGTTGTGGTTGAGGGTATTGATAACTGTCTTATGAAACTTGCACGTTGTTGCACACCTATCCCCGGTGATGATATCATTGGATTTATAACCCGCGGTCACGGTGTATCAATTCATAAAAAGGATTGCAACAACGTTCCTAAGGACATTTCAAAAGCACTTGAACCTGAGCGTTGGATACCTGCTTTCTGGGATGCGGGACGCACCTCAAGGTTCGATTCCACCATCACAATTCTCGGTCTTAACCGTGACGGTATGGTTGCCGACCTTTCAATTTTGCTTGGCAATCTTCACGTTTCGGTGCACGCAATTATGGCGAAAGAGACCAAGGACGGCAACTGCAGTATTATCATCACTATCTCGGTTGAGAGCCGCGAGCATCTTGATAATGTTATTACTAGAATAAAAAAACTGCAGGGTGTTTTCAGCGTAGAAAGGACATAAAGTATGAAGGCTGTTGTTCAGGTTGTGACAACATCAGATGTCAGAGTTTCGGGTGAGTCTGTCGGCAATATTGCCGACGGACTTTTCGTGTTGCTCGGTGTTACTAACGAAGATACTAAGGCGGAAGCCGAACTGCTGGCAAGAAAGGTTTGCAATCTGCGTGTTTTTTGTGACCAAAACAATAAGATGAACCTCTCGGTGCTTGATACTAACGGCGGTGTGCTTGTTGTTTCCAACTTTACTCTTTGCGCCGACACTAAAAAAGGCAACCGACCGAATTTTATGAATGCTGCCCGTCCCGAAACGGCTAAGCCCTTGTATGAATATTTTTGCGAATGTATACGGAATAACGGTGTTGAGAATGTATCAACAGGCGAGTTCGGAGCCGATATGAAGATAAATGCACACCTTTCAGGACCGGTTACTATCCTGCTTGATACCGATACGTGGAGAAAATAAAATGAATATAATTACAATTCCAAACGGCACATTTCAGGCCAACTGTTATATTGTTGAGACAGAGAACGCCGCTGTTGTGATAGACCCCGGTCATCTTGAAAGACAGTTGGTT
Source organism: Acutalibacteraceae bacterium (assembly GCA_045587185.1). GTDB lineage: Bacteria > Bacillota > Clostridia > Oscillospirales > Acutalibacteraceae > UMGS172. The sequence goes on from JAZNBS010000050.1 coordinate 5,675, forward strand.
TCTTATGTTGACCAAAATCCCGATAAAATTAAGTTTATACTTCTCACACACCGTCATTTTGACCATTTGAGCGCCGCTAATGAACTTCGCTCAATGACTGGTGCGAAAATAGTCATCCACCAACTTGACGAGGGCGGTCTTTTCAGTGACCTTTTAAGCCTTGTGGGTATGTCGGGCGGATTTTATTCAAAGGCTGACCCTGATGCTCACGGCGATATCTATGTTGATGACGGCGATACCGTAACAGTAGACGGTATGGTTTTTAAGGTACTGTATACCCCCGGTCACAGTGAGGGTGGGGTTTGTTATCTTTGCGATAATGTTTTATTCAGCGGTGATACTTTGTTTAAAGGGTCGATAGGAAGAACCGATTTTCCAAGCAGTAATAATACTGAAATGAGGCAGTCGTTGGACCGTCTGTGCACTCTGCCTGATGATACTTTAGTCTATCCCGGCCACGGACCCTCTACCACCATAGGTCACGAAAAGCAGACCAATATGTTTTTAAAGCGGTGATACTATGATATTTTACCTGAATGACGAACGTTTCAAGTACGAACTCGAAAAGTTGAGCCGTCTGTTTTTACCGTTTGAGAAGTTTGACTTTACGGCTGATGTTAATGATTTGAATAGTGCGGATTCGTTTATAAAAATCATATACGGGGATTTGGTTCAAGCAGAACTTAAACTTGACGGCAAAAGCGTGGAGAAAAGTCTGCCGTTGCCTGAAACTTATGATTTTTTGACTCAAGAAGTAACGGTTGCCCGCGTGCTCTACAACTGTTTTGTAAAACTTTCGGGTTACACCTTGCCGTGGGGAATGCTTACGGGTATTCGTCCTGCAAAACTTATGGGCAGACTAATTGCAGATTACGGTAAAGATAATGCCGTCGATTATTTCAAAAACACCTTGCTTGTGAGTGATAAAAAGACCAAACTTTGTCTTGAATGTTACCACTCTGAGCGTAAGATAGTTGCTAAATCCAACCCTGATTCTTTTAGTCTCTATGTTTCGGTGCCGTTTTGTCCGAGCCGTTGCAATTATTGTTCTTTTGTTTCGCATTCGGTTGAGCAGGCTCAAAAACTTATACCACAGTATGTTGAAATGCTTTGTCGAGAAATTAAACAAACTGCAGAAATCGCCAATGATATAGGTTTAAAGTTGCAGACAGTGTATATTGGCGGAGGTACTCCCACCACGCTTTCGGCTGAACAGTTGACCGGAGTGATGAGCACGATAAACTCTTCGTTTTATATGTCAAATGTTATGGAATATACCGTTGAAGCCGGACGGCCCGATACCGTTACGCGTGATAAACTTCTTGCAATAAAGCAAGGCGGCGCAACGCGTATCAGTATAAATCCGCAGACTATGAATGATGATGTGCTTAAAAACATCGGACGCAGGCATACCGTTGCCGAGATGATTGATGCTTTCAAAATGGCAAGAGAGGTTGGATTTCAAAATATCAATACTGACCTTATTGCCGGTCTTTCAGGTGATACTTATGAGAGTTTCTGCCGTTCGGTTGATGAACTTATAAAACTTGACCCCGAAAATGTTACTGTACATACGCTTTCAATGAAACGTGCGTCAAACCTCACTAAGAGCAGAACGGTTTTTGAGGCAGAGCAGGGCAAACTGTCAGACGCTATGGTGGATTATGCTTACAACCGTTTGAGTGAGTCCAAAATTTTTCCGTATTATATGTACCGACAGAGCAAGACTGCCGGAAATCTTGAAAACGTTGGATATGCAAAAAAAGGTTATGAGGGTCTTTACAATGTTTATATTATGGATGAAACCCACACTATTCTTGCTTGCGGCGCTTCGGCCGTCACCAAATTACGTCAGCCTAACGGTCCTTATATTGAACGCATTTTTAACTACAAATATCCGTATGAATATATTGAACGGTTTGATACTTTAGCGGAGCGTAAAAAGGGAATTACCGAATTTTACGCAAGATATAACGGCTTTAAGGTCTGAACGGTTGCATATTTGAAAAGAATATGGTAAAATAACATAAAACTATTGATAATTATTCTTGAAAGGAAGATATATATGGAAATTTTTGAAAAAGCCAAGGCTATCTTTAACACTGCAAGTGAAAAAACTGAGGATTTTGTTTACACTCAGAAGTGCAATATAAAAATTGCCCGTGTATGTGCAGAACTGAAAAAGGAGTATGAGCGCCTTGGTCGTCTGACCTACCGTAAAATTAAGGGTATGCAGGTTGACGAGGAGTTTGATATTACCGTTGAAAAAATTGAGGTTCTTAAAATGGAACTTGCCGCACTGCGTGAGGGTAAAATGCAGGAACCTGAGTTTGACAGCATTGTTTTTGAAGACGGCGAACCCGTAGAACGCGAAGAAAACTAAGGTGTTGCAATGGAAAACCAACTTTTTACTGTCGGTATTGTTATTGCCGACAAGGATGAGTATGTCCATATTGATAAGTATATAGGCGATAATGCAACAGCATTTGAAATTCATGGTGTTATCGGTCACGTCGCTGAAATTGATGCAAACGGTCATAAAATCAGGGTAAAGACTGTGTGCAGTGGAATCGGCAAGGTCAATGCGGCAGTTGCTGCAACCCTTTTGGCCGACGGATGTGATATGCTGATAAATGCGGGTCTTTCAGGTGGTTTCGGTGACGCTAAAAAATATGATATAGTTCTTGGAACTGAATTTTTTGAGCACGATTTTGACCTTACTGCAATAGGGTACAAAGTATCTCAGAAACCCGGTGATGCTGAAACTGTTGTTGCGGCACGTGAACTGAATGATGATATTTTGAAAAAATTCCCATTCATTAAAAAGGGTGCTTTTGTAACGGGTGACAGTTTTGTGAGTTCAAAAGAAAAGCACGATTTTCTTAAAAACACATTTGACCCCATTGCGTGTGATATGGAATCGGCGGCAGTCGGCTATGTTGCTCAGAGGTTTGATATTCCTTTTGTTTCTATCCGTATGGTTTCGGACGGCGCTGATGACGATTCTGCGGCAACATATACCGATACTTTGGGTTGCGATGTTGCCGACCGTTGGGTCAAACTGACTTTTGATTGGATTAAATCACTGTGAGGTAAGGTATGGGAAAAACTCTTAATACCGATAAAAGGAAAGAACAAAGTTTTCTGCAAGGTTCGGCCATACTGGTTATTGCAACGGTGCTTGTAAAGGTTATCGGTGCAATATACCGCATTCCATTAGCACGAATCCTCGGCTCTGCGGGGATGGGTTTTTATTCCACTGCATATGACCTTTATGTGCCGATGTATTCTATCGCAATGGCAGGTCTTCCGATAGCCATTTCTCGTCTTGTTTCAGAACACGTGGCGGCAGGTCGGTATAAACACGTTAAAAAGACACTCAATGTTGCCAAGGCTGCATTTTTTGTAACAGGCGGTTTGGGCTTTGTGCTTATGATAGCGCTTGCTTTCTTGCTGACGGGCAATTATGCAGTATTTAACAAGGGTGCCTTGCCCGGTATCCTGTGTATCGCACCGTGTTTGTTGTTCTGCTGTGTAATGTCGGCCTACCGAGGATATTATGAGGGCCTCAGAAATATGACCCCCACTGCCGTAAGTCAGGTGCTTGAGGCTCTGGGCAAACTTGTGTTTGGCTTTGGCTTCTCTTATGTCGTTCTTGAGGTAACGGGTAATTATTCATATGCTGCAGCAGGCGCCTTGATGGGTATAACTCTTGGCACTGCGGCAAGTGCGCTTTATCTTGAGATAAAGTACCGACTGACGGGGAAGTATACCTTTTGTTCTGAACAGATTGACAATGCACCGTCACCCAACTCAAATAAAGATACTTTAAAAATACTTGTTACCATTGCTATTCCCATTGTCCTTGGCTCTTTGGTCAATAATGTCAGCAGTCTTATTGACGTTGCTATGGTTCAGACGCAGTTGAAAAGCGCAATAGAAAAAGCACCTGAGTATTTTGCTTTGAATTACTCTGATTTTATTGCGGGGGAGACTGCGGCTGCGGTTAAGCACGGTCAGACTTTTAATTGGCAGACAGACCTGCCTAACGCACTTTACGGCGCTCACAGGGGATTTGCTTTTTCCATATACAATCTTGTTCCGTCATTAACTTCTGTTCTTGGTGTCAGTGCGATTCCCATTCTTGCCGCTGCCTGGACCAAGCGTGATACCGACGATATTAAGTCCAATGTTAATACAATGCTCAGAACTACCGCCGTTGTGGCAGTTCCCGCAGGTTGCGGAATAGTGGCTTTGTCGGGTAATATTCTTAATCTTTTGTATGATGATCCCCATATTATTGAAGTTGCAACACCTAATCTGATGGTTTTGGGTGTGTGTGCAATTTTTGCTGGACTTAACGGTCCTTTGACCAATATGCTTCAGGCTATAGGTAGACAGGGTGTACCGTTGCGCAATATTGCCGTCGGTGCCGTTTTGAAAATTATAATCAACTTTGTTCTTGTCGGAACACCTGAAATAAACATTTTCGGCGTGCCGATCGGAACAACGGTTTGTTACACTTATATCTGTGTTTCTAACTTTATTTGTTTTGTCAAGTATTCGGGTGTTATGCCCAATATTTTGCTTTCAATAGGTAAACCGTTGATATGCGGCGTTGCCTGTGGCGGTTCGGCTTTTGGCGTGAGCCTTTTGTTAGAGAAGTTAGGTGTTAACGGCTCGGTTTCAACATTGGTTGCTATAGTTGTTGCGGCGATTGTTTATGTTGTTATGCTATTTTTGATACGTGCAATAACTAAAGATGATATAATTTCTTTGCCAAAAGGCAAAAAAATCGTAAAAGTACTTGAAAAATTGAAAATAATGAGGTAGAATGTATATAGGTTTATTGAATGGTTGAGAAAATTTGGTAAACTTGCACAACATTCTACACGTTGGGTTGTAGAGGGTTACAAATGGTAACAAAAGATTCATTTAAAAAAGATAAATATTCGCTTGAGGATTTGCGAGATATTGTGAGAATTCTGCGTGAACCCGATGGATGTCCTTGGGATGCTGAGCAATCTCATAAATCCATACGCAGAGATCTTTTGGAAGAGGCATATGAGGTTGCCGACGCTATTGACACCGATGATAATGTGGCTTTGTGTGAGGAATTGGGTGACCTTCTTTTGCAGGTGGTTTTCCACTCACAAATTGCAACGGAGGAAAAGAGTTTTACACTTGATGAAGTGGCAGACGGTATCTGTAAAAAACTGATACTCCGTCACCCTCACGTTTTTGGTGATGTGATAGCCGAAACTTCTGAGCAAGTCCTCAATAACTGGGACGCCATTAAACGTGATGAAAAATCTCAAAAAACCTTTACCGATACTTTGAAAAGTGTCCCGCGGGCATTTCCTGCTTTGATGCGTGCCGCAAAGGTTCAGAAAAGGGCCGCAAAGGCAGGCTTTGATTGGTATAATGCTGAGGATGCTTTCAAAAAACTCCCCGAGGAGACTGAGGAATTCAGCGATGCTGTTAAACTGGGTGACCGAGAGAAGATGGAAGAGGAGTTTGGCGATTTGCTTTTTGCGGCTGTTAATGTTTCAAGATTTTATAATATTGATGCCGAGTCGGCACTAGCCTTGGCTACAGATAAATTTATGAAACGCTTTGAATCGGTTGAGCAAGAGGTTTTAAAAAGAGGTCATCAGATGACAGAACTTTCTTTGACAGAACTTGATTCTATTTGGGATGAGGTTAAGCACAGAAAGTAAATTTGTTTCAAAGTCAGGATTTAACAACCTGTTTGAATAATAATTTTTAGGAGGATGTTCAATATGAACAAAACAGAATTAGTAGCAGCTATTGCCGAGAAGGCACAAATCAGCAAAAAGGATGCCGATAAGGCAGTTGCAGCCCTCATCGAGACTGTTACCGAGACTCTTAAGTCCGGTGATAAGATTCAGCTTGTCGGTTTTGGTACTTTTGAGGTTCGTGAGCGCCCTGAGAGAACCGGTCGCAACCCCCAGACCAAGGAAACCATCACCATTCCTGCTTCTAAGGTTCCTGCATTCAAGGCAGGCGCAGCTCTTAAGAACGCTGTTAAGTAATTTTTCACTAAGAAGTTTAAGCCGCTCGAGAATCTTGAGCGGCTTTTCTTATGAGTTTAATCTGAGTTTGGAGTTATTATGAGACTAGATAAATATTTAAAGGTTTCGCGTATTATCAAACGCAGGACTGTTGCCAACGAAGCGTGTGACGCAGGCCGAGTATCCATTAACGGAAAGGTTGCCCGTGCATCCTATGATGTTAAGGTGGGCGATATTATGGAGATTGCCTTTGGTGAGCGCACCGTTAAGGCCGAAATACTTGATGTGAGCGAGGTTGTCCGAAAGGAAAACGCCGCTATGATGTACCGTATAATTGAGTAATCATTGAGAGTTTTTGCACATATAATTCTCTTGATAGGGTAAAGTTATTTAATTTTGTTACCTTAAACTGTGGGGATGATATGTGTGAATCAAAATATTAATAATGCTGAACAGTCTATTGTACTTTTCAACCGCTCAAAACTTGATGTTTCAGGAGTAAGTGATGTTATTGGCTTTGATAACGAGACCGTGGTCGCAGAGACCTTGTTGGGAAGACTTACTGTAAAGGGTCAGGACCTTAAGGTGATGGGTTTTACTGTTGAAACGGGTGATTTGAAGGTTGAGGGCAATATTGCCGCCATAGTTTTTACTGAACCGACGAAAAAGAGTGTATTTTCGAGGCTCTTCGGCTAATGGGGTATATTGACGTATCGTATCAGGCCGTTACTTTTGCGTTATCATTGCTGTTGGGCGCGGTTTTGTGTATGCTTTATGATGTTGTCAGAGCGTTGCACAAAACATATATACAAGGCTTTTTTGAGGTGCTTGTGTGTGACCTTTTGTATTTTGGTGTGTCAGCAGTAATAACATTTTGTTTCCTTGTGATAAGATGTCAGGGAAGTGTACGTTTCTTTGTACTTGTCGGTCAACTTATTGGATTTATGGCAGTGCGACTTACTCTATCACGGTGGTTTTTAGTAGTAGCGGTACGTATTTTGAAAATTTTTTCATATATTTTTGGTTTTTTCGGTTCTATTACGGTCAGTATTATGCGAAAGTTGAAAAAATTTTTAGAAAAAATGCTTTTTTGTGCAAAAAAAGTCTTGCAACCTAAATGCAAGCTGTTGTATAATGACCACAATACATTAAAACAATAGAATTAATTTTAAAAATAAAGTGCGGATAATTTTTAAGTAAAAAACAAAAGGAGATATGAAAGTGGCAACAGAGACCAAAAGACAAGGCAGTATAATCCTTCGTGTTGTACTCTTACTTTTTGCCGTCTGGATGATCTACTATCTTGGTTCTCTTATTAAGGACTATACTTCCGTGCAAAAACAGTATGATGCTGTTTCGGCTAAACGCGACGAACTGAAACTTGAGGTTGAACAAAAGGCAAATATGCTTGAAAACGGTAACGATGCCGATTTTATTGAGCGGGCAGCCCGTGAACGTTTGGGTTATGTTTATGCCGACGAACACGTGTATATCGATATTTCCGGTGACTGACGGAAATTCTTTATAAAATAATTATATCTGGTTCTTTGGAGGATTGGGCTTTTTTATGCAGATCGAGGTAGGACAAATCGTAGAGGGAAAGGTTACCGGTATCACCAATTTCGGCGTTTTTGTTGATTTGGGTGAGGGAAAATCGGGTCTTGTCCACATTTCGGAAATCGCACAGACTTATGTAAGTGATGTCCGTGAATTTGTTAAGGAAAATGACACAGTTAAAATGAAGGTATTGAGCATTTCCGATGACGGAAAAATCAGCCTTTCAATAAAGAAGGCGCAATCGCAGGCTGATGCACCTCAGCGTCCTAAAAACTTTGGTCCTAAAAATAACGGTCCGAGAGCACCCCGTCCACCGAGACAGGAGCCGGACTATACCTCTCCTGCCGCCGTATGGACTCCCAAGAAGAGCGAGTCGGCTTCTTTTGAGGATATGATGGCAAAATTCAAGCAGACGAGTGATGAAAAATTTTCGGATCTTAAACGTAAAAACCCTGATACTCGCCGTCCAAAACGTGCTGCTATCAAATAATAATCTGTAGTACGTGACAATATACTATTGTTTTTGAGCATAATAAATCATTAAAACTGCAGACCGACCGCCTTTTTTACATAATACAGGTGTTAGGTCTGCTTTTTGTTTGGAGTAAAGATGATAAACGAAATTGACGTAAAATATATTGAGGACTCGGTTGCGAGACTTTGTGTTGAGGCCAATAAAATACTGCCTGAAAGTGTATGCAACAGTATCTGCAGTGCTCATAGCACCGAAACCAACGGACTTGGCAAGGAAATAATGTGCGATCTGATGAGAAACATTGAGGCCGCAAAGGAACTGGATATACCTATCTGTCAGGACACGGGTATGGCTGTTGTGTTTCTTGAAATCGGTCAGGATGTGCATTTTGTGGGAGGTTTATTGCGTGATGCGGTTGACCGCGGTGTGGCAAGAGGGTATACCGAGGGTCTTTTAAGAAAATCCGTTGTTATTGACCCGCTCAACCGTTTAAATACCAACGATAATACCCCCGCGATACTTCATATAGATATGGTTGAAGGTGACAGCGTTAAGGTGACGGTTGCACCAAAAGGATTTGGCAGTGAGAATATGAGTAAGGTCGCAATGCTTACACCGTCCGAGGGCAGAGAGGGCGTTGTTAACGCTGTTTTGAATATCGTAAAACAGGCAGGCAGTAACCCTTGTCCGCCGATGGTTGTCGGTGTCGGTATCGGCGGTGATTTTGAGCAGGTGGCTCTGCTCTCAAAAAAAGCACTTTGCCGTGAACTTGGGACATACAATGCCAATCCTTTTTATGCTGAACTTGAAAATGAACTGCTTGACAAGATAAATAAACTCAATATCGGTCCACAGGGTTTTGGCGGTGATACCACCGCTTTAGGTGTGAATGTTGAGTATGCTCCCACACATATTGCGGGTCTTCCTGTGGCTGTTAATATTGGTTGCAATGTCACCCGCCACAAATCTGAAATAATAAAATAACGGTGAGAAAATGACAAAGTATAATATGATTGCTCCGTGTATTTTCGGAGTTGAGGGAATATTGGCCGACGAATTACGCCGTTTGGGCGCCGACGATGTCAACGCTGAAAATGGCCGTGTGCTTTTTTCAGGCGATGCTTCAATGATAGCCGCCGCCAATATCAATTCGCGTTTTGCAGAGCGTATAATGCTAAATCTGGGCACTTTTAAGGCAATGACGTTTACCGATCTTTTTGACGGTGTTAAGGCATTGCCGCTTGAAAAATATATTTCGGTTAAGGATGCGTTTCCGGTAAAAGGATGGAGTATCAATTCTCAACTTCACAGTATTCCGGACTGCCAATCTATAGTCAAAAAGGCTTGTGTTGAACGTTTAAAATCGGTTTATAAGACTAATTGGTTTGAGGAAACAGGTCCCGTTCATCAGTTGCAGTTTTCAATTATGAAAGATCAGGTAACATTAATGATGGATACTTCGGGTCACGGTCTGCACAAGAGGGGATACCGTGCCAATTCCAATGCCGCACCGATTAAGGAAACCCTTGCCGCGGCAATGTGCGATTTGGCAAGAATTTATCCTGATACCAAGATTTTTGACCCGTTCTGCGGAAGTGGAACAATACTTGTTGAGGCCGCATTGCTGGCTAAAAAGCAAGCACCCGGTCTTCGCCAACACTTTGCCGCCGAGCGTTTTTCGTTTATTGAAGAAAAGGTTTGGCGTGAGCAACGTGCCGCGGCAATGGACAGAATTCTGCCTAATATTGAGTTTGAAGCAGTGGGTTATGATATTGACCCCGAGTGTGTGAAACTGACACTTGAAAATGCTAAGAAAGCAGGCGTTGAAAAATATGTACGTGCTGAGGTACGTGATGTGCGCGATTTTAAACTGCCGGAGGGCAGAACGCTTGTAATAACTAATCCGCCGTACGGTGAGCGTTTGCTTGATATCCGCGCTGCAGAAGAACTTTATAAGGTTATGGGTAATGTTTTTCCAAAAGAACAGGGTAGAAAGTATTATGTTATAAGTCCCCATGATGAGTTTGAAAAGTATTTCGGTCGCACGCCGGATAAAAAGCGCAAACTTTACAACGGTATGATAAAATGTGATCTTAATATGTATTTCAAATAGGCGTTATAATTTAAATATGATGTATATATAAAATAGCCTACCTGAATTTTCAGGTAGGCTATTTATAATTAACTGTTGTTCACTTCTGACTTTTTGACGTGTTCTTTAGCACAACGATGTCAATAAACACAGTATTTGATTCTAAAATAATTCTCATAACATCAATGCGAAAAAATATGCGATTGTATTAAAATAATAGTGGAAATTCTGAATATTTATGTTATAATATTTATATTATTGACGAACTTTTAAATATTTGGAGGTAAAAAATGAAGAGAATCTTTTCTGTTTTACTTATTTTTATTTTAACACTTTCGCTGACAGTTTCGGTATCAGCACTCGGTAATGCCTTGTCTTGCAAGGTCACGAATGATACACTTAAAGCAGGTCAGAATGTTACTGTTACCGTGTCGATTGACGGAAACGAGGCTTTTGCTTCGATTGGTCTGACATTTGATTTCAACAGAGATGTTTTTGAAGTTGAGTCGGGAAAATGGGTTATGTCGGGTTTAGTGCTGACCGATTTCAACAAATCGGAAAATCGTGCTGTTGGCGCACTTTCAAATGCTGTTGTCAAAACAGGTGACATCTTTGAACTTGTTCTTAGGGTTAAAGACGGTGCACCTGCTGGTACATATTATGTAAAAACTGAACCTAGAATGAAAAACGGAACGCTTGACGTTACTGTTTCAAAAACCGAAATTGCGTTGAAGGTCGATGCGGGTACTTCCAACACCCCCTCTGACACACAGTCTTCAAATCAGCCCGGCGGTAATGCAAGTGAACCTTTGAACCACGTTCACAGTTACGGTGATTTTGTGGTTGATGTTAAAGCTTCTTGTTATGAACCCGGTGTTAAGTCACGTCACTGCGAAGCATGTGGTCACAGAAAAGATATTACAATAATTGATGCAACCGGACATAATTGGTCTGATTGGACCGTTGAGGTTGAAGCCACCGTTGACACCGTCGGTAAAAAGGTAAGAACCTGTACAAATGAAGGATGCTCTGAAAAACAGTATTCCGAAATTGCAAAGTTGAGCGCAGACGGTCACACTCATTTATTTAGCGATTGGTTTTTCACCAAACAGCCTACCTGTACCGAAAAGGGTGAGGCAACAAGAGTTTGTTCGATTTGCAGTGAACAGGAAAAAACCGAGGCGGCAAGTCTAGGTCATAAGTACGGTCAATGGGTTGTAAAAACCCAACCAACTGTTGATAAGGAGGGTCTTATCGAGTGTGTTTGTGAGACCTGCTCAAATGTAAAAACATTCCCTCTTGAAAAATTGAAAGACACCGGCTCGGGTGTATTTAGTATGCCGATAATCATTTTGATTTGCATTGTGTTTATTGCAGGTGTTATTGTTGTTTTGGTTATCTTGAATAAAAAGAGAAATATGTAATTTTAAGGCTGAACTAACGAGGTTTTCAACAAGTGAAAACTCTAAAAGTTCAGCCTTTTTTATCGGTTTTTGATTATATCCTCTTTTAAAGGCATATATTTTGTTTGGAGGGGATATTATGAACCGAGTAATACAATTTATAAAAAATAACCATATTAAGTTTGTGTGGATTGCGGTTACGTTGGCCGCAGGAATTATTGGTGCACTGCTTTCGGGTAGTTTTGATGTCTACAGTCAGTACGATAAACCGCCGTTGTCACCGCCTGGAATTGTTTTTCCAATAGTGTGGACTTTGCTCTATATCTTAATGGGACTTGCGGCGGGTGTCATCGCTGAGTCTTATGACCTTGATAAGAGTAGGGCACTGAAACTTTATATTATTCAGTTGATTATAAACATTTTATGGCCCTTGATATTTTTCAGATTTAATGCACCAAAACTTGCTCTTTTTTGGTTAGTAATTTTGGTTGTTGCGGTTGTTTTGACAATACGCTCATTTTATTCAATCAACTGCCGTGCTGCACTGCTTATGTTACCGTATTTAGCATGGTGTTTGTTTGCAACATACCTCAATTTTGGTATTGTTGTGTTAAATTCTTAAAAAAATTGGTAAAAATTTGCAAAAAGACTTGATTTTTATAAAATACGTGCTAAAATATATATTAGCACTCACAACCAAAGAGTGCTAATTGTGAAAATTATAAAATTACAGGAGGTAATTGTTATGACTATTAAACCTTTGGCAGACAGAGTTGTTGTAAAATCTGTTGAAGCAGAGGAAACCACTAAAAGCGGTATCATTCTTGCAGGTGCCGCAAAGGAAAAGCCCCAGATTGCTGAGGTTGTTGCAGTCGGTCCCGGCGGACTTGTTGACGGTAATCAGGTTGAGATGTATGTAAAGGTTGGCGACAAGGTTATAACCAGCCAGTATGCAGGCAATCCCGTTAAGGTTGACGGTGTTGAGTACAGTATTGTCCGTCAGTCTGACATTCTTGCTATTGTTGAATAATTTGGAGGTAATTACTGATGGCTAAGGAAATTCTTTTTGGTGAAGACGCCAGAAAAGCATTACAGGCAGGCGTAGATAAACTTGCTGACGCCGTTAAGGTCACACTTGGACCTAAGGGCAGAAATGTTGTATTGGATAAGAAATTCGGTGCTCCGCTTATTACCAATGACGGTGTAACCATTGCAAAGGATATCGAACTTGATGATCCATTTGAGAATATGGGTGCCGCCCTTGTTAAAGAGGTTGCAACCAAGACCAATGACTGCGCAGGTGACGGTACTACTACGGCAACCGTTCTTGCACAGGCACTCATCCGCGAGGGTATGAAGAATGTCGCCGCGGGTGCTAACCCAATGGTTATTAAAAAGGGTATTGGAATGGCGGTTGATACCGCTGTTAAGACGGTTGTCGGAAACTCCAAAAAGGTCAACGGTGCTGACGATATCGCCCGTGTTGCTACTATTTCTGCAGGTGATGAGTTTATCGGTAAATTAATCGCTGAGGCTATGGATAAAGTTTCTGCCGACGGTGTTATTACCGTTGAGGAGTCTAAGACTGCTGAAACCTATTCAGAGGTTGTTGAGGGTATGCAGTTTGACCGTGGTTACATTACCCCTTATATGGCTACCGATACCGACAAGATGGAAGCGGTTATTGATGACCCGTTCGTTCTTATTACCGATAAGAAAATTTCTAACATTCAAGAGATTCTGCCCTTGCTCGAACAAATGGTTCAGGGCGGTGGTAAACTCGTCATCATTGCCGAGGATGTTGAGGGTGAAGCACTGTCTACGCTTATTGTCAACAAACTTCGCGGAACCTTTACCTGTGTTGCTGTTAAAGCCCCCGGTTTTGGTGACAGAAGAAAAGAAATGCTTCAAGATATCGCAATTCTTACAGGCGGTCAGGTTGTATCCTCTGAACTCGGTTTTGAGTTGAAGGAGACTTCTATTGATATGCTCGGCCGTGCACGTCAGATTAAGATTGGCAAGGAAAACACCATTATTGTTGACGGTGCTGGCGATTCCAATGAAATTAAGAACCGTATCGGTCAGATAAGAAATCAGATTGAAACTACTACATCTGAGTTTGACCGTGAAAAGCTTCAGGAGAGACTTGCAAAACTTTCGGGTGGTGTTGCTGTTATTAAGGTTGGTGCCGCTACCGAGGTTGAGATGAAGGACAAGAAACTGCGTATTGAGGATGCTCTTGCAGCAACCAAGGCCGCTGTTGAAGAGGGGATCGTTGCCGGCGGTGGTGTCGCACTTGTTAACGCTATCAACTCGGTAAAGGAATTGCTTAATAATGTTGAAGGCGACGTTAAGACAGGCGTTGCTATCGTGCTTGCCGCTTTGGAAGCACCTATACGTCAGATTGCTTACAACGCAGGTCTTGAGGGTTCGGTTATCGTTGATAAGATTGTTTCCTCGGGCAAGGCTAACTATGGTTTTGATGCGTATAACGAAACCTACACAGATATGATCGAGGCAGGTATCGTTGACCCGACCAAGGTTACTCGTTCGGCACTTCAGAATGCAGCTTCGGTTGCATCAATGGTTCTCACAACTGAGTCAATCGTTGCAGAAAAGAAAGACCCTAACGCTGCGGCTGCCGCAGCGGCCGCAGCAGCAGGAGCTGCAGGCGGTATGTACTAATTGTGTTTTTTCAGACGACCTTGCCCGTATGCGGCAAGGTCGTTTTTGTGTTGACAACAATACCTAATTGATGTAGAATTATATAACAGAGGAAGTGACAGTAATGCACGTCAATATTGTGGGTTTGGGTCTTATCGGTGGCTCGATTGCTAAAACCTTAAAAAAGAACTCCGATTGGTTTATTTCGGGATTTGATATATCTGAGGAAACATTGTCCGAAGCTAAAAGGAACTGTGCAATAGATTGTGTTTGGGATGGTGTTACACCAAATTGTGCTGACCTTACGATACTTTGTTTGCAACCAAAAACTGCAAAGTATTTCCTTGAATCTCACGCTCATCTTTTTAAAAAAGGCTCGGTCGTGACTGATGTCTGCGGTGTCAAGGAATGGGTGGTCAATAGTTTAAGTAAAATATGTATAGAAAACGGTCTTTTGTTTATAGGCGGACACCCGATGGCAGGCAAGGAGCGAAGTGGTTTTAAAAATTCAGATGAAAACCTTTTTAACCGCGCATGCTATATTCTGACACCTGTTTCTGAGACCGACCCTAAGTCATTCGATACCGCTAAACGTTATGTTGAGACACTGAAATGTGCTAAAATTACCGTAACTGACCCCAAAACTCACGACCGATTGATTGCTTTTACCTCACAGCTACCGCACGTTATTGCGGGCGCTTATGTAAAATCGCCGTCTTGCATTGATCGTAAAGGCTTTTCGGCTGGTTCATTTAAGGATGTGTCACGTGTTGCCACCGTTGATGAAAATTTGTGGACTGAGTTGTTTTTGAAAAATAGAGAGATGCTTTTGCCCGAAATAGACGGTCTTATTCAGCATCTATTAACCTACCGCAACGCCATTGCTGATGGTGACGAACAACTTTTGAGTGAAGCTATACGTATGGGTAGAATAATTAAAGAAAACGACCTTCACAACACCGATGAAAGGAAATGATATTATGGTCAATCACGCAATGCTGATGGATTTTTATGAGTCTACGATGGCTAACGGTGCTATTCTGCAGGGTCATGAGGATACTGTTGCTTATTTTGATATGTTTTTCCGCCGAGTACCTGATAATGGCGGTTTTGCCATCATGGCAGGTCTTGAGCAGTTGATAAATGACCTTAAAAACTTTAAATTTTCAAAAGAGGATATCGACTATATGCGTAGTCAGAAACTTTTTGATGAAAAGTTTCTTGATTATCTTGAAAATTTTAAATTTTCCTGCGATATATGGGCTATCCCTGAGGGTACACCGATTTTTCCGCGTGAACCGATTGTAACTGTACGAGGTCCTATTATTCAGTTATTTTTGATTGAGACTCTGGTGTTACTCAATATTAACCACCAGTCACTTATTGCAACCAAGGCTAACCGTATCGTGCGTGCCGCACAGGGTAGGGCGGTTATGGAATTTGGCGCACGCCGCGCTCACGGTGCTGACGCTTCAATTTGCGGCGCCAGAGCTGCATATATCGGCGGTTGTGTTGGAACTTCCTGTGTTAAGGCCGGCAAAGATTTCAACATTCCTGTTTTGGGCACAATGGCTCACAGTTGGATACAACTTTTTGACACAGAGTATGACGCTTTTAAGGCTTATGCTGAAGTATATCGCGAAAAATCGCTGTTTTTAGTTGATACCTACGATACGCTTAAATCGGGTATACCTAATGTCATTAAGGTTGCCGATGAAGTATTAAAGCCTATGGGTTGCCGTCCGTTAGGTATCAGAATTGATAGCGGTGATATAACCTATCTATCGAAAAGAGCAAGGAAAATGCTTGACGAGGCAGGTTATCCCGACTGTGCAATTTGCGTTTCCAACGCGTTGGACGAGTACCTTATCCGTGATATGCTTATGCAAGGTGCAAAGGTTGATACCTTCGGCGTTGGAGAACGTCTTATCACGGCATCCAGTGAGGCAGTATTCGGCGGTGTTTATAAACTAAGTGCCGTAGAGGATAAAAATGGCAGTATTACCCCTAAAATTAAACTTTCGGAGAACACCTCGAAAATTACTTTGCCCGGTTTCAAGCAATCGTGGAGACTTTTTGACCGAGAAAGCGGCAAAGCCATTGCAGATGTTATAACCCTTCACGACGAGGTGATTGATGATACCAAAGAGTATGAGATTTTTGACCCCGAGTTTACTTGGAAACGAAAGAAGGTACACGATTTTATTGCAAGACCCTTGCAGGTGCAGATATTCAAAAACGGCGAACTGAAATATAAATGTCCTAGTGCAACTGAAATTCGCGATTACCGTGAGCAACAGGTCGAGTCGCTTTGGGAAGAAGTTCAGCGTTTTGAAAAACCGCATAAATATTACGTTGACCTTTCGCAAAAACTGTGGGATCTGCATCAGCAGATGATAAGCAAAGTATCTAAATAACAACGCACAAGCCTTCCTTAAAATAATGGGGAGGCTTATGTTATAAATAAATATTTCCAAATGCAATAATTTATATATTTTCGGTTGAAAAAATACTTTATGTGTAGTATAATCACATAGATACTACCGTTAGGAAGTATATAGTTTTTATTATCAAAAAGGATGAACAGTTAATGTCTCAGAATGATACAGTTTTCACTATGCCGGCGATGGCTATGCGCGGTATCGTTGTGTACCCTAAAACCGTGGTGCATTTTGATGTTGTTCGCAAAAAATCCATAGAGGCTTTGAATATTGCAATGGCGGGTAACCGCCGTATTTTCCTTGTTACCCAACGTGATATTTCGGTTGAGGAACCTAACGAGAAGGATCTTTATTCCGTTGGATGTGTTGCTAAAATTCGTCAGATAGCACGTGTTCAGGGTGATGTTGTACGTGTGTTGGTTGAAGGTTGCTACCGCGCTGAAATGCTTTCGCTTACTTCAACTGAACCCACTCTTTATGCTGATGTCATCAGAATAATCGACCAACCTGTAAAGTGCCGTCCCGTTTATAAAGAGGCTTTGCTCAGAAGCGCTAAAACTGCGTTTGATGAGTATGCCCGTGTTGCACCCAAGGTTTCACCCGACGTTATTATGTCGGTTGTTGCGGCCGATGATATGGGCTTCCTTGCCGATTTTATCACCCATAATATGCCTGTCGATTATGATGACAAGCAATATATTCTTGAGCAGTCTGATACAAAAAAGCGTTTGCAACTTGTTGTTTCCTTGCTTAAACGTGAGAGGGAAATTATGGGTATTGATGCCAAAATTAATGAAAAGGTTAAAGCCAATATCGACGAAAATCAGAGGGAGTACTATCTCCGTGAACAGATAAAGGTTATAAACGAAGAACTTTACGGAAACTCAGGACCCGAGGATGAATGCGATAAATATTACAAGCGCATTGACGAAATGAGCGCTTCGGATGATGTTAAAAAGCGCCTTCGTGAAGAGGTTGACCGTTATCAGAAGATGCCCTCGGGCTCGCATGAGGCTACCGTTGTGCTCAACTACCTTGACACTTGCCTTAATCTCCCTTGGGGAGTTTACACAGAATCTAAAATTGACCTTGCGAAATCAAAAAGGATACTTGATAAGGCACATTACGGCCTTGAAAAGGTTAAAGAGAGAATTATTGAACTTCTTGCCGTCCACACTCTTGTGCCTGATGCTAAGGGACAGATTATTTGTCTCGTCGGCCCTCCAGGTGTGGGTAAGACCTCTATCGTAAAATCTGTTGCCGAATGTATGGGCAGAAAATATGCACGTGTGGCTTTGGGCGGTGTCGGTGACGAGTCTGAAATCAGAGGACACCGTAAGACCTACATAGGTGCAATGCCAGGCCGAATTATCAACGCAATAAAGACTGCGGGAAGTTCCAATGCCGTAATTTTGCTTGATGAGATAGACAAACTGGGTTCATCATATAAGGGTGACCCTGCATCGGCTATGCTCGAGATTTTGGACAGTGAGCAGAACTCCACTTTCTTCGATCACTACATTGACATGCCGTTTGATTTGAGCCGTGTTCTATTTATTACAACGGCTAATGACGCAAGCAATATTCCTGCACCGTTGCTTGACAGAATGGAACTCATTGAACTTGGAAGTTATACCCGTGAGGAAAAGTTTCAGATTGCCAAGCGTCACCTTGTCAAAAAGCAGATGTCTGCTGTTGGACTTACCGCTAAAGAATTGAAGTTCACCGATGAGGCTATCTATAAACTTATTGATTCTTACACCCGTGAAGCAGGTGTTCGCCGTCTTGACCGCAATTTTGGTTCAATCTGCAGAAAATCTGCGGCAAGGATTGTTTCTGGTGAGAAGAGTGTGAAGATTACCCCTGTAATTTTGCACGAAATGTTAGGTACTGAGAAATATAAACCAGATGTTTTGCAGAAAAAGGACGAAATCGGTCTTGTTAACGGACTTGCGTGGACAAGTGTTGGCGGTGAGTTGTTACAACTTGAGGTCGTGTGCGTTCCCGGTACCGGAAAACTTGAACTGACAGGCTCATTGGGTGACGTTATGAAGGAATCGGCACACGCTGCCATCACCTGTGTGCGTAGCCGTGCCGAGGTTTTGGGTATTGATAAAGAGTTTTACAAAAATCTTGATATACACATCCACGCACCCGAAGCCGCCGTTCCTAAGGACGGTCCGTCGGCAGGTGTCACAATGGTTACTGCCATTGTTTCTGCTTTGACAGGAACACCCGTCCGCCGTGATGTTGCTATGACGGGCGAGGTCACTTTGAGGGGTAGGGTAATGCCTATCGGCGGACTTAAAGAGAAGTCGATGGCGGCATACCGCAACGGCATTAAAAAGGTGTTCATACCTATTGAAAACTTGCCTAATCTTGATGAAGTTGACCAAATAGTCAAGGATAATGTTGAGTTCAAAGCGGTTGAAAGTATTGATGACATACTGTCTGATGCTTTGGTCTCAATGCCATCGTCAGCCACCAAGGAAAACGAGTTTTATAATATCACAAAAACCGTAAAATCCAACAATGCTGCAGTTCATAACTAATTATCGGTTTGAGGAGAAGAGATATGAATTACAATAAGGCTGAGTTTGAGACCTCGGCAGGAACTAGTAAGGGACTTTTGCCTTCTGATAGACCTGAGGTTTGCTTTTCGGGTCACTCAAATGTTGGTAAATCGTCTCTGATAAACAAGGTGTTTAACCGAAAATCTTTTGCAAGAACAAGTAATAAACCCGGTAAAACGGCGACGGTTAATTTTTTTAGATGTGAAAATATCCGTCTTGCAGACCTGCCAGGTTACGGTTTTGCAAAGGTCTCATTTGACGAGCGTCAGCGTTGGGCCGAACTTATGGAAGGCTATTTCTCACAAGGACGTGATATCCGCCTTGTTTTTCAACTTATCGATGCGCGCCACAAGCCCACAAAGGATGATATTGATATGTTGCACTACCTTTGTGACAACCAGTTTCCGTTTGTTGTGGTTCTGACCAAGATCGATAAATTAAAAAAAACCGAGCGTGAGAATAATCTAATAATGCTCAAAGAAGAAATGAGTTTTATCGGTGATGTGCCTATGATACCGTTTTCTGCCGAAAACGGAGAGGGTTGCGATTATTTACGCGCCATATTGGATGAGATAAACGAAAAGGGGAAATTTGAGTGATTAGCGAGAGTGTCGGTGTTAATAATTGCGGCAATCTTACAGTCGGAGGGGCCGACTGTGTTGAATTGGCACAAAATTTTGGAACACCGCTTTATGTCTTTGACGAAAATTTAATCAGAAAGACTTGCCGTGAGTTTAAGGCATCTATTGATGAGTTTTATGATGGTAACGGTCTTGTTCTGTATGCAAGTAAAGCCTTTTCATGCAAGGAAATGTACCGTATCGTGCAGTCTGAAGGCTTGGGATGTGACGTTGTATCGGGCGGCGAACTTTTTACCGCTTTATCTGCAGGTTTTAAGGCAGAAAATATATTTTTTCACGGTAACAACAAAACCTTGGACGAGATAGAATATGCCTTGAAATCGGGTGTGGGACGACTTGTTGTTGATAATGAGACAGAACTGGAAAATATTCAGAGAATTGCTGGGAATTTAGGAGTTCGCGCTAATATTGTTTTAAGAATCAAACCCGGTATTGATGCCCATACGCATGACTATATCCGTACGGGTCAGATTGATTCCAAATTCGGTTTTGCTTTGGAAAACGGAGAGGCATTTGAGTGTACGGAAAAGGCATTGAAATATAAAAATATTGCTCTGTATGGTTTCCATTGTCATATCGCATCACAGGTCTGTGAGACCAAGCCATTTCAAGAGGCCGCAGAGGTTATGCTGACCTTTATGAGCCAAGTGCGCGAGCGGTTTGGTGTAACATTGACCGAACTCAACCTCGGCGGCGGATTCGGTGTAAAATACATTGAGTCTGACGGTCAGATTCCGTTTTGTGAGTATATGAAAAACACTGCTGTTGCTTTGAAAACCAAAGCAGATGAATTGAATTTTCCTGTGCCAAAGATTTTTATTGAGCCTGGTCGTTCTGTTATTGCACCTGCGGGACTCACGCTTTATACTGTTGGCAATGTCAAGACTATCAAGGATGTAAGAACATATGTTGCTATAGATGGTGGAATGGGGGATAATCCCCGATATGCTTTGTATCAGGCCGATTATACTGTAGAAATTGCCAATAAGGTATTGCAGCCCAAAGATTTTATTGCCACAGTTGCAGGCAAGTGTTGTGAAAGCGGTGACCTTATTCAGGAACACGCACCGATGCAGAAACCCGAAGTCGGTGATATTATGGCGGTGCTCAATACAGGTGCTTACTGCTACTCAATGGCTAGCAACTACAACCGCATAAGAAGACCAATGGTTGTAATGGTGAAAGACGGTAAGGCTCGGGTTATAGTAAAGCGAGAAACATATGAGGATATTATCAAAAATGATATTTGACGGTAGGTGAACTTGATGCGTGACGATATCACAAGTATTCCTATAAGTGAGGTCTTTGAGCCTAAGGACGGTTGTCCAGTTTGCCGACTGCGTGATATGTTGGAAGAGCGTTCAGTAACCTATATCACGGGAGCCGCTATGATGGAGCCTGATGTGAGAATTGAGACCAATAAGAAAGGTTTTTGCCATCTTCATTACAAGCAGATGCTTGAAAACAGCAAACAGTTGACCATTGCTTTGATTTTGCAAAGCCATCTTGCCCAGATTGCAAACGACGGTGTTACAAAGTCGCCTAACGGCCGTTTCGGTAAAAAAGAACCCGTTAAAAAGACCTGTTTTGTTTGTGAAAAACTTGAACGTAATATGGAGCATATTATCAATAACATCTGTGTTTTGTGGGAGAAGGAAAAGGAATTCAGAAACCTTTATTCCGAGCAACCTTTTATATGCCTTGAGCACAGTAAGATGCTGACCGCGTCCTCAGGTGTGATTTCGGGTAAAAACCGCCGTGAGTTTCAAAAGGTAACCGAGAAGTTATCACTTGAATATCTTGTTGCGCTTGCGGGCGATTTAAAGCATTTCAGTGATATGTTTGATTACCGCAGTAATGGGGAAGAGGACTGGGGAAATTCCAAAGATTCGGTTGAACGCACCATAAAATATCTTACAACAAGAGATGTTGACTAAATAGAAAGACAGAGAACATTTTATTTGTTCTCTGTCTTTTTTTAAGTTTTCTGATTTCTGATATAGTTAAAAAGATACTGTTGGGCGATACCTGCGTATTGCTCGGCACACTCTGGGAATTTGCCATTGAAATATTCATCAATAGCGCGTTTTATCCATACATCTTTGGGTAAAGCGTCTATACGTTGAAAACCGAAAAGCAAAGTGCAGTCAGCCACTTTTACGCCAACACCTGTTATTTTCATAAGTTCCGCACGTGCCGTATCGGTGTCAGCCGTTGCAATCAGTTCAAGGTCAATGTCACCGTTTATATATTTTTTTGCACCGTCAATTATGTATCTTGCCCTGAATCCTGCGCGGATGGGTGATAGGTCTGCGACGGTCAGCGATGCAATTTTTTCAGCAGTTGGAAAGTTAAAACCGCCGTTTTTAAGCGGTTGGCCAAAGTTTTCGCAAAGACGGCTTATTATACCTTTTATTCTCGGTATATTGTTATTTTGAGAAATAATAAATGAACATAACGCTTCCCATGTGTCCTGTTTTAAAATCCTGATACCTTTGTTTTGTGCGGCGGCACTTTTTAATATTGTGTCGTTTGATATTGTGTCGATTATCTTCCCGTAATCGCGGTCAATATCAAGATATTTGCGCCATTTTTCCTCATACTCCGAAAGAGAGCAATCATAAAGCGTAATTGTGCCGTCATTATGGCCAACACGCAGTTTTCTGCCCAGCGCTATGCCAACCCATGAGGTTTCGTCAAACGGTTCCCAGCGAAATGCCTGACCGCAATCAAATGTTTCACTTAGACCAAAGTGCTCAACGCCCGTTATTATAACATTCCCATTCTTTTCAATGGCTGTTGGATTGTATTTGTTCATTTTTTCACCCCAATTCGTCAATTAAATTATACTTTATTTTCGAGAACAATGCAATCGTAAAAGTCAAGCAAATTTTTGAAAGAATTACAATTTGTAGGGTTACATAAATCCTAAAATTATGTAAATATAGGTCGAAATGAGCAGTAAATATAACAGTTTTTAGACTTTTCCACAAAGTTATGCACAAGTATTATGTAAACCGATAATTACAAACTGTATTATTTTCAAAAAAATGAAGAAATTTCCTTGACAAAGTATGAACGGCAATTTATATGTCAAAAATACCGTAAAGAGAGTGCGAAAGGAGAATATTTTTGCTTAGGGGAGTAAATAAATATATTATTGAAATAAACGATGTAGGCAGTGAGTTTTTTGAGAAGGCTTTGTTTTTTGTAAAGGCGAACAATACAACAGCCAACTCAAAACTTGAAAAAGAGGCACAAAAAATAATGGAAAGTTTTTTTGATGTGAAAGCGGGCGAGGGTCATACAGGGTATCTGCGGTACACTGAACAGAAAAAACAGAACAGGAAGAAGAATCTTGTGTTTTCAATCTGTATCACAATAGTTGCAACCGCGGTTGCAACGGCCATATTTTTTGCATTTAATTAAATTGTTTTCAGTGACACGCTTTGACAAATTCTGCTATATCAAGGGATGTATAATAATCAAGTAATTAAGCCTTGATAAAAGCGGTGGTATGCGTGGTAATTTATGTTGATGTTCTGATTTTCTTAAACACTGTGGTGGATTTTCTGATATTGAGTGCCGTTGCGTGTATATTTAAAACCGTTACGGTCACATGGCGAAAAACGGTTGCCGCTTTTGTTTCGGCACTATTTTCGCTTTACATATTTTTACCGCCGTTACCGTTTTTTACGGAACTTCTTATGCGGCTGATTTCATCCGCTTTGGCAGTGGTTATCTGTTTCGGTTTTCGAACTTTAAGAAGATATATACGCTTTTTATTTATGTTTTACGCAGTTTCTTTTATCTATGCCGGTGCAATGCTTGGGATATATATAATGTTAAAACCGTCATCAATGTCGGTCAACAATGGCATTGTATATTTTGATATTTCACCGCTTATGCTTATTACTTTTTCTTTTGTGATATACCTTGTCACCGTAATTTTCAAAAAGTTGTTTTTTAAACAAGCATCATTTGCAAAACGTTGTGAGGTTAAACTGAAAGTTGGTTTAAAAGATATTGAATGTGTTGCTATGGTGGATACGGGACATACATTGAGCGATGCTTTTTCGAACAGTGCCATTATAATAATTGACCGTAAAACCGCAGTTGCTTTATTTGGTGAATATGATACCGAGAAAATGCTGTGTCTTTTACCGCCATTTGACGAATTTCTGAAACCAAGATTTAATGTTGAACTTACCAGAACAGTTTCTGGTGAATCTGTATTGCCTGCCGTAAGGCTGGACAGTGCAAAAATCACTGTAGATAAAAGAATGTTCATCAGTCATAAACCGATAGCAGTAATCAGCGGTGACGTGCTAGGGGATGATTATTCAGTGATAATTCCGCCTGAGGCACTGACCGTTTGAATGATAGGAGATAGTTATGAAAATAATTGCAACAAAACTAAGTGTGATAATCAAAAATATTTTAAAAAAATTGGGTCTTGTCAACTCCAGTTTTTACATAAACGGTCCTGAAACCTTGCCGCCACCGTTGTCTGCTGAAGAAGAAAATGAATTGTTAATATTGTTGCAAACCGAAAAAGGGACATATGCACGTGAAAAACTTATTGTTCATAATTTAAGGCTCGTTGTTTATATTGCCCGAAAGTTTGACGCGGTTGGCGCATCGGTTGAGGACCTTATTTCAATAGGCACAATCGGGCTAATTAAGGCGGTAAACACATTCAGACCCGAGAGGAATATAAAACTTGCTACATATGCTTCAAGATGCATTGAAAACGAAATTCTGATGTATATGCGCAAGACAACCGTTCTTAAAACCGAAATTTCTATTGATGAACCGTTAAATGTTGATTGGGACGGCAATGAACTTCTGCTTTCGGATATATTGGGCAGTGACGGAAACGAGGTTGGCGGAAGGGTTGAGCAGGAGGATGAAAAGCGTCTTCTGAATCTACATATAGCAAAACTTTCTGAACGTGAAAGGGAGATTATGAGTATGAGATTCGGTCTTTCGGGTCAAAAGGAGCATACTCAAAAAGAGGTTGCGGATATTCTCGGTATATCACAATCTTATATATCACGTCTTGAAAAACGTATAATTGCAAGACTAAAGAAAGAAATGGAAAAATCATATACATAAAAAAATCCCATCAAAACCACAGTGGCGTTTTGATGGGATTTTTAGTTAATCGGTGATTTGGGATGACGGTTGTTCCGATGGCTGAACAGTAGACGAGGGGGGTGTTGCAGGCTTTGGTATTGTCAACTGCACCGAAACAAAGTAGTCAACAATACCTTGCGTCAATGCCTTGGCACATTCACTGTTAAAGTCGTCACGAATCATATCAGAGTATTCGTCAGCGTTTGTTATAAAACCGTTTTCGGTTAGAACAACGGGACAGTCGGTCTGACGGGCGGTGTAGAAATAATGCCATTTAACGCCGCTCCACTTTGTTTTTTTATAAAGTTTTCCGTCACCGTGGAAAGGTTTCGAACTGTTATAAATTTCATTGAGTTCTTCCGATGTGTAACTGTATATTGCATCGTTGACACGCTTTGCGGCGTTGGCCGAGAACGAATTAAAATGATAGGAGTTAAATGCTCTGGGACTAGATGAATCACTAGCGTTTCGGTGAATTGCAATACAGTAATCAGCCTTGACATCACGCAACAGTTTCATACGTTGCTCGGATGTGGGATTGGTTTTGTTATCGTAACGGGTCATATAAACCTTGGCACCGATGGATTCAAGTTGTGCTTTGAGTTTCTGTGCCAGAATAAGATTCAGTTTCGATTCATTGAATTCAGGGTTACTGCCAGAAGCACCCTCGAATTCAGGGTTACTGCCAGAAGCACCCCCGTCATCTCCGCCGTGACCGACATCAATGGCAACCACAACACCGTCAAGGCGGTAGCCGTAAAGGTTGGAATTGTCAACCGTTATGACCGCGGGGTTAAGGAATGAGAACACAAGTTGACCTTTATCGTTATATTCAGCACTCCAACCAAAGAACATTCCCGTCTTTCTTAAGTGTAAACGCAGGGTATAGTCTCCCTCGTTTTTTATCCATTCCGCTTTTTTGAAAACAGGGTCACTTTCGGGAATAATAACACTTCCATCAACCAACGTTGTGTAACAGAATGTGATATCAATATGGTCAAAGGTTGCGCTGGCAATGGTGTAATCACGGTTGTTAGCCTTTTCACTCGTATATTTCTGAGGTTTAATATCAACCCTGAACGGTGCTTTAAACAAAGTGTCAAGTGTAATAAGGGTATGTCGTCCTGTGTTGGAAACATTTGATACACCTATTGTGTTGTGGTCGGGCAATGTTCCTTGATAAACATTCAAAACCTGAACACCTTTTGATGATTTGGTGTAAAGCATATTGCCGTAGCGCATTATCTTCATACTTCCACCGCTTGATGCAACAACACCTGATGAACAGTAGTCCACGGTACCTTTTGGCAGATAGTTATTGGTGGGTCTTGAATAGTCGCTGTTATCGGTTGAACTGAAAGTTTCGGCTTGCCAGTTTACAACCTCTGCAATATATTTGTTGCCTACATTGACATACATTCCGCCTGACGGCATTTTCCAAGCTTCACCTCCGGTGGGCGCATTTGAAGCAGTGCCCGAGGAAGATGTTTCGGACGAAGAGGGTGGCAGCGGTCTTTCTTCTTTAATTACAACAATATTTCCGCCTGTCTTTGTTGCGTTACCGTATTTTGATTTTGCGGTAAATGTAACCTTTCCAAGTGAAAGGTCCTCATCATAAACTAACGGTAGTGAAATTCTTCCTGTGTAATTGCTGTAATCACCTTTCTTGTTACCACTCTCATCGATAATGGGTTCTTCGGAAAGGGTGACTGTTGTGTTTCCTAACTTGGCGGTTACGGTACCGCCTGAAATGGCAACGCAACTGACAAGCAGAATTGACTGACTTGGAAGTGTCTGCTTTTTGGTGGGTGAGATTTCGGTTATAACGGTGCGTTTGTAGGTGATTTTATAGGTTTCACTGACACCTTTATGCTCAATTACAAATGTATTAAGACCGTCTTTTAGCTCAAGGTCGGTTGAAAAATAACCCAGAACAGTTCGCTTTAAAACTTCTCCGTTAAGGGTCAATTTGAATTCGGGGTCAGATGCTCCGGAAAGGAGAACGGTGCTTTCAGACGTTGTAAAGGTCTTCTTTGTGGGTTTAGAAACGGAAAGTTCACGAAGTATGTAACTGTCGGTCAACAGATGCGAGAAATATTTTTTTATTACATCACGGCTTTCGGTCTTGTCGTTTAAAAAATCGTGCCAACCGTCAAGCGTAAAGCCTTTGACATCAAGCGTATCCAACGCTTTAAGTTGTCGCAATATTTGGTCGGTCTGTTTCCAACCGTCTTCATTGCTTCCTATTTTGTCATAGGCAAGTTTACAGAAAATATCACCCTCAAGACCGAGTAAAGTGCGCCACTCTTCAAAATAAGTCATAAAACTTATTTCGTCACTCTCGGTGGAATAGGGGTCGTAAACGCAGACAAAATCACAGAAACCGCCGTTAAACCACTGCTGAATATTATAAATTGCCCTTTTAGGCATTTCGGTCTCATTAACCTCAACGCCGACATAAAGAGTGGGATTGGCTTTGGCAACAGCAAAATAAATGTCTCTCATTGCCATAGACATAACACTCTTTAGTTTTAACTCAGGTGTGTCTTCGGGCATGTCCTCAGGCAGAATGTAGACATTTTTCAACAAAAGTGCATCCGAGAAGTTTGCAAAACTGTTGTCGGACAAAACTGTGCAGATATTTTTCAAGTCCTGTTCATTGGCAAGACTTGATTTTATCAATGGGTGAATATCCAACACAGTGATGACCGACAAACTTTGAGATTTTGCGTAGGTATAGAACTCTTTTAACAGTTCACCCAAGGGTGCCGAATAATTGTCTGTGGTGAAAAGAAGCCCGTCCTTGAAATTTAAGGTCAGTTCAATGGTGTCAAAACCGTCTGTCTTAATGCTGTCAATCAAGATTTTTGAAAGGTCGACGGCATCAGACGGTGTTGCATCGTCAATTAAAAAATCTTCACCCGGTATGACTGAAACCGACTTGAATTCGGTAAGAGCCGCCTTTTCAACTATTTCCGGCTCAGGTTGGGGTGTTGAAACAAACGAGTCTGAGTTGTTTTGCGGGTTATTAACGGGTTTATCCTGTGTTAATGTAAAAATACCCACCCAAGCCGAGGATATTATGATTGTGATGACCAGAAGAATAGGTATTACATCTCTTATTGTTGCTTTAAATCCCTGTTTCATTGTTACTCCTGTTTTGCAGAAATTAGTGCCTGTTTAAAGTTATTTCTCTGAGCAGTGTTAAGCGCATCATCAGACATAAAGGATGAATACGCAAAAACAAAGACACCGTTGCATTTTGCTTTTTTTGAGTCTTTAGTTTGTCTTGCAATGATATCGTCAACTGTTGACCATTCACCGCTAGAAAGGTCGGCAGAGGCATCGCCAATCTTATAAGCACCCAAACCAATGTATATTTTAACGTTTTTTGAGCGGTTAATTGACATCCAAAGGTTTAAGAGATTGTTGAATTTGATGTTATCTCTCGGATAATTATAACCAAAATAAAGTTGGGGGACTATGTAATCAATATATCCGTCGGTCTGCATCCATTTTTTTAAATCAGCGTACTTAATTCTATAATTATCATCACTTCCGTCTTGCGAAATGTGGTAAGACGGACTTACACCAAAAAGTACATTGTTATTAGCCGATTTAACGGTACGGTACATCCCCGAAACCAAACTGCTGACATTGCTTCGACGCCAATCGTCAAGGGCTAATTGGCCACCTCTGAGTTTGTATTCATCATACTCGTTTTTGTCAAAACCGTCGCCCACTGGGGTATCTGACGGATAAAAATAATCGTCAATATGTATGCCGTCAACATCATATTTTTCCACAATCTCGCGAACACCGTTAAGAATGAGTTTTTGAACCTCTAAAACTGCGGGGTTAAAGTAAAGACGGCCGTCCCAGCTTAAAACATATCGGTCGTTTTTGGCGTCATTGTCACTAAGCCAGATACGCGCAGGGTGATTTTCTGCCAAGGTCATAACATTGGTGGAACCGAGTGTAACTCGATAAGGGTTAAGCCACGCGTGAATTTCAAGATTTCGGCTATGTGCGGCTTTTACCATATAGTCAAGTGCGTCATAACCCGGGTCCTTGCCTTGAGTACCGCTGAGGACAGAACTTATTGGAAAATAATCAGAATAATAAAGTGCATCGGCAAACGGACGAACTTGACATATAACGGTGTCAAAACCGTTTTCCACGGCTTTGTCAAACATTGTGTCAATTTTTGATTTAAATGATTGTGGACTGTCGTTTTTAAAATCAAGGTCCTGATATGAAAGCCATATTGCGGCGGAAAATCCGTCTTTTTGCGGTTGGGGATTGGGTTTTGTTTGAGAAGAAGTTGTACTGCCTGAATTTTGAGAACTAGAATTTTCGGAAGTTATTGATGATATAATTTCTGAAGAACTCAAAGTTTCAGAAGAAAAATTTGAATTAAAACTTTCGGTTGAAGTATTGGTTGAAATATTGGACGAATTGCTTTCAAATCCGTTAACCGAAGATGTGTTACTGCTTGAATCTGTGCTGTGTGTAACCGAAGAATTGTTGACTGTCAGGTTATCTTGTGAACCAACGATAAGTATACAGGCAACTGCGGTAAGAGTATATATAACGGCAACGGTTACTGCAATCAAAAGAACTGTGGCACGTTTAAATCCGTTGGTATTAACCAAAACCGTTCCCTCCTGAAAAAGATATTGAAACTTATATATAATTATATTATAATGTTGATGAAATAACAATACTTAATTTACACAAAAGAGTGTTTATATGACAATAATCGACTATAATTTTTTGGTTTACATAGCAATTATATCCTTAATTTCCATAATTTTGACGGTTAGTGATAAATCAAAGGCGAAAAAACATCGATACCGTATCCCAGAGACGGTCCTGTTTTTGTTTGCCGCATTAGGTGGAAGCGCCGCAATGTACCTTACAATGTGTCTTATACGTCACAAAACGCAGAAAAACCGCTTTGTGTTCGGAATACCTTTGATTTTCTTTTTGCAGTGCTTTTGCGTTTATATTATTTATACACATTAACGCAAATGTCTATTGACAAATTTGTCTTTTGGGAATATAATTTACCGAGTAAATTAAATACTGTCTTCAGGGCGGGGTGAAATTCCCCACCGGCGGTGAAAGGCTCAGCCTCAAGCCCGCGAGCACTTAAGTGTTGATTTGGTGAAATTCCAAGGCCGACGGTAAAGTCCGGATGAAAGAAGATACATAAAAACACTTATGGTGTTGTTTTGTTCCGCCTTGTATTTCCAAGGCGGTTTTTATTTATTTATAATTAAATGCTAAGGAGAAATTTTATGGCAACCAAATCAAATAACATTAAAAAAATGTCGGTAATTGCTGTGCTTTGCGCCATTGCATACTTGGTATCACTCGTATTTCCTTTTAAAGTGCAGTTTCTGACGTTTGATTTAAAAGATGCGATTATTGCTATTTCGGCATTGATGTATGGCCCAATAGCAGGTCTTATAAGTTCGGTTATTGTTCCGTCCATAGAGTTTTTAACGACTTCATCAACGGGTGTTTACGGTCTTATAATGAATTTTTTGTCAAGCGCAGCGTTTTCTGTAACGGCGGGTTTAATATATAAATACCGTAAATCGTTTTCGGGTGCAATCATCTCAATGTGCGCTTCGGTTTTTGCGGTTACCGCAGTTATGTTGGTTGCCAACCTTTTTATAACTCCATATTATATGGGCGTTGAAAGGGGAGTTGTAGTTGAACTTATTCCAAGTCTTTTGTTACCTTTCAATCTGATAAAGTCTGTTGTCAATGCATCTCTCACGTTACTTATATATAAACCTATAACAGCGGCATTCGGACGGATGAGGTTGACCGAAAGAAAGGTTTATGATAAGTCTCAAGGTCTTCGTTCAATAATTCTTACGTTGTGCTCGTTGGCGGTTGCGACGGTTGCTATAGTAATATTTGTACTTTATCTCGGCGGCACTGTCGAAATTTGAAAATTTTTCTATTGACAAATATAAAATTGGTGATATAATACTATCCGTAAATTGAATATTGCCTTATCAAGAGTGGTGGAGGGAATCGGCCCGATGATACCCGGCAACCTGTTGTTAAACAAGGTGCTAAATCCGACGGTTTTTTGCCGAAAGATGAGTTTTTTAAGACCTGCCTCTTTCGGGGTGGGTCTTTTTGTGTGTTTAAAATGTATTAAAAATAAAGGGAGAAAATTATGGGTAAGTTTTTGTTTACATCCGAATCGGTTACTGCAGGTCACCCCGATAAAGTATCGGACAGTGTGTCTGATGCAATACTTGATGCAATTATTGCACAAGACCCTTATGCACGTGTCGCCTGTGAGACATTCTGTACAACAGGTGTTGTCACCGTTATGGGTGAAATCACCACCACTGCCAAGGTTGATATTCCCAAAATTGTCCGAAAGACGGTTTGTGATATAGGTTATAATGCACCGTCACAAGGTTTTGATGGTAACACCTGTGCTGTTATGGTATCTTTGGACGAGCAGTCGCCCGATATTGCAATGGGTGTTGACAGGTCCTTGGAACTTAAAAACGGTGAGCACGATGAATATAATCTCCACGGTGCTGGCGATCAGGGAATGATGTTCGGTTTCGCTTGTGATGAGACCGATGAATTGATGCCTATGCCGATTTCTTTGGCACATAAACTTGCAAGAAGACTGACCGATGTCAGAAAAGACGGTACTTTGGGTTATCTTTGCCCTGACGGTAAAACCCAGGTTACTGTTGAATATGTTGACGGAAAACCCGCAAGAGTTGAGGCTGTCGTTGTATCAAGTCAGCACAGTCCCGATGTTTCCTTGGAAACTTTGCGTGCAGATATTCTTGAAAAGGTCATTAAACCTGTTATTCCCGAAGGCTTTATGGATAACGAAACCAAGGTTTACATAAACCCCACTGGTCGTTTCGTTATCGGCGGTCCTCAGGGTGATACAGGTCTTACCGGACGTAAAATTATTGTTGATACTTACGGTGGATATGCACGTCACGGTGGCGGTGCATTCAGCGGTAAAGACCCCACAAAGGTTGACCGCTCTGCTGCGTATGCCGCACGTTATGTTGCCAAGAATATCGTTAAAGCAAGCATTGCTTCCAAGTGTGAAGTTGAATTGGCATACGCTATCGGTGTTGCAAAACCTGTTTCGGTAATGGTTGATACTTTTGGCACAGGAAAATACTCTGATGATAAAATTGCCGATGCGGTAAATAAGGTGTTTGACCTTCGTCCCGCCGCTATCATTGATACCTTTGATATGCGTACCCCAATTTATTCAAACCTTTCGGCGTTGGGTCATATGGGTCGCGAAGAACTCGGTGTCAAGTGGGAATTGACCGATAAGGTTGACGCTTTGCTTGATGCTTTGAAGTAATATTTTATAAAGTAGTGCCTGCCGTAAAATTTCAAACGGCAGGCATTTTGTTGTTGCAATAAGTTGTAATTTGGGGTAAAATATGTAAAGTTGAACTGAATTTGGAGGAAGAAATGATTATTTCTGAAAACTTTACTTACACAGACGAATTTTTTAAAATTTTTGAACAACTCACAAAAATACCTCACGGCTCGGGCAATACTGCGGAAATTGCAAAGTTTTGTTATAATTTTGCAATTAACAACGGTTGTGAAGCACTGATTGATGAAATCGGTAATGTTATAATCAAGAAAAAAGCAGGAAAAGGTTTTGAGAATGCCGAGCCTATTATCGTACAAGGTCATCTTGATATGGTTTGTGAAAAAACACCCGACTCTGACCACGATTTCACCCGTGACCCTCTCAAACTTCGGTTTGACGGGAAATATATAACCGCTGAAAATACTACTTTGGGCGGTGATGACGGTATTGCAGTGGCTTATGCGTTGGCATTGATTAAGGATAAGAAACTGCAGTTGCCTCCGCTTGAAATATTGCTTACAACTGATGAAGAAACAGGTCTTTTCGGCGCGGCAGGGCTAGACGGTTTAATGCTTTCGGGCAAAAAACTTATAAACCTTGATTCTGAGGAAGAAGGAATACTTCTTTGCGGTTGCGCAGGCGGTCTTACCGCAACAGTTAAAGAAGATTTTAAAGTCATTAAGGCCGAGGGTAATGTTGTCAATATTACGCTTCACGGTCTTTTGGGCGGTCATTCAGGTTGCGAAATCCACCGCCGCCGACTTAATGCTGCTTTGTGTATGGCCCAAATGCTGAAAAACTGCGGTTGTGAGTTTAAACTTGTTTCTTATGTAAGCGGTACCAAGTTTAATGCCATTCCTTGTGTATGCACCGCTGAAGTTTTGGTTGCGGATGCCGATGAATTTATAAATAACATAAATATTCAACTTGAAAATATAAAGTTAAAATCGCAAAATTGTGAGGATACCCCAGCAATTTCATTCGAAATCAAGCAAAATACTGCCGAAACCTTGTGCGTTGATGACACAAATCGTATTATTAACTACCTTTGCAATGTCCCCGACGGTGTTATTTCAGAGGGGGAGACAGGTGTAATTACTTCACTCAATACAGGCGTCAGCACACTTAAAGACGGCAAGTGGCATTCTGAGGCACTTATACGCAGTATGGTTAACGGTGACCTTGACGTAATTGCTGAAATGGTGGTGCATACTGCTTTTGAGGTTGGATTTAAGGTCGATTTCTCTGACAGGTATTCGGCATGGGAATATAACGAAGTTTCACCATTGCGTGACAGGATGATTGATGTATTTGAGAGGATGTACGGTAAGAAACCGACTGTCAGTACCATACACGCAGGTCTTGAATGCGGTGTTATTTCGGACAAGATAGAGGGAATGGATGCAGTTTCTATGGGACCAAACATTTTGGATGTTCACACTGTCAACGAGCGTCTTGACGTTGAAAGTGCCATTCGTTGCTATAAATATCTTGTTGAAATTTTAAAGAGTTTCTAAACAAAAACCAAGCATCAAGAGATGCTTGGTTTTTGTTTAGGCAAATTGACTGTTATATAACTCGTAATAAAAGCCTTTTTTCTTCAAAAGTTCCTTGTGATTGCCGTGTTCGATTATATTACCGTCTTTCATAACAAGTATAACGTCTGAATGTTTGATAGTTGACAGTCTGTGAGCAACAATAAAACTTGTACGGCCCTGCATAAGTCTTGAAAAAGCGTGCTGAATGTGCATTTCGGTCTTGACGTCGATTGAGGACGTAGCCTCGTCAAGAATCAGCATCGGCGGTATACTAAGCATAACACGTGTGATGCACAGTAACTGTTTCTGACCTTCCGAAAGATTTCCGCCGTCCTCACCTAAATCAGTATCATAACCGTTGGGCAAACGCTTGATAAAACTGTGTGCATGGGTTGATTTCGCGGCGGCGATTATATCCTCATCGGTGGCATTTGGGTTACCCATAGTGATGTTTTCACGTATAGTGCCCGATTTAAGCCAAGTTTCTTGCAATACCATTCCGTAATTCTCACGCAGACTGTGGCGGGTTACATTGCGGATATCGTTTCCGTCAACCGTGATACTGCCGTCTGTAACATCATAAAACCGCATAAGCAGATTAATAAGCGTTGTTTTTCCGCATCCCGTTGGGCCGACAATGGCAATCTGCTGACCGCTTTGAAAATTCAAGGTAATACCGTTAATCAGCGGTTTTTTCGGTGTGTATGAGAACGAAATATCGTTCATTGAAACATTGCCTTGGGCATTTGGCATTTCAAAATTATCTTGGTCGGAAATTTCCTGTGGTTGCTCTAAAAAATCGAAAACGCGGTCCGCTGATGCTTTGGCAGCGGCAAGTTCCGTTATAACTCCCGAAATTTCGTTAAACGGTTTGGCATATTGGCTTGCGTAACTCAACAGAATTGAAAGTGCGCCAACCGTGAATGTTGGATTTGAAATAACGGTTAATGCACCAACAAGACAGACTAAAGCGTAAATAATTGCGTTAATCATGCGCGTTGAGGGGTTAACCATTGATGAGAAGAAAGTTGCTTTAAGCGAATATTTTCTCAGTCGTTCGTTAATTTCCTCAAACTTTTCTGTAGCCTCATCACTGTGGCAGAACGCCTTAATAACCTTTTGGTTTCCAACCGTTTCGTCAATATAAGCGGTCTGTTCACCACGTGTTTCAGACTGTTTTTGGAACATAGAATAGGTTCTGTCTGATATAAATTTTGCAACCAGCAGTGAAACAGGGGTCAAAACTACAACAATAAGTGCAATTACCCAATTTATCTTGAGCATTAACACAACTGTGCCTAAAACTGTTGCAATTCCCGCGAAAAGTTGTATAAAGCCCATCAAAAGACCGTCAGAAAGTGTATCAACATCTGATATAACGCGGCTTACAACATCACCGTAAGGGTGAGTGTCAATGTAAGATAGAGGAAGTCTCTGTATTTTTTTAAAAGATTTGCTTCTGAGGTCGTGAACAAGTGAAAAGGTCATTTTATTGTTGCAGACACTCATAAACCATTGACTGATTGCGGCAAGACCTATTGAAAAAGAGGCCTTTATAATAATATCTAAAATCTTGGAAAAATTAACATTGCCTTTGTCCACAATGCAATCTATAGCATCGCCGATAAGCACAGGAATATAAAGAGTGAGTGCAACATTAAGTGTGGCAAGCAAAATTGATAAAATAAACACTATCTTTTGTTTGCCCAAAATTTTAAAAAGTTTAGAAAAAGTGCCTTTTTGTGTTCTCATATCACATCTCCTCCTTTTCCAACTGACTACGGCATATCTCGGCGTATACATCTGAAGTTTCAAGTAATTCTGAATGTGTACCGATACCGACAGCCTCACCGTCATCAAGCACTATGATTTTATCGGCATTCATAACCGATGAAACACGTTGCGAAACGGTTATAACGGTGGGGTTCTGAGGCAAGTGGGATATTGCGTGACGCAGGTCGGCCTCGGTCTTGAAATCAAGTGCAGACGCGCTATCGTCAAGAATCAGAATTTGTGGGTTTGAGACCAAAGCACGGGCAATGCAAAGACGCTGACGCTGACCGCCCGAAAGATTTCGGCCGTTTTGTTCGATTTCGGCGTCAAGACCGCCTTTATTCTCAACTATCTCTTTGGCTTGTGCATCTTTTAACGCCTGCCAAAGTTGCTCATCAGAGGCGGTTTTTCCGCCAAGCAAAAGATTTTCTCTGACGGTGCCTTTGAATAGCACCGATTTCTGCAAAACAATTCCGATTAAACCCCTTAACTCCTCATCGGGATAGTTTTTGACATCCCTGCCGTTTATCGCAACCAGACCGCTTGTTGCGCCGTAAAGATGGGGGATGAGATTAACCAGAGTTGATTTTCCGCTACCAGTAGCACCGATAATTCCAATGTGTTGACCGTGCTTTGCAGTAAAACTGATGTTTGTTAATGAAGCTTCGCCTGCACCGCAATAGGTAAATCCAACATTTTTAAATTGCAAGGCAAATCCAACGTCGGGAACAATTTTGCCATCGGTAGTTCTTTCAACAAAGTTTTCGGTTGAAAGTACGTTTTGTATCCGTGAGCCTGATGCTAATGCCTTGTTTACCGTCATTATCATATTGGCCAACTTTACAAGTTCAACAAGTATCTGAGTCATATAGTTATAAAGCGCAACAATCTGACCTTGGGTCATGTTGCCGTCATATACCCTGTGACCGCCAATCCAAATAATAAGAATTACCGCGGCGTTAACCACAACATAGGTCAACGGATTCATTAAAGCAGATATTCTGCCGACAAACTTTTGCAATGCAGTCAGTTCCGAGTTGTTCTGCTCAAAAATGTCAACGGTATCCTGCTCTTGCCGGTAGGCGCGTATAACACGGACACCTTTTAGTGATTCACGTGTGTTGAGTGTAACACGGTCAAGTTTTTGCTGTATTTTTTTATAAAGAGGTACCGTAATTGCCATTATCACAACGACAATGACTGTGAGAATAGGAATAGAAGCAAGAAAAATGAGGGCCGATTTGGTATCGACAGTGAAGGCCATAATCATTGCGCCAAAAACAATAAAAGGTGAGCGTAAAAGTAAACGCAAACCAAGATTTACACCCGTCTGCACTGTGTTGACATCACCGGTCATTCGGGTGATGAGGGAAGAGGTGCCAACCTTATCAAGGTCAGTAAAGTTGAACGAATTTATTTTTTTGAATAAAGCGGAACGAAGATTTGCGGCAAAACCAACCGAGGCATTGGCGGCAAAATACTGCGCAATTAAAGCGCAGGTGAAACCGATTATTCCTAAAATTGCCATCAGAATTCCGCGAGTGATTATAAACGATTTATCGCCGTTGCCGATACCACGGTCGATAATATCGGCAACTACAAGCGGCACGAACAGTTCAAACAAAGCCTCGGTCAGTTTGGAAAACGGACCCAAAACTGCTTGTATGCGGTATTGCTTCATATATTTTAAAAGATTTTTCATAACTTCTCCCAAATCTTGTATAATAAACCTGTAATGTATAAATTATACCAAAATCCCATTTAAAATCAAGCACAACAAAAATATATCTTCACTTTTTTGAAAAAATATGGTAATATATCATCGGTGATATAAATGGAACAAAAGAAAATAGATAGAATTTCTGAACTCACACGAATTTCCCGTGAAAGGGAACTGACCGAAGACGAACAAAAAGAACGCGCCGCATTGCGACGCGAGTATATTGATTCTTACAAAGCATCTCTTACAGGGATTTTGGATAACACTTATATCCAAAATCCCGACGGAAGCAAGCAAAAACTTAAACCCAAAAAGTAGGGGTTATATTTTGTGAGGATTGGGTTTGACGGCTCTTATTTCAAACGTTTATTGTACTTTTTTATAAGTTCGGGTATCTCGGCAACGGTTTCAACCTGCAGTTCGCATTGCGGAATATCGGGTCTCGGCCAACTGCCGACTGTGTTGACATATACAGGCACATAACCTGCATTGCGTGATGCTTCAATATCGTTTATAGGATTGTCGCCCACATACATCATTTCAGATGGGTCAAGCATCAACCATTCGGCCATCATATTGAAAGCAGTCAACTGCGGTTTTGGGCAGTTATATTGACCGCATACGATGACTCGGTCAAAAATGTTTTCCAATCCCAGCATTTCAAGTTTTTTCTCCTGAAGTCCTGGCAAACCGTTGGTGATAAGTCCTAATTTGTAACCGTTCGACTTTAGGGTTTCTAACACAGGTTTTGTAAACGGGAAGGGAACAGCAACATTCATAAACTCGGAAAACACAAAGTCAGAATATGCTTTGCCGTCAATTTTTTTGGTGAACAGGGGTGTTTCGTTGACTATGTATTCTCGTATCTTGTCCCAACCGTAGTAAACACAACTTTTGTCGGTATTTATCATTATTTCAGCAATCTTACTGTCGGAAAGTTTTGGATTAACAGGAAGTTTTTTGCGTATTTTTTTTGCAACCTCACTCAAGGTTGCATAGCGGTCAAAAAGGGTATGGTCAAGGTCAAATATAACGGCTTTTATCATAAGATAACACCCCCCAAAGTATGTATTTTATCTTAATTTATTTGAAAGAATTTGTCAAGGAAGTTGTGCTATGAAAATAATTCTCGCGAGCAAATCTCCCAGAAGAAAAGAGATTCTTGAAAATTTGGGATTTGAGTTTGATATAATCACTGCCGATACTGATGAGTCGTCGGATATAACCGAACCTGAGTCACTAGTGCAGGTTTTGGCAGTCAGAAAAGGCAAAGCGGTACAAAATATGCGCGGTGAACGAGATACGCTCATCATTTCTTGCGATACCGTTGTGAGTTGTGACGGCAAAATTTTAGGCAAACCTCATACACCTGAGGAAGCCAAATCAATGCTCCGTTCTCTTTCTGGCAGAAGCCACACCGTTTTAAGCGGACTTGCGTTGTTTTACAACGGAAAGACTATCTCGGGTGTTGAGAGTACCGAGGTGTATTTTGCCAATATGCCCAGTGATTTTATTGAGACTTATGTTGCGAGCGGTGACCCAATGGACAAGGCAGGCTCATATGCAGTTCAGGGCAAAACAAGTTTGTATATTGATAAGATTGACGGATGTTATTTTAATGTTGTCGGTCTGCCTGTCAGACTGCTTGCAAAACTTATGAACAACCTTGGTATAGAACTGAATGATTTAATATCTTAATGATTATGTTAAAAGGAGCCAAATTCGGCTCCTTTTTTTAAATAATTGGCGGTTCGGGTGTTCTTCTGATTCTCGGCAACGGTGACTGGTAGGGAAAAACATCCTCACGGCTCATTATATTGTCATATTCAACGCTGTTTTCCGAGCAGTAAACAGTATCAACGGTATCGTCGGGTTCTTTTCTAATTGGGTCAAATTTCTTCTTTTTATCTGGCATAACAAACGCTCCTTTCAAACATATTGTTTGAGAGAAGCGTTTGTTTATACTTCAATTTTTCTTGTAAATTATTGAAAAATCAACCGTGCCGTCAACCTCTGAAAAAGCAACATTATTGTAGTTTCCGCTAAAAATATAAGCAGTCGGAAATGAAACTATCGGAATAACCGTTGATTCGTTCGATAAAATTTCAACACATTTGCCGATAGATTTTTCGGCTTCTCTGCGGGTGGTGGATGTGTTAAGAGATTTTATAGCATTATCATAGTCATTGTTGTTAATATAAAGTCCCGAATCATAAAGTGAAAATTGTGACAGAATTTCTGCGATATCACCGCTTAAAGGTACGAGTGCTACGGTGAAGTTTTTGGAATTCACCCTATCGAGCAACGCTTGCTCTGATGCAACTGTAGTAATATTGATGTAAGCACCCAATGTGCTTTGCCATTGAGCCACAATTTCGTTAAGAACTGTTTTTGTTCCTGCGTTTTCAACTGTCAACACGCTGATATTAGGTAATTTTTTGTCCTTAAGTTGAGTTATTGCGGTCAAAAAATCTTGCCTTGCTTTTTGTGGGTCATACTCATACGAGTATTGTTTAAAATTTACACTATCAAGACGTTGGTTAGAAAATGTTGCATCAAAAGGTATAACATTGTCAGCCAACTGAATGTTCTTGCCCATTTTCAGTTTATACAGTTCACGGTGTATTGACATGGCAAATGAGTCGGTCAGAAGTTTGTTGCCGCCGACTTGGGTGCTTTTGTTAAAAACAATGACATAATTTTTTTGGTATTTTACATTGACGGTATATTCGTTTTCGTTTATACCATTGAAATCGTCAACGCTATCAACTGCCATACTTATTTCCTTGGCTTTGATACGTTGGATTGTGTTTTTGCCCGTTGTACTGACTGAAAGGAAAATGTGTTGCGCAACCGCTCTGTTTTCATCAGGCTCTTGGCTTAATGAAAGTTTTAGGTGGCGGTTTTCGGTCCACTGTGAGGGGAAGTAGTAGCCGTTTGTGAGAATATTTTTGCGGTCAAGACCGTATTTACCCTTGCAGTTTTCAAAAAACTCACGGTTGCAAGGCATAAAAACTGCCGAGGTCAGCAAAGTCAAAAAAGTCTCATCAGGTTTTATAAGCGTTATTTCAATCGTGCGGTTATCAACTGCTTTTACACCGATTTTTGCATTCTTGTCACCGTTCAATCTTTGGGCAACGCCTGCAATATTAAGTAGTTTTTGCTGTGACGGGGAAGCGGTCATAGGGTCGGCCGCACGCGTGATGCCAAACTCAAAATCGTGGGCAGTGACAGGTGTTTCGTTATCCCATTGGGCATTTTTCAAAATAAAGGTATATGTGAGTTTGTCATCGCTGATTTTATAATTTTCGCACAGGTCAGGCACGGTGTTTCCGTCAACATCCTGCTTGAAAAGACCCCTAAAGCAGTTTCTGACAGCCAAAAGTTCGGCTTGTGACTGTGCTTTTTGCGGGTCGATGTTTTTTGGCATCTCACTAATGCCAAAATAAATATTGAAATTCTCGTCACCGCAACCTCCTAAAGCCAAAAGAGAGGCCACAAATGTCAAGCATATCAGAAAACATATAAACTTTTTGAAACATATTTTGTATGAAAACATAATCAACATCCTTTAAATTAAAGTATAATGTTTATCTC
This sequence comes from Acutalibacteraceae bacterium, assembly GCA_045587185.1. Lineage (GTDB taxonomy): Bacteria > Bacillota > Clostridia > Oscillospirales > Acutalibacteraceae > UMGS172. The sequence goes on from JAZNBS010000050.1 coordinate 46,728, forward strand.
ATCAACCGTCAAGAGGATTGTTATATTATTTTATCTGAACTAATTGCAATGAATATAAATTTTAATACAAGACGTGGAGTTTATATAATAATAAAAATTTTTAAATGTAAAGAAAAACACTTGACAGATAGGTGGGCAATGTGTATAATAGTCGGTGTAATGAATTTTACTTTACAGAGGTGAATGTCTTGCCTAAGGATTTATCTGTGGTATTACTGCTTGATTATTATGGCGGACTTTTGCCTGAGAAACAACGTCGGCTTGTCGAGTATTATTACTGCGATGACCTGTCTTTAGCCGAAATTTCGGAGACTGAGCGCATCACAAGGCAAGGCGCAAGAGATGCTATCGTCCGTGCTGTTAAAAAACTTCACGGTTTTGAGGAAACGGTTGGTTTTGCAAAAAAAATAGATTCTGTCAAGCGCAGATTTTCTGATTTTGAAAATGAGCCTACCGATAAAAATAAGGCTGATTTAAAACGTGCTATTGATGAAATGTGATAAATATAAAAGTGTGAAAGGGTGAGATTTTTGGCATTTGAAGGTTTGTCCGATAAACTTGCTGCGGCTTTTAAAAAACTCCGCTCAAGAGGTAAATTGACCGAGAGTGATCTTAAAGACGCTATGCGAGAAGTGCGTTTGGCTTTGCTTGAAGCCGATGTAAACTATAAGGTTGCCAAGGATTTTACCAACACTGTTGTTGAAAAAAGTATCGGTCAAAAGGTTATGGAAAGCCTTACTCCTGCACAGATGGTCATTAAGATTGTCCGTGATGAATTGACCGAACTTATGGGCGGCGAGGGTGCAAGACTGCAATTTGCATCAAAGATACCCACTGTTATTCTTATGTGCGGTTTGCAAGGTTCAGGTAAAACCACCCACAGTGCCAAGTTGGCCAAACGTTTGAAATCTCAAGGGCACCGACCTATGTTAGTCGGATGTGATATATACCGTCCTGCCGCAATCGAGCAGTTAAAGGTACTTGGTGAAAAGATAGGTGTTCCCGTTTTTGAAAAGGGTACTCAAAAACCGGAAAAAACTGCCGAACAAGCAGTAAAACACGCAAGAGATTACGGCAATGATTTTGTTATTCTTGACACCGCGGGACGTTTGCATATAGATACCGAACTTATGGATGAACTTAAGCGTATCTGCAAAGCAGTTGAGGTCAATGAGATTTTGCTTGTTGTAGACTCTATGGTTGGTCAGGATGCCGTAAATATTGCCAAGACCTTTAACGAAACACTTGAAATTTCCGGTGTTATTCTTACCAAACTTGACGGTGATACCCGTGGCGGTGCCGCTTTGTCGGTTAAAGCCGTTACAGGTAAGCCTATTAAGTTTATCGGTACGGGCGAAAAGATTGACGACCTTGAGGAGTTTCATCCCGACCGTATGGCATCCCGTATACTTGGTATGGGTGACGTGCTGTCTCTGATTGAGCGTGTTGAAACTCAGATTGATGAAAAGGCCGCTCTTGAGGCCGCTAAAAAACTTGAAGAAAACAAGTTTGACCTGAATGATTTGCTTGCACAGTTCCAACAAATCAAGAAAATGGGCAGTTTGAAGCAGATATTGTCTATGATGCCTGGTGTAGGCAACAAGGTGAAAGACCTTGATATCGACGACAGACAAATGCAAAGAATTGAAGCTATCATTACCTCAATGACTGCTAAAGAACGTGCTAAACCTGAAATTCTGAATGCTTCAAGACGCAGGAGAATAGCCGCTGGTTGCGGACAAAGAGTTGAGGATGTCAACCGTCTTATGCATCAGTATGAGCAGATGAAAAAAATGTTTAAGCAAATGAATTCCAAAGGTTCAAAAAGGCGTTTTATGAAAGGAATGCCACAGGGAATGAACCTTCCCGATGACTTTAAATTTTGATATTTGATGGAGTATCCATTAAAATATATTCTATTTACAGGAGGTGCAGATAATGGTTAAGATCAGACTTTGCCGTATGGGTGCTAAGAAGGCTCCTTTTTATCGTGTAGTTGTTGCTGACTCCAGATATCCCAGAGACGGTCGCTTTATCGAGTCCATCGGTTACTATAACCCTATGACCGATCCCGCTACCGTTCAGATCGATGCTGACGCAGCTAAGAAGTGGATTGCAAACGGTGCACAGCTTACCGATACCGTTAAGGATCTTCTCAAGAAGAACAATGTTCTTTAATCTTTAGCAGGAGAAATTATTATGACTGAATTGCTTGTTACCATCGTTTCAGGGTTAGTTTCAGATCCCGAAAGTGTAACTGTTACCGTGGACGAGCCTAATGAAGAGGGTGTTGTTGTATACCATCTTCATGTTGCCGAAGGCGATATGGGTCGTGTTATCGGAAAGCAGGGAAGGATCGCAAAGGCTATACGTGTTGTAATGCGTGCCGCTGCGAACCGTAACAACGAAAAGATTGCCGTTGAGATTGATTGATCTTAGCGGCCTCTTTGGTGAAATCTACCCCTCAAGTTTTTGAGGGGTATTCTGATATATATGATTTAATTAGGGGGGATTTTATGCCTCAGAAATTTTTGCGGGCCGGAAAGGTTGTCGGAACACATGGGATACGCGGTGAAATGCGTGTTGAGGTGTGGTGTGACAGTCCTGAATTTCTTGCAAAGTTCAAAAAACTTTATATGGATAAAGACGGTAACGGTGAGTTTTGTGTAAAGTCACGTGCCCATGGTAATATTTGCCTTGTTAAGGCTGACGGAATTGATTCCATTGAATTGGCTGAAAAGTATCGCGGAAAGGTGCTTTATATTAACCGTGATGACTGCAAATTGCCTAAAGGCAGTTACTTTATTACCGATATTATTGGCTGTAATGCGTTTGATTTTGAAACGGATGAGGAGTACGGTGTTGTCGTTGATGTATCGCAGACAGGCGCTAACGACGTATGGCACATAAAACGTAATGGCAATGAGTTTCTTATCCCCAATGTGCCTGAGTTTGTCAAAAAAGTTGATATTGATGGCAGCAAGGTTTACATAACACCTATAAAAGGAACGTTTGATGATGAAGATTGATATTTTAACGCTTTTTCCCGATATGTGTAATGCGGTACTGGAGGAAAGCATCATCGGGCGCGCAATAAAAGCAGGTCACGTTGAGGTGGAAACACACAACATACGTGATTTTGCAGGTAATAAGCATAACCGTGTGGACGATGCACCATACGGCGGGGGTAAAGGTATGGTAATGCAGGCCGAACCTATCTATCAGTGTTTTAAAAGTTTGTATGCTGATGACGACATTAAACCCCACTTGATTTATATGTCGCCAAAAGGCAAGACTTTTACTCAAAGTGACGCTATCCGTCTTTCGGAATATGATAGAATAGTCCTTTTGTGCGGTCATTATGAGGGTGTTGACCAGCGCGTTTTGGACGAAATTGTTGATGAGGAGATTTCGGCTGGGGATTATGTATTAACCGGCGGCGAACTTCCTGCACTCACTGTAACCGATGCGGTTTGCCGTATGATTCCGGGTGTCTTACCTGAGGAGATTTGTTTTCAGGAAGAAAGTCATTTTGACGGTCTTTTGGAGTATCCTCAATACACCAGACCAGAGGTGTGGCACGGTGTTTCTGTACCCGAGGTGCTATTGTCAGGTCATCATCTAAATATCCAAAAATGGCGCAAAGAAAAATCTGTTGAGATTACTCAAAAAGCACGTCCTGATATGATTAAAAACCGCAAATAACAATTTTTTTATTAGTCATAAAAGTTATTACCTTTTATGTAAAAAATAAACAAACAACCTTTTAGAATAAAGGGTTAATTTGTCGCAATACTAAAACTTTGTCAAGATAAAAAAAGTAATTGTTGACTATTGCGAAGTTTGTGGTATAATGTTAATAAACAAAAACCATATATTGTGATTTTGTAAATTAAATCAACAAAATGAAGTGCATTCACCGTCAGGATGTGCAATCCGCGGTATTAATGACATTAAGGAGTAATTATTATGTTCGTAAAAGATGTTGTTGTTCAGAATCAGGTTGGTCTCCACGCACGTCCTGCAACTTTCTTTATCCAGAAGGCTAACGAATTCAAGTCATCCATCTGGGTTGAGAAGGAAGAGCGTCGTGTAAACGCAAAGAGCCTTCTCGGTGTTCTGTCTCTCGGTATCGTTGGCGGCACCTCTATCCGCATCATTGCTGACGGTAGTGATGAGCAACAGGCTGTTGAAGGTCTTGTAGCACTTGTTGAGTCCGGCTTTGCTGAGTAATTTTTGCTTATAATTTTCAAAGCAGTAGGAAGTAAAAAACTTCTTACTGCTTTTTTTGTTTGCTTTTAAATTTTCTTTTTAGATTTGTGTAAAATTGAATAGATAATAATACCGATAAGAGGGAAGAGCATGCCGCAAAGCATCCCGAGTTTCATTCCCATCTGATCAGGTGTAAGTCCCAGCGTCTTGGAAAGGTTAAGAAGTGATGGCATAGTCAGTGCAGAATCGGTAACAACGCCGACCAACTGTGGTCCTATTGAGGCTCCAAGGTCCCCGCCTGCCGCCATAAGCGCGAATATAAACACACCGCCGTGGGGAAATTTGTCAGATGCTACTATCAGTGACCCCGGCCACATCATTGAGGTGCAGAAACCTGTAAAAGCACAGGCAAAAAGGCCAATAACAGCCACGTCAGATACGGCAGCAACAAAGTAACAAAACGTTGCGCCGATGGCACCGAACAACAAGACCCGCGTAATCTTTTTGCCGATTTTGGAGTAAAGTGTACGTCCTAACCCAAGGGTAACAGCAAACATTGCTACACCCAAGATGTCACCCCAGAGTTTTGAGATGCCAAGTGACCTTTCAAGATAACTCGACGCCCACTGTGCCATTGTCAGTTCGCTTGCACCGCCAAGGAAAACTGCAATAAAACAAAGCCATAGCGATCCGTTTTTTAACTGGCTAAACGCGCCCAATGCCTTTTCAGACGTCTCCATTTTGGGCATTTCTGTGGTTGAAAACAGTATTGCGGAAATCAGGGGGATAACGCTTAGTCCGATAACTAACCATTGCCAGTAATCCCGTCCAAGAAGTTTTATGAACAGTGTAAAAACGATAACAAAGAAAACAACGCCCCAAGCATAAATTGAGTGCAGTTTGCTCATCTCACGGTCGGGGTCTTTTGAGGGCAGGGCGGCTATGGTTGGGCTTATTAACACCTCAGCAAGTCCTGATCCAAATGAAAATATGACGGTGCCGATTACAAGACCGGTATATTCATTTCCGTGGAAAACCCAAGGTGCACATGCAAAAAGTATAATTCCTAAAACTGTAATACAAGGCATTAGTTTCACGGTCAGCGGTATATTGAATTTATGTGAAAAAAACGAGAATATAAGGTCTATTCCTAATTGAGTGATAAAATTTATAAGTACCAATGTACCTAAAAGTGAGTAAGAGATTCCGTATAACTCACGAAATGTTAAAAATAAAAGCGGTGACATATTTGTTACCACAGACATAGCCACACTTGACATATAGCAGGCTGTTTTTAAACGTTTGATATTAAGTTCCATTAAAACATCTCCCAACCCCTAAATACTAACACAGTGCGGTTTATTATTCAACCCCGAAATCGTTTAATTTCGGTCACTTGACAAATATAAAACTTAAGTACATAATTAATGTATAATACTATGGCTTGGTGACTTTATGAAAATTTCTATTCTGACTATTACACCCGAATTTTTTTCATCTTTTCTAAACACTACCATTATCAAACGCGGTATTGACAAAAAGGTTTGTGAAATTGAGATAGTTGATATCAAAAATTTTGCACACGGCAGTTTCAGACATATTGATGATTCGCCGTTTGGTGGCGGAAACGGTATGATTATGCGTTGTCAACCAATATATGATGCATTAAATTCTGTGTGTCTAAACAATTCACATAAAATTTTACTTTCGCCTAAAGGAAAGACCTATAATCAGTCAAAGGCTCGCGAACTGTCAAAGCAAGAGCACATTGTTCTTATCTGCGGACATTATGAGGGTATTGATGCTCGCGTTGAGGAATGGGTTGACGAACAGGTATCTATTGGTGATTACGTATTGACGGGCGGAGAATTGGCCGCACAGGTCATAACCGATTCAGTAGTCCGTTTGCTCAAGGGTGTGTTAAGGGACGGGTCTACGAACGAAGAATCACACGAGAACGGACTTTTGGAATACCCGCAATACACTCAGCCGCGTGAGTTTCAAGGTCTAACGGTTCCCGATATACTGCTTTCGGGCCACAAGGCAAAGATTGATGATTGGCGTTTGACACAATCGTTAAATTTAACACGAAAACACCGTCCTGATATGTTTGAACGTTATGTTTTAAATGAAAAGGAGAAGAAATTATTGAAAACGGCAGATGAATAGCAAAAAAAGTTCCCGTAACCATTTGGCTACGGGAACTTTTATTTTAATGCAGTTGTACTTCAGCCTTCGGCTCAGTATATACCAACTTCATTTCGGATGATTCAGATGCCTTCTTATTTACTGATTCAGGATTTTTGTACGTAGGTACTAATTCCATCAGCATATTTCTCACATCATCATTAGAGCCTTCAATAACATCAGAGAGTTTTGAAAGCATTTGATCAATCTCCTCACGTGTATGAGGGTTGTCCATTTCGATGAAAATGAGATCGTTTTCGGTTTTTGTGAGGTCTTCGGATTTTATAAGAAGTTCCTCATACAGTTTTTCACCTGGTCTTAAGCCTGTTTCAATTATGTCAATTTCCTCATATGGCTTGAATCCCGCTAATTTTATCATATTTTCAGCAAGTTCAAGGATTTTGACAGGTTTACCCATATCAAGCACAAACAACTCTCCGTTGGTTGCCATTGCTCCTGCCTGTAAAACTAATTGAGAGGCTTCAGGAATTGTCATAAAATATCGAATGATGCGTTTGTCGGTTATAGTGATAGGGCCGCCGTTTTGAATCTGATGCTTAAACAAGGGGATGACCGAGCCGTTTGAACCGAGAACATTTCCAAAACGTACGGCAACAAATTCAGTTATTTTACTGTCATGACGGCTTTGGACAATCATTTCGCATATACGTTTGCTCGCGCCCATAACATTTGTGGGGTTGACCGCTTTGTCGGTAGAAATCATAATAAAACGTCTTACGCCGTATTTTTCAGCACAGTTCACAGTGTTAAGTGTGCCGAATACATTGTTCTTTATTGCTTCACTGCAATTGTTTTCCATTAAGGGTACGTGCTTGTGTGCCGCAGCATGGAAAACAACATCGGGGCGATATTTGTCAAATACTTTCTCTAGCCTTGAGATATCTCTTACCGAACCAATTTCGGCATAAAATTCAAATGAGTTACCGAAGGTGCGTAAAAGTTCTTGCTGAATTTCATATGCGTTGTTCTCATATATATCGAAAACAATAAGTTTTGACGGACCGGACTTGGCAATCTGACGGCATATTTCACTTCCTATGGAACCGCCGCCACCTGTTACAAGCACGGTCTTGTTTTTATAATATTTAAAGGTATCGGTATCGTTAATATCGTGGCAATCTCTAAATAAAAGATCCTCAATCTTAAATTCACGCAAACGGGGTTTGCCAGAAATATCATGGTTGTTTTCACCCATAGCAAAGTCGTATAATTTAATTTTACAACCTGTTTTTGAGTAAAAATCGTATATCCTTTTGGCATCTGCAGAGGATAGACTGGGAAGTGCAATGAATATTTCCTTGATTAGTAATCTTTTTATAGATTCAAAAACATCCTCATTTTCCTCAATAATTTTAATTCCGCTGATATAACCGCCGACACGTTCTTTCTTAATATCAACGAAGCAAATCGGACGGTATTTTGAATTAGAGTTGTATAGAAGTTCTTCAACAAGCAAGGAACCGGTTTTACCCGCACCAACGATAGCAACATTTGTTTTACCGGTACCGCTGTTTCCGTACAGCATGCCGTTTGCAGAATATTGATAAACAAAACGTGACATAAGTGTTATGAGGGTGAAAAGGCAGACGTTTACAAGTGAATTCCACACACTGATATAAATAGTTGGCATTATAAATCTTGAAACAAAAAAAGCAACGGAAGCACCGATAAAGTCTGAAACTATCACAAGAAGATAGGCTCTTGTGTTGGCATATCTCCAGACATTAGAATATATTTTAAAACCGAAACGCGAAGCGAAAATACAAAAACCGAACAAAATAAAATTCGATATGTAATCCTTGAAACCTAGGTTTATGCTAATAACGGTTGAATATTGTGAAACTGTAAAAGAAGCAGAGAAAGCGATGATAAGAAAGAAAATATCAATAATAAAAATTACTATTCTTCGAATGCTTATCAAACGTCTGCACCTCCCAACGATAATATATAAAACATTATACCAATTTAATTTGTATATGTCAAACAAAAATATTTTAAAATTGGTAGTAATTTATAGTAAATTTATAACCCTAACCGTTGTTTTGGGTTAGGGTTATAGCGGAGAAAATGTTACTTGTCAAAAGACGGGTTGATTTCGTAGAAATTCTTTTCGTTGAGTTTATCGGTAAGGTTGCGTAAGCCTTCACCAAAGCGTTGATAGTGAACAACTTCGCGTTGACGTAAGAACCTTATGACATCTCTGACGTCGGGGTCGTCTGCACAGTAGCGGAGAATATTGTCATAGGTTGTTCTTGCCTTTTGCTCGGCTGCCAATGATTCATGCAAATCGGTTATAGGATCTCCCTTTGATGCAAGTGCCATTGTACTGTATGGTACGCCTGAAGCCGCTTGGGGATAAATTCCGTTGGTGTGATCAACAAAATATGCGTCAAAACCTGACTTGTTAATGTCATCTTCCGAGAGGTTGCGGGTTAATTGATAAACGATTGTACCTACCATTTCAAGGTGAGCAAGTTCCTCAGTACCTATTGAAGAATAAAATTGTTTATGTTATAATACCACCATCAAGGAGGTAAAAAAGTTATGAGGAAAAACTATTTAATTGACTATTACCGCAACAATATGACACAGGAACAACTGGAAAATGCCCACACCTTACTTTATGATGATAACAGGTTATTATCTTATATCTGTTATTCATATAATTGCTATGAACTATTACATAGCAAGGGGCATTTATCATTGATAACCAATCCAGATGCTTTGTTTTCTACACCACAAGCAGAGCAACAATTCATTATGGAATTAAAAAACTACATAAGAGATGTTATTGGTATCAAGAGAGAGGATGTTCAAGATGGCAACACTAAAAGTAATAGAGCCGACCAAAACAACACTAAAAACTAATGATAATAAACCGCACAGAGTTTGTGCGTACTGTCGTGTATCTACTGATGAAACCGACCAAAGAAATTCTTTAATAGCACAAAAACAGTTTTTTCAAAGATATTTTGATTTACACCCAAACTGGACTAATGTAGGCATATATGCCGATGAAGGACTTTCCGGCACATCCCTTGAAAAAAGAGATGCTTTCAATCGTATGTTGTTTGAGGCCAGACGTGGAAACATTGACATTATTCTCACGAAAGAGGTTTCCAGATTTTCAAGAAATGTTCACGATATAATGAGCATTGTTGTAGAACTGCAAAACAAAGGTGTTTATGTGTGGTTTTTGTCGGATGAAATTAACACCGAGAGCATCAAAGACCGTGAGCGACTAACCCAGATAGCCACAAATGCCGAGCAAGAGAGTTTAAGAACATCAAACCGTGTTAGGTGGGGACACCAACAACAAATGCAACTGGGTGTTGTTTTCGGCAGAAAAGAAATGTACGGTTATAATATCGTAAAGGATGATAACGGCATCCAACACTTTGAAATTATACCAGAAGAAGCCGAGGTCATCAAGAACATTTTTGAATGGTTCGCATCTGGTGAGGGTACACACCGAATTGCACGCAGATTAGAACAACAAGGAATTGAAACCAAGCGATATAAAAACGGATGGAGTACAACCGTTATACTCCGCATTTTGCGAAATGAGAAATATGTGGGCGATTTAGCACAAGGCAAAACCTACACACCCAACCCACTCTCTCATAAGAAAAAATACAATACAGGCGAATCCACCCGCTATTACATTACAGACCACCACCCAGAAAGTGCAATCATTGACCGTGAACTCTGGAACAAGGTACAAGCGATACTGGAAGAAAAAGCACCCAGCGAAGAAATAAAAGCGAAACACTCCAACCGCTACTGGACGAGCGGAAAGGTGTTTTGTGGGTTATGCGGTCAAAGGTATGTCAGTTACGTAAAAAAGCAAAAGAACACACCTTATCGTGCTTGGGTATGCTTTGAGAACCACCAGAGAGGTCGCTACAAGCAGATAACACTTGATACAGGCGAAACTGCTACTGTCGGTTGTAATGCTTTGAGAGTGAATGACAGAGTGCTTAAAACCGCCGTTCACGATATTGTTACCGAGTACATCATACCGCATAAAGAAAATATCCTTGCAGAGATGCGAAAAGAGATAGAACAACTATCAAAACCGCAAGACCACACAAAGAAAATCGCATCTATACAAAAGGAAATAGAACAAGCACAACAAAAGATAAACAAACTCACACAGGGTTGGATGGATGGCATCGTTCCAGAAAATGCCTATACAATGAATATCGGACCTGCTAATGCACGATATGAGCAATTACAGGCAGAACTCCAAAAACTGCAAATACAGAACAATTCAGTAAGTGCAGAGGTGCAAATCTATGAGGAATACATAGAGCAACTGCAAAGCATCCTATCACTCACCGATGATGAGCTTAACGATGCTTTTTATGAGAGAGTTACAAAACAGATTTATGTTTATCCATCAAACCTTTTAGAGTTTCGCCTGTCATTTATTCCTATGCCTATTTATTTACAATATAAGGCATCTGGTAGAGCAGATTTTTACAAGGTGGAACTTACCATCCTAACCGCCGAGCAATTCGCTGAAATGCTCAAAAATGCCCCTAAAAACGATTTTACGGAACAAACAGATACAGACACCACTGGCAACACAAACAACTCTTAAAACGAGCCACAATGAATTAAAGCAGGGTTTTCGCCCTGCTTTTTCAATATTCAGTTTTCTGTCATATCTTTTTTGAAAAAAGGTATGGCTATTTTGACAGAATTATGCTATAATCATTGTTAATGTGTTTGGAGGTGAAAATAATGCAAGAGTTACTAATGTCTTTGTTACAATTAGTTTTACTATTGCTTAACCCAGTTTTTTTAATTCCTGCAATAATAATTATTGTTGTGCTTGTAAAGAAAGACAAGGAATATAAAAACGGTGCATATTATCAAATCACCAAACACCCCTATTTTTCAGTAAAACACAATACTGGTAGATATGGCGAATATCTCACATACAAATATCTCAAACAGTTTGAAACCAACGGAGCGAAATTTCTTTTTAATATCTACATACCCAAAGAGAACGGCGAAACCACCGAAATTGATGTGTTAATGATATGTAAAAAAGGTTTATTTGTTTTTGAGAGCAAAAATTATAGTGGTTGGATTTTCGGTAGTGAAAATCAAAAGAATTGGTATCAAACATTACCTGCTGGTAGAGGTCGGAGCCATAAAGAGCATTTTTACAATCCAATAATGCAAAACCGCTCACACATAAAACACCTTAAAGCATTTTTAGGCGAACAAGTACCTATGCGGTCAATCATTGTTTTTTCCGATAGATGCACATTAAAAAGTGTTCAAATCCGTAGCAATGATATAAGCGTTATAAATCGTTATAGCGTTGCACCAGTTGTATCTGGTATCTGTAACCAAATTCCCAATGATTTACTTACTGATAACGATATTACAGAGATTTATAACAAATTATATCCCTACACACAAGTTGATGAACTTGCCAAAATGCAACACATAGCAAATATCCATAACAATTTGAAACCGCAAACTGCTCAACCAGTTAATGAAACACCTGCTCAAGTTATTCCACAAAACAAGACCGAAATAGTTACAGAGCAACCAGATGCGGTTGCTATTGATACAACAATCGCAACAGAAGAAACACCGATTATTGAAACTACCGAACCAGCAACAACAGAAACAAGAGAGCAACAAACATTAAAATGTCCTAAGTGTAACGGTGATTTAATTTTAAGAACTGCAACCAGAGGAGCAAATGCAGGTAATCAATTTTATGGTTGCTCAAATTATCCTAAATGTAAATACATACAAAACATAACAAATTAAAAAATCCTGTGAGCAAATTTGCTCATAGGATTTTTTTAATGGTCCAAAATATCATCAATCGTTCGGTGTTGCTCTTGGATGCTCTCTTGTAAATCCGTGAGATATTTTAAGAGTGTGATGTTTTTGCCTTCGTGTTGAATTACAACATTGCCGGCTAATTTAAGTAAACTCTCATATGTATTACATTTATCAATGAGTTCAAGATAACGTTCTGGAACGAGTTCGCCGTGTTCTTTAACCATTGCTTTAATGTCAGCGAGATTTTGTTCAGCAGTTTTAAGCTCATCCAGTTTTAGAGAATATTCAGCGTCAACCTGTGCTTTCCATTCTCTAATAGATTGATGTTTACGAAATTTAGGTATCTTTTCGCCGTACTTTTCACAGTATGCCTTTACCTGCTCATAGGTAATTGAACCATCCTTATTGCCAAAACCTTTTCTTTTTGCACGTTGACACAAAGCAAGATAATCGTTATATCTGGAATGACCTCGTTTCAAATCAAACTCTTTCATTGCCTCGGCATACCTATCTTGTAGTTTACTCAAATCGCCACGGCCACCTAAAATATCTTTTGCCATAAACAATAAATTTCTGCCGATTGTTGCATACACAAAATGGATATGTGGAGTGTCCTCATCCATATGCAGTTCAAGTCTTACGGGCACACAACCCTTTGAATTAAATTCCTTTTCAAGAAATTTCATATTTGCTCGGACCCAGTTATCAACATCAACCTTTCCTGCCATATCTGGCGAAAAGGTTAGTACACCCTCAAATGCTTGTGCTGCTCTTTTCTGCATATGTCTTTTTGCTTTTTCATCACCTGTCCGTGTTGCATTGAATTTGTCAATTTCGGAATTATAAAATTCTCTTGCCTTATCTATTTTGGAAGCAATTTTTTTGAAGGGCCAAGGGTTGTGTAGTATGCTCCGATTTTCACTAGATAATTCTGGATGTGAAATATCAGCGGCTTGTTCGTGCTTATCCAAATGTCGTAAAGATTGCGACAGAGTTTTTGCACCACGACCGTGTGTTTGTAATTTCACTATTCTAAAAATGCAAAACTCTTTTGACTTCTCTTTTGCCATAAAAAATTTTTACACATCCTTTCCTCAATTTTTTACATCCAAAACAAAAAACTTTGTGAAGTTTTTGTTTTGTCTTTGCCTTGCTAAAAATCTTTTTTCGTTGATACGAAAAAACCTTTTCATCAAGCCGTATCATTCACACTCATTGCTGATGCAATAAGTATGAAAGATACTGCAAAAAAATAGCGGAAATTCTATGTACCCACTACAAACAAGCAAACTTGTTTGATGGGCCAAGGTGCTACCTTGGAACCGTTTAAGGATTGCATCCTTAAAAATCCTGCCACCGAAAAAAGCGTATACGCTTTTTTATACGGCAAAAAATACCGTATGCGGTAAGGTGAAAAATACCTTACCCACCGCCTTAATTTTTGCCGTATTGTATGAACTATATTTTTGTGTTTGAGAACAAAAAATATAATTCATACTTTGTGTAAGACAATAACGGCTGATGCCTTATATTTTGCCTTACACATACGGATGAAAGGAGTTGTTTTTTATTATGGATAAAAAAGATATACGTGTTTATCTGGATGCTGACTTTTGCGACCACTTAAAAAGCATTGCAAAAGATAAAGGTATTTCTGTAAATTCGCTTGTTAGCGAATTAGTGAAAAAGAAATATCCTATGCAGAGCAAAGATATTTCCATCAAACTGAATGATGATAAAATTGTTTTACTTAAAAAGGCGGCACAAAAGAGAAATACAACAATTAGTGAATTGTTGATTTCTCTTGTTGATGATTTCTTGTTGTCGGTGAAACAACCCGCACTTGATGAAATTCCGCTTGATGCCGAAACTGGTGAAACTGCATCAACCATTGCCTGTGAAAGTGAGAATGTGCAACCTGTTGATGTTGTAAAACCAACCGCAACGGATGATGACCGCAAACAGAAAGAACGCCGACTTGCTGATGTTAATTACAAACTCAAAAGAGCATACAATGGTGATAAACTACCAAAAGATGAATTTCAGCAGTTAAGAGATGAACAAGCATCTTTACGTGCTGAACTCGGTCATAACTAAAAATCATCACAAAATCGCTCCACCGAGCGATTTTCACAGTACCAACAAAGTGATACTAAAATCACACATCACCGTAGGTGATACCAAAAGCGACAGTTTAACACCATCTAACTGATACTCATTCAACACTTTCAAAGGTTCGCCGCCTGTCCGTGCAATTTATCGCACGGGATAACATATCAAATCACAAAACCACCTGCACAGGAAAGCAGGTGGTTTTTTCATAAAGTGCAACAACCTATTCAACGCCAAGAAATAAAATCACAAGAACATCAAAAAATCCGTATGCCAACTTTAAGAGTTTGCAATCACCGATTTTTCACATCGCATCAGCGATGCCAAAAAATATATACAACTCTTAAAGGTTAAGTTTGCAAACCCTTAAAATAACCAAAAAGAAAAAGCGAACATTCTCAAATGTTCGCCACCAGTAAAACCGCATTAAGTTAATCAGACCATTAAAAACACGAGCATCTGGAATTTATAAGCTCAAGTTTGCAATCTCTTAAAATACACACATCCAGAATAACACACTTTAACTCATATCTTTTTTATCCGCAAAGTACGGCCACCGTAACACCTACTTTGCGGAATCCGTTATAGAAAACCTAACGGTTCCAACGTATGTTAAATTAACACTATTGAATATAAGAAGAGAGATACAAAAACGAAAAAATGCCGTAAACCCTTATAAATACAAGAGAAAACGGCATTTTCAATGGTGACAAATATGTCTTATAATAGTGACAGATTTGTCAGGGTTTAGTGCAAAAAAATGCACCAAATTAAAAACAAATCTATCATATTTACCTTACAAATAAAAAAGACCATCAAACGATGGTCGGAAAGGGGTAATAATATGACAACTAAAATTGAAAAAGGAATTTCAATAAACACCATAACAGGCGAAGTTTGTGATGTTTATATTGAGAAAGAGGTTAGCAGCCAAAACTTTTGGAAAATCTGGTTAGGTGATATTTTAACAGTTTTGGGTATCATTTCAAATAGTAAACAGTTAGATGTTATAATTTACATTATGGAAAATATAAGACCAAGCGACAATCTTTTTATTGGTAGTTATGAAAAAATCGCCAATGGTTCTGGTGTGTCTAAAAGAACTGTTATAAGAATAATGCAAAAACTATTTGAAACAGAATTTTTAAAAAAGGTTCAAAATGGTGTTTACGCAGTAAATGCCAAATATTTAGTTAAAGGCAATGAGAATAAGCGTAGAATGATTATTGACTACCAAAGCACACTTGAACCTTACAATAAGAATGATGCATCCGCAAACCTAAACGATGATACGGATGCAGAATAAAAAACGATATGCAGAATTTTTCGTTTTTCAAACACATCAATCATAATTATATTTGAGTGAAGTAGAGAGCACTCAAATCCATTCAGATTGTTCTTACATAGAGCATATCGGGGAGCAAGGTTATCCGCCTTGCTCCTTTTTTATTTTTGCTCATAGGCAAAAAGGAAAGCACACCCGAAAAGGTGTGCTTAAAATTTTACTTAATTACTCAATTAAGAAACAGTGCTATAAACGATGTCAGTAGCATCTGCAATAGTTACAGCGCCGCCAGAAGCCTGTGAAAGACCAACATTCATTGCTTCCTTAGAAACATTGAAAAGTGACTGAGTGGTGTTCTTTACAGCCTCAGCAATGTACTTACCGAAAGGTGTAGCAAGTGCAATCATAACAACGAGTACGAGTACACAGATAACAACCCAACCGTAATTAGAAAGTGTTTCCTTATCCATTTAGATTTTCTCCTTTCAAAAATTCAATTTTATTTGCAAATAAACCTTTTTGTATGTCATTCCAGATAATGCAAACGATTGAGATATTCGTGCTTAAACAGATATTTGATACATTGTTTTTATTTGCTTGATTTAATTATGTTAAATACTTTTTGAAAACGAAGAAAACTTTTTATTGATATAGGAAACAGACAAAAAAGATATGCAGAAAATATCTACATATCTTTTTTACTGCAGACCCAGCCGAAAACTGCTTGAACGCTGATTTTGTTGCAAAAAACCGACATTTCCTATAACTTTTTTCAAAATGCACAATATTTTTCCTCTATACCAACATCAGTCAGAAGACCTTTGAGTTCGGCTGTTGGCATTGCATAACGTTGACTGAGGTATCTCAAACTTGCGCCTATCTCTCCATCGGGACCGCCGTATTGCGAAATGATAAGGCTTGCAAGTTTAGGGTTTGTCTGCTTTATCTTAATGGGATATTGAAGTTTTTTCTGATATTGCCACATTTAGTTTGCCTCCTTTTCCCAGGGCCATGGTGCTTTTATCCAGTCAAATCCGTCAGAGCCGAAATCGGAACTGAGTGTAAGTGGACCGTATTCTTCTTCGTATTCCTTGACAAGTTCCTTATATCTCAGGCGGTAAATTTCAAACTTTTTGAGTGCCTCTTTGTCACAGGGATGAGTGTCAAGAAAAAGTCCTGTTTCAAGCATAGCAAATTGCGCCGCGCGTACGGCATCAAGAAGTCTCTGCTTTTCCATTATTTTCTCGCCCCCGTAAATTTGCCGTAAAACGGCTTGTCAAGGTCAGGGAAAAGTGTGCCGCGTTCCAGAGCGTCATTCTCGGAATAGACTTCTCCCCATTTTTGCATTGGCACATAAGCCATGGTTAAAGGCAGGTTTTTCAGTTGTGTGTCACTGAATTTCATCTGTTTGTCATGTCGCTCAGGCATAACAAAGCCTTTAAATTTCAAATCTGACATTGCAAACTCCTTTTATATTAAATTATTTGACAAGCGTCAAATAAGGGGGGAATACCCCCTCATACCATCCTATGACAGGCCCAAAAACACGTTAAATAAATTTTTCAAAAATTTTGAAAATAATGCTTGCATTTTGGCAGTAAGTGTGGTAATATATTTGCGTTGCCCGGGTGTAGCCCAGTTTGGTAGAGCGCTTGAATGGGGTTCAAGAGGCCGCAGGTTCGACTCCTGTCACTCGGACCAAAACCGAATTCATCCTTTTGGATGGGTTCGGTTTTTACTTTTTGATATTATCTGAACTGCGGCCGATTGAAATTTTTGTTGTTGTCATTGGTAAAAAAGTAGAGTTCACAGTAAATTGTCTGTGAACTCTTTTGTCTATTCTTTCTTTACAATATTGCATTCTCCGTTTTCAAAAACAGTCATTATAAAGATATCCTTGAGTTGAAGATTTTTTTTCTTAAGTTTTTTATCAATATCCTCTTTTTTGAGTTTTAAACTTTCCATTGCTTTTTTCATCAGTTTACCGTCGCTGACAACGAGACAGGGCATACCTGTCGGTGTTTCTATGCCGTTCAGGTCATTTACGCTTGCGGTTTGGAATTCAGGTTTTAATAAAACACTCATCTGACCGTTGGTTTCCAAAATAGCATATGCAACCTGATTTAGATCAAAAACCTCTTGGTTTCGCAAAACTTCAAGCAGATCGGGCACTGTGACTCTGAGTTTCCTCAACATCCGTTGGTCGATTTTTCCGTCTTTAATTATTATGCATGAACTGCCGTAAAACAATTTTCTCAGCCACAACGATTTCATTGCGAAAAAGGATATGATAATCTCCAACACGACAAGCGTCATTGTTGCTATGATGCCTGTTAATATTGGCATATCTAGGTCCTGTATCGGCATTGCCGCAATTTCTGATATCAGAATAGTTATAACCAACTCTGACGGTTGCATATCACCGATCTGCCGTTTCCCCATAAGTCGAATTGCAAAAATAACAACAAAGTATAATACGCTGGTACGCAAAAATGTCTGAAGCATAAACTCACCAAATGTTTTTAAGGTTATTATACCCTTAAAAAACAAAAAAGAGTGTTAAAACACTCTTTTTTGTTGCACAAATCTATTTGTTAAGGTTATAGCAAAGGGTCATAAGGCTATCACTCAAGTGGACGTTTTCAACACAAATATCTGGGAATTCAACCGAAAGGTCATAATGAGTGAAATTCCAAATACCTTTTATGCCTAAATTCACCAATGTTTCAGCAACATTGTGAGCCTCACTTCTTGGGATGCAAAGTATTGCCATGTCGGGTTTGTTTTCACGACAAAACTCGTCAAGTCGGTCCATATTATGAATTGGGAGATTCTGCACAGTCTGACCGGAAAGGGAAGGCTTTTTATCAAAAATACCGATAAGGCTAAAACCTTTGGTGGTCATATCAAAGTGCATTGCCAAGGCTTTGCCCATATGACCCGCACCGATTAGAATGGCTTTTTTGAGATGAGTTAATCCCAAAATCATACCGATTTCTTTCTGCAAAAGTTCGATATTATATCCATAGCCTTGCTGACCGAACTCACCAAAGCAGTTAAGATCCTGTCTTATTTGGCTTGCGGTAAGCCCCATAAGATTAGATAATTCCTTGGAAGAAATTCTGTCAAGACCTTTTGAGCGAAGATCACCAAGAAATCTGTGGTATCTCGGAAGTCTCTTAATAACCGAGCTTGACACTGTTCGACCTTTATTGTTCATAATTCGGCACCTCCTCACAAAAATTCATATTAGGCATTTATTCAGCCAACTTTTTAACTGTTTCCATTACGTAGTCGCCAAACTCAGTACAGGTGCAACCGGTGTCACGGCCTGTGATTGACAGTTTCTTCTCAGAGTACATACAAATGTCAAGTGCCTTCTCCAAAAGATCGGCCTCGGCTTGTTTACCGATGTGTGAAAGCAACATAACAGCGGCACGAAGCATTGAGCAAGGATCGGCATACTTGTCGCGTCCTTCGAGCACCATTCTTGGAGCAGAGCCGTGGATAGCCTCAAACATGGCATACTTCTTACCGATGTTCGCACTACCTGCGGTGCCAACACCACCTTGGAACTCGGCGGCTTCGTCAGTTATGATGTCACCGTAAAGGTTGGGGAGAACGAACACCTTAAAGTCTCTGCGACGCTTTTCGTCAATAAGTTTTGCGGTGGTGATATCAATATACCAGTCATCGGTGGTGATTTCGGGATATTCCTCACCGATTTTCTGACAGGTCTTTAGGAATTTACCGTCGGTTGTTTTAATAACATTGGCCTTGGTAATGATGGAAACTCTTTCTTTCTTGTTCTTTCTTGCATACTCATAAGCAAGACGTGCTATTCTCTCGCAACCTTCGGATGTGGTAACAACAAAGTCAACCGCAAGATCATCAGTTACATTAATGCCCTGAGAACCAACGGCATAACCGCCCTCGGTGTTTTCGCGGAAGAATGTCCAGTCGATGCCCTGCTCGGGGACGCGAACGGGACGCAAGTTTGCAAAAAGGTCAAGTTCCTTACGCATTGCAACGTTAGCGCTCTCAATGTTAGGCCAAGGGTCACCTGCTCTGGGTGTGGTGGTGGGTCCTTTCAGAATAACGTGGCATTTTTTCAGTTCGGCCAAAACATCATCAGGGATAGCCTTACCGACAGCGGCACGGTTTTCAATGGTGAGTCCGTCAATTTCATTAAATACGATTTTACCTGCTGCAACATCGTCGGCCAAAAGGAAACGGAGAACACGCTCGGCTTCGTGCGTGATAACAGGACCTATACCGTCACCGCCGCAAACACCGATGATGAGTTGATCTAAAGAATCGTAATCTACAAATTCTTTCTCAAGTTTAATTCTTTCGGCCCTTTCCTGTTGAGCAATAAGGAGTTTTTCAAATGAAGCAACGGCTTCGTTAATTTTATTTATATCCATTTTAATTTACCTCTCTTAAATTTACTTTGAGCATTCCTTGGTATAGCCCAAGAGACCGCCTGCAAGGATAATATCTCTTGAACGTCCTGAAAGTTGAGGAATAACCTCAAACTCATCGCCGGTTGTCTTGTTCTTCAAGATAACAGTTTTTGAATTTTTAATGCAGTCTCTGATGTCGGGAAGTTCAAGGTCATCAAACTGCGAAATTTTATCATAATCCTCAGCATTTTTGAAGGTCAAAGGAAGAATTCCCGCATTGATAAGGTTTGCAGCGTGGATACGTGCAAATGACTTGGAGACAACGGCTTTGATGCCGAGGTAAAGCGGAACCAACGCAGCGTGCTCGCGAGAAGAACCCTGACCGTAGTTATCACCGCCGATAATGATGCCCTTGCCGTATTTTTTACAATTTTCAGGGAACTGCTCATCACAACGGGTGAAACAGAAGTTTGCGAGATAAGGAATGTTGGAACGGTAGGGGAGAATCTTTGCACCTGCAGGCATAATGTGGTCGGTTGTAATGTTATCACCGACTTTGAGAACCGCCTTGGCCTCAATGGAATCCCATAACGGTTCTGTTTTTGGGAAAGGTTTGATGTTCGGTCCGCGAAGAATTTCAACATTCTTTGCATCCTCAACAGAAGCGGGAGCGTCAACCATATTGTCATTTATAAGGAACTTATCGGGCAGACGGATGCTTTCAATGTCTGCGTCAAGTGTCCTTGGGTCGGTAAGATAACCTGTTAAAGCGGCTGCGGCAGCAGTCTCGGGGCTAACGAGGTAAACTCCTGCGTCTGCAGTACCTGAACGACCTTCGAAATTACGGTTGAATGTTCTTAAAGAGATACCCTTGGAGTTAGGTGACTGACCCATTCCGATACAAGGTCCGCAAGCACATTCAAGAATACGGGCACCTGCAGCAATCAATTTTGACAATGCACCGCAATCGGCTAACATATTAAACACCTGTTTTGAGCCGGGCGCGATACCGACCGAAACCGAGGGGTCAACGGTTTTACCGTCCAAAATTGCGGCAACTTTAAGCATATCGTAAAGTGAGGAGTTGGTGCAACTGCCGATAAGCACCTGGTCAACCTTCATTCGACCGATATCATTGATTGATTTTACATTATCAGGCATATGAGGCATTGCGGCCAGTGGCTCCAATTTGGATAAATCAATGGAGATTTCTTTATCGTAAACTGCGTCGGCGTCACTAGATAGTTCTGTAAAATCTTCCTCACGGTTCTGTGCTTTCAAGAAAGCCTTGGTGATTTCGTCTGAGGGGAAGATAGAGGTGGTAGCACCAAGTTCGGCACCCATATTGGTGATGGTAGCACGCTCGGGAACCGAAAGAGTCTTAACACCATCTCCCGCATACTCAACTATGTAACCGACACCGCCCTTAACGGTAAGTATTCTTAAAACCTCAAGAATAACGTCTTTTGCCGAAACAAAGGGTGAAAGTTTGCCAGAAAGATTTACTTTTATCATTTTGGGCATGGGTATGTAGTAAGCTCCGCCACCCATAGCAACAGCAACGTCCATACCGCCGGCACCGATGGCCAACATTCCGATACCGCCGCCTGTGGGGGTATGTGAATCAGAACCGATAAGAGTTTTACCGGGTTTGCCAAAACGTTCAAGATGAACCTGATGGCAGATACCGTTACCGGGACGGGAATAATAAATTCCGTGCTTTTTGGCGATAGATTGAATAAATCTGTGGTCGTCGGCATTTTCAAAGCCGGTCTGCAGAGTGTTATGGTCGATATATGCGACCGAACGCTCGGTTTTTACGCGGTCAACACCCATGGCTTCAAATTCAAGATAGGCCATTGTACCGGTGGCGTCCTGAGTCAGGGTCTGGTCAATCTTAAGACCGACATCTTGTCCTGCTACCATCTCACCGTCAACAAGGTGAGCTTTAATGATTTTTTGTGCAATAGTAAGTCCCAAATTTTTCATCTCCTAAAAAAGATATTGTTTATTATCCTACAAAAATTGCAGTTTGTCAATATTTTAACACAACAAAAATGCAAAACTTATTAAATTTTTTAACAATCTTTCATTACTTTGGTCTTTAAATTAAATTTGCCTTGTTTTTATGCACAAATTGTTGTATTATATCAATATATTAGGGAGTGAGACATATGATATTATCTTCTACTAACTGTGTACTTAACACAATTTTTGATAACGAAAAATCGGTAAAAATTTTGGCTAATGCGGGTTTTGATGCTGTTGATGTCTCATTGTGCAGTTGCAAACCTGAGGATAATTTTTATACTTGGGAGGATTATAGAGAAAAGGCTAAGGATATGCTGAGGGTTGCCAATGAGTACGGCATTTTCTTTAATCAGGCTCACGCATTTTTCCCGACTTCCTATCAAGACGATGAAAGAACCAAAATTGCGTATAACAATATTATAAAGGATTTTGAGATTGCTTCAATTCTTGGTGTTAAGATTATGGTGGTTCATCCGAAACATCATATTTATTATCCTGACGGCAATAATGCTGAAATTTTAAAACAACAAAATCTTGAGTTCTATAAATCACTCATTCCTTACTGTGAGAAGTACGGTATAACCGTTGCTACAGAAAATATGTGGCAACGAGGTAAATTAAACGGTGTTATAATTGACAGTACTTGCTCAAAAGGACCAGAGTTCTGTGAGTATATAGATATGCTTAACTCCAAGTGGATAACAGCCTGTCTTGATTTAGGTCATTGCGGTCTTGTGGGTCAAATTCCTCAGAATATGATACGTCAGTTAGGTCATAACCGCCTTGGCGCACTGCACGTTCACGATAATGACGGTAAAAACGATAACCATATTCAACCGATGGCTCCGTTTGTTTCATCTATAGATTGGGAAGATGTTTGTAAAGCGTTGGCCGAGATTGATTATAAAGGTGATTTTACGTTTGAGGCTGAAAATATCTTTAAAAACTGCAATGAATATACAGTTGATGCTGTTGCCAAACACCTGCACGATATAGGCCGTTATCTGATTAGCAGAATAGAGTATTATAAGAGTGAAATAAAAGAACAGTAAATCATTAACTATAACATATTACCGTTATAAAATAGCAAGCACTTCAACCGTATGGCTGAAGTGCTTTTGTCATATATTAACATCTAAGGTCAAAGAAAGTCAAACAATTTTTAGGAAAATTAAAAAAATCTATTGACAATCAGGGAAAATGTGTTAATATATAATTGTTAGCACTCAAGATAAGAGAGTGCTAAATAGGAAGAGGGTGAAGGGATGGAACTCAGCGACCGTAAAAAAATAATACTTGGTTCACTTATTAAGTATTACATCAAAACGGGTGAGCCGGTCGGTTCAAAGTCTTTGCTTGAACTTACAGGTCTCGGTGTTTCTCCTGCGACACTCCGAAATGAAATGAGCGAACTGTGTGAACTTGGGCTACTTTGCCAACCTTATACATCTGCAGGCCGCCAGCCCACAAGTACGGGTTACAGTTTCTATTTTGAGAAACTGATGAAACGCAGGGAAGTTCCTTATGACCTGCAGTTGATTATTGACAAGATGTTGTCAGATGCCGCTAAGGACCCCGAAAACCTTGCTTCCATTGCGGGTCAGGTTTTGTCTGAACTTACCGGTTTGCCAACCTTGATGGCTACCGTCACTAAAGAAGAGACGTTTGTCAAACGCGTCGATATACTGCCAATGGGTCGCAGAACGGTTTTGCTTTTGCTTATCACTTCAGACGGTCAGGCCAAAAGCCGTATTTGCCGAAGTGCTTTCAACCTCGCACCCGAAGTTCTTTCACATTTTGAAAAATTGATTTCATATTACGTTATAGGAACCGAACTTAATAAGTTCACAAACCTTGTTTTGCAAACACTTGTATCTCGCACGGGTGACCTTTCTCTGTTTTTAATGCCGTTATTCTCAAGCGTTTTCGAAATGGTTGAGGAACTTCAGGCCAGAAGTGTTCACGTTAAGGGTGAATCCAATATCGTCAAGTGCTATAAAAATGAAAACGATGCAAGAGCCGTCTTGAGTTTGCTCACTAAACAGGATAAACTGTTCTCATTACTTGCCGATACCAATGATGATATTGAAATTATCTTCGGTGACCAGACTGATTTTTCTGAAATGTCGCCTTCAAGTATTGTTGTTGCAAAATATCGTTTGGGTAATGCAGACATTGGCCGTATCGGTGTGATAGGTCCTGTCAGAATGGCGTATGAGCAGTTGGTACCGACCGTAGAGTATTTTGCTTTGAAACTTGGCACTGTTATGACCCAAGCAATGCGAGACCTTGAAGAATAATCACTTAATCACCGTTTAACGGTTACAATAAATTCAGGAAGGAATGATTTTTTTGGCTGAAAATGAAAAGAATACTGCAGAGACAAAGGAAAAGAAAACAAAAAAATCCTCTGCTAAGGATGAACAGTTAAAAAAACTTGAGGAGGAACTTCAAGTTCAAAAAGACCTGTTACTAAGAACGGCTGCAGAGTTTGATAACTTCAAACGCCGTACCGAAAATGAAAAATTGGCGGCAGCAGAATATACATCTGCCAATCTATTGAAGAAACTTTTACCGGTTTTTGATAATGTTGACCGCGCAAATGCCGCCGATAAAGACAGCGCCGATTATGCCAAGGGTGTTGAAATGATAGTCAAGATGCTGACTGATGTTGTAAAAGACCTTGGGCTTCAAGAACTCGGAGCAGTCGGAGAGTCTTTTGACCCATCATATCATTATGCCGTGATGCATATAGAAGATGAAAACCTTGGTGAAAATGTCATTAGTAATGTTTTGCAAAAAGGTTATAAAATCGGTGATACTGTCATTCGCCCTGCAATGGTGCAGGTCGCAAATTAAATCTGTTTTAAAGGCTTTTGCCATTAAATAAATATTGATTAAAACATAAATCTTATTGGAGGTTTTTATTATGGGAAAAATTATTGGTATTGACCTTGGTACTACAAACTCTTGTGTAGCAGTTATGGAAGGCGGAGAGGCTGTTGTTATTCCTAACGCTGAGGGCGGAAGAACTACTCCTTCGGTTGTTGCTTTTTCCAAGACCGGTGAAAGAATGGTAGGTCAGGTAGCAAAGCGTCAGGCAATTACCAACCCTGACAGAACCGTTATCTCTATTAAAAGAGAAATGGGTGCATCATACAATGTAAATATCGACGGAAAGAACTATACTCCGCAGGAAATTTCGGCTATTATTCTTCAGAAGTTGAAGGCCGATGCCGAGGCTTATCTCGGAGCACCCGTAACCGAGGCTGTTATTACTGTTCCTGCTTACTTCACTGACGCACAGCGTCAGGCAACAAAGGATGCAGGTAAGATTGCAGGTCTTGAGGTTAAGCGTATTATTAACGAGCCTACCGCAGCCGCTCTCGCTTTCGGTGTTGACAAGGAAGACGATCAAAAAGTTATGGTTTATGACCTTGGCGGCGGTACCTTTGACGTTTCTATTATTGAAATGGGTGACGGTGTTCAGGAGGTTCTCGCAACCGCAGGTAATAACCGTCTTGGCGGTGATGATTTTGACCAGCGTGTTATGGATTGGATTGTAGCCGATTTTAAGGCGCAGAACGGCATTGACCTGTCTTCTGATAAAATGGCAATGCAGAGAATCAAGGAAGCCGCTGAAAAGGCAAAGATTGACCTTTCGGGAATGACCACTGCTGATATCAATTTGCCATTTATTACTGTTGATGCAACTGGTCCCAAGCACTATGAGGGTACACTTACCCGTGCTAAGTTCAACGAGATTACAGCAGACCTTGTTGAGGCTACAATGGGCCCCGTACGTCAGGCTTTGGCCGACTCTGGGTTAAACACTTCTGAAATCAACAAGGTTCTTATGGTTGGCGGTTCAAGCCGTATCCCCGCCGTTCAGGAGGCTGTCAAGAAATTCATCGGACGTGACCCGTTCAAGGGTATCAACCCTGATGAGTGTGTTGCATTGGGCGCCGCTTTACAGGGTGGTGTTCTCGGCGGTGATGTTAAGGGTCTTTTGTTGCTTGACGTAACCCCGTTGTCCCTCGGTATTGAGACCATGGGCGGTGTTTGCACCAAGGTTATCGAGCGTAACACTACCATTCCTACCAACAAGAGCCAGATTTTCTCCACCGCTGCAGACGGTCAGACCTCTGTTGAGGTTCACGTTCTCCAGGGTGAGCGCGAATTTGCCCGTGATAATAAAACTTTGGGTGTGTTCAAACTTGACGGAATTGCTCCCGCACCCCGTGGAATCCCTCAGATTGAGGTGTCTTTTGATATTGATGCCAATGGTATTGTTAATGTTTCTGCAAAGGACCTTGGCACAGGTAAAGAGCAGTCAATTACAATTACCTCTTCTACAAATATGTCCAAGGATGATATTGATAAGGCAGTTAAAGAGGCTGAACAGTATGCCGCTGAAGATAAGAAACGCCGTGAGGAGGCCGATCTCAGAAACAATGCTGACCAGTTGGTATATACCTCTGAAAAGACTATTGCCGACTTTGGTGACAAGTTGACCGAAGAAGAAAAGACCGATATTCAGGGTGCCTGCGATGCATTGAAAGAGGCTTTGAAGGGTACCGATACCGAGTCTATCAAGGTAAAACAGGAGGACTTGCAGAAAAAAGTCTATGCGGTTTCCGAAAAGGTGTATAAGGCCGCACAGGAGGCCGCCGGTCAGGCTCCGCAGGATGGCGCTCCTAACGGCAATGCTGACCCCAACAATGTTTATGATGCCGATTTCACCGACGTTGATGACACCAAGAAATAATTAAAAATCAATGACTTACGGGTGCTTAAAACACCCGTAAGTCTGTATGTAGTTTTGCAAGTTTACATATTATTTAGGAGGATAAGCACTTGGCAGAAAAACGTGATTATTATGAAGTGCTTGGAGTGGACAAAAGCGCAAATGACGATGAGATAAAAAAAGCCTACCGAAAAATGGCCAAAAAATATCACCCTGACCTTCATCCGGGTGACGCCGAGGCTGAAAAGAGTTTCAAAGAAGTCAATGAGGCTTACGAGGTTTTGTCCGATTCTGAAAAAAAGGCAAGATATGACCAATACGGTCACGCAGGAGTCGACCCCAACTTTGGTGCTGGCGGCGGTGCTTACGGTGGCGGTTTCGGTGATTTTGGCGATCTTGGTGACATATTCGGCAGTATCTTCGGCGGTGGTTTTGGCGGCGGTCAGCGCAGAGCCAATCCCAACGCTCCGAGAAAAGGTGCTGATACCTCTGCATCTGTTATTCTGACTTTTGAGGAAGCGGCCAAGGGATGTAATAAGAAAATCAAGGTGACGCGGATTGAAAACTGTACAGAATGTGGCGGTAACGGTTGTGAGAAGGGTCATAGTCCTTTAACCTGTCCCACCTGTAACGGTTCGGGTCAGATTTATGTGACACAACGTACACCGTTTGGTGCAATGCAGACCACACGTGCCTGTGATTCTTGCCGAGGAACAGGTAAAAGAATTGACCATCCGTGTAAAGTATGTAACGGAAAAGGACGTGTTCGCAGAACCACAGAAAGGGAGATAAATATTCCCGCAGGTGTTGATGACGGACAATATATGAACCTTCGCGGAGGCGGTGACGCAGGTGTCAATGGCGGCCCTGCGGGTGATCTTCGTGTTGAAATCACAGTACGTCCGCACCCTATTTTCGAGCGCAACGGCTTCGATATTTATTGCGAAATTCCTGTTTCATTCACTCAGGCGGCTTTGGGTGCAGACATTACTGTTCCTACGCTTGACGGCAAGGTTAAATTCTCTATTCATGAGGGTACACAACCCGGCGATGAGTTTAAACTCAAGGGCAAAGGAATTCAGCGTTTACATTACTCTGGACGTGGGGACCAATATGTTAAGATTATTGTTGAGATTCCTAAAAATCTCAATAATTCTCAAAAAGAAATGCTGAAAAAGTTTGAAGAATCCACCGATGAAAACTGTTACAAAAAGCGTAAGGGCTTCTTTGACAAGGTCAAAGAGTTCTTTAAAGATTGATAAAAAGGGCCTGAGGAGTTTAAAATTCTTCAGGTCTTGATTTTTATATTTTCGATTTTATGTAAAAATCTAATAAAATTATTGTTATAAATAATCGCAATTTCGTGTCGTAAATACTTGTTAAACTAATATTTATCTGTTATAATATCTTAGTTGATCTATGTTTATTTTTCAAAAGGGAAGTTGAAATTATGCCAAAAGCAGAAAATTTGAGAAACGTCGCTATTATTGCTCACGTTGACCACGGTAAGACAACTTTGGTCGATCAGTTGTTGCGTCAAAGCGGTACATTCCGTCAGAATGAACAGGTTGCTGAACGTGTTATGGACTCGGGCGACCTTGAAAGAGAAAGAGGTATAACCATCCTTTCTAAAAATACAAGCGTTATGTACGGTGATATTAAAATAAATATTGTTGATACACCAGGTCACGCTGATTTCGGCGGTGAGGTAGAAAGAATTCTTATGATGGTTGACGGCGTTGTGCTACTTGTAGATGCCTTTGAGGGCTGTATGCCTCAGACGAGGTTTGTTCTTAAGAAAGCGTTAGGTCTTGGCAAAAAAGCCATTGTTGTTGTTAATAAAATTGACCGTCCAATGGCACGACCCAAAGAGGTTGTTGATGAGGTTCTTGACCTATTTATCGAACTTGGTGCAGATGATGAGCAGATAGAATTCCCTGTTGTTTACGCATCGGGCCGTGACGGTTATGCCTCGATTGACCCCGATAATATGGGAACCGACCTGAAACCCTTGTATGATGCCATTGTCAATGAGATTGACCCTCCTGAGGGTGATATTGAAGGCCCAACACAGGTGCTTTTCTCCAATATTGATTATGATGATTACATTGGACGTATCGGTGTCGGCCGTGTTGAAAGAGGAAGTCTTAAAGTTGGTCAGAACGTTGTTCTTTGCCGTGAAGACGGAAGCCGTAAGAACGTTAAAATCACAAAACTTTTCCTTTTTGAGGGACTTCGCCGAGTTGAGGTAGATGAAGCACCGTTTGGCGAACTTGTTTCGGTTGCAGGTATTGCCGATCTTAACATCGGTGAGACGGTTTGCGACCCCGAACATATTGAGCCGCTGCCTTTTATTAAAATTGACGAGCCCACACTGTCAATGAACTTTATGGTTAATAACTCTCCTTTTGCAGGCAAAGAGGGTAAGTTTGTCACTTCACGTAATCTTCGTGACCGTTTGTTCAAAGAGGTTGAAACCAACGTAAGTATGCGAGTTGAGGAAACCGACTCGGCCGATACTTTTAAGGTGTCAGGTCGCGGTGAGTTGCATTTGTCAATCCTTATTGAGACTATGCGACGTCAAGGCTATGAGTTTCAGGTTTCTCCTCCCGAAGTTATATACAAGACTGATGAAAACGGCAGAAAGACCGAACCTATTGAACTTTTAATGATTGAAGTGCCCGAAGAATATGTCGGCTCGGTTATGGAGCGTCTTGGTACACGTCATGCGGAGTTGCAGAACATGGGCACACGTGATACCGGTCTTACTCACCTTGAGTTCCTTATTCCTGCACGCGGCCTTATCGGCTACCGCTCACAGTTTATGACCGATACAAACGGTAACGGAATTATGAATCATATTTTCCACGGATATGAGGAATATAAGGGTGATATTGAAAACCGTCTTACAGGCTCTCTTATCGTTCACGAATCGGGTGAATCAACGGGCTACGGTTTGTATAACACTCAATCACGCGGACGTTTGTTTATTGGTCCGGGTGTACCCGTTTATGAGGGTATGATTATCGGTGAAAACCCCAAGAATGAGGATATAGTCTGTAATGTGTGCAAGAAAAAAGCCGCAACAAATATGCGTGCAGCAGGCTCTGACGATGCCTTGAAACTGACACCCCCCACGGTTTTGAGTCTTGAGCAGTCACTTGAGTTTATCAAATCTGATGAACTTGTTGAGATAACCCCCGAATCTATCCGTCTGAGAAAGCGCATTTTGGATAAAGAAACCCGAATGAAATATGAAAGCAGACTGAGAAAACAGTAATGGAATATATTATTCTTGATAATGAGTGGCATACGCCATACTGTAAAA
Source organism: Acutalibacteraceae bacterium (assembly GCA_045587185.1). Lineage (GTDB taxonomy): Bacteria > Bacillota > Clostridia > Oscillospirales > Acutalibacteraceae > UMGS172. The sequence continues at coordinate 76,874 of JAZNBS010000050.1, forward strand.
TTAACGGAAAATGTATAAATGAACTGATAGAGATCGGCGCCGTCAAATTAGATGAAAATTTGAACGAGATCTCTCGCTTCAGTGTGCTTATTAAATCAACATTTACCAAAAAACTCAGCACCCGTTTTCAGCGTCTTACAAACATCACTACCGAGGAAATGCTCCAAAATGGTATGTCATTTGACCAAGCGGTTGACCTTTACTTCGAATGGGCAGGCAAAGATGTCATTACTATGACTTGGAGCAATTCAGATCTTTATGTTTTACTTGAAAATTTCCGTTTAAGGCGCCGAATTAACACGGTGCCCATCATCGGAAAATATATTGACCTGCAAAAATATGTGCAGAATGAGATGATAACTAAGGGTAGTAACATAACTTCTCAGGTTTCGGTCAGTAATATGGCTATTATGCTTGGTATCCCGATTGACGGAATCGGTCTGCACCGTGCACTTGATGACAGTTTGCTTTGTGCCGAAATGCTTCGCAAGGTATATAACAAAGAGCGTTTGTTGACCTATGTTATCGATACATCGGTGTCTGATTATTATGCAAGGCTGACCTTTAAGGCTTACATAATCCGTGACCTTAACAGCCCGTTGGTCAATAAAAAAAAGTTGGAATTCAAGTGCGAAAAATGTGGCTGTGATGCTAAACGTCTTACACCTTGGAGTTTTAAAGGCAGTTACTTTAAAGCAGAGTTTTCTTGCAGTTGCGGTAATAAGTTTATTGGCAGGGTTGCCTTTAAAAAGTATTATGACAAGGTTGTTGTCAAGCATAACACAGTTCCTATTCCCGCAACCTTAAAGGTTGTTGAAAAAGAGCAAAACACACCACAAAATAATTAATAAATATTCACCCGTACATACACATAAAATGTACGGGTGATTTTTTATGGGTGTTTTATCATATTTCTGTGCCGTTTTATTACTTGCAAACGGCGTATATCTTACGGTTAAATCCGGTTTCTTTCAGTTTATAAGGCCACGACTTATATTCGGAGTTACATTCAAAAAACTGTTGAAGAGCCGAAATTTGAACGGATTCAAAGCAATGTCGATTGCATTAGGAAGTACCATTGGTATCGGTAATATTGTTGGGGTTTCAGCGGCGATTATCATAGGCGGGCCTGGTGCAGTGTTCTGGATGTTGGTTACTGGTTTTGTGGGTATGATAATAAAATATACTGAGGTATACATCTGCGTTGAAGAAGTAAAATTATCAAGAAGAAATTGCGGAGGTCCGATGTATGTTTTGGGTGAAAAGGGAAGGGGTTTTTTCAAAAACTTTGGAGTGTTTTTTGCCGCCGTTACGGTATTTGCATCTTTTTTTGCAGGGAATATGATTCAGTCTAAATCGATATATAAATTTATAAAAATCGGATTTAGTGTTGATGTGATACCCGTTACTGTTATGTTACTTCCGTTGTTGTTTGTAATTCTTATAGGCAAAGACCGTCTTTATCAAAATCTTTCGGCAATACTTGTACCAATGATGTCTTTGTTTTACATATCCTCGGTAATTATTATAATATTAAATAACATTAACAATGTTCCAAATGCCATACTGTCAGTAATAACGTCGGCTTTCGGTTTCGGGCAGATTGCCGGAGGGTTTAGCGGTGCTTTATTGTCTGCTGCTTTAAGGACGGGAGTAATGAAAGGGCTTTTTACTCACGAGGCAGGTATGGGCAGTTCGCCCATTGCACATTCAAGTACAAACGAAAAAGACCCATTTTGTCAAGGTTGTTGGGGTATCGTTGAGGTTTTTATTGACACCGTTGTAGTGTGTATGCTCACGGCGATTGCAGTGTTATCCTCTCCCGTTTATTTGGCAAACATCACAAACGACCCTTTTAAATTGATATGTATGATTTTTCAAAGTGTTTTTGGGTCTTTTGGAATTAAGACTCTCAGTGTTTCTGCCGTCTTGTTTGCGTTTGCTTCAATAGTGGGGTGGTCGTTTTACGGAATAAAGGCATTAGAGTACTTTACTTTAAACACTAAAATTAAAAAGTTTTATGTGATTATATTTCTGGCAACTGTTCCAATTTCTTGCGTTATCAGTGACAGTTTTGCTTGGGTCATGACCGACCTCTTTAATTCACTGATGCTCATACCAAATTCGGTGATGCTCTTGTGTCTTGGCGGTAATAAGGTATCGCCTTTGTCAAAAATTAAAAAGGTGGTTGAAATAAAAAACAAATGAATATATAATACCCTTTAAAGAAGGTGATGTTATGCTGTGTAAAGAATGTCCGCGAAACTGCGGTGCCGAAAGAACTGATATTTTGGGTAACGGATATTGCAAATGTCCTGAATCACCGATAGTGGCAAGGGCAGAGTTACATTTTTGGGAAGAACCGCCTATTAGTGGTAAAAACGGGTCGGGAACTGTATTTTTCAGCGGTTGCTCCTTGGGTTGCGTTTTTTGTCAAAATGAGGAAATTTCTCATAAAAATTTTGGTAAACAGATTACTGTACAAAGGCTTGCGCAAATATTTGAGGAACTTGAACAAAAGGGCGCACATAACATAAACCTTGTCAATCCAACACACTATGTCCATGCTATCAAAAATGCTATCAACATATATCACCCGTCAATCCCGATAGTTTACAATTCCGGCGGATATGATACCGTTGAAACGATTGAAACGGCTGCCGAGTTTGTTGATATTTTTCTGATGGATATGAAATATCGCTCATGTGACAGAGCGTTGAGGTACTCAAAAGCAGTAAATTACCCCGAGGTTTCGGCCAATGCTATACTAAAATGTGCCGAGATTGTCAAAGATAATATATTCGATGCATACGGTATGCTAAAAAAGGGTATGATTATCCGTCATCTGATTCTTCCGCAAGGTACCAATGATGCAATAGAGGTTATAAAATGGGTTCAACAAAATGTGCCGTGGGCTATTTTCAGTCTTATGAGTCAGTATACACCCTACGGTAAACTTGAAAGTTATAAAGAAATAAACCGTAAAATCACAAGACGTGAATATTTAAAGGTGCTTGAATTTGCCAAAGATAGCAATATCGAGTACATTTTTACGCAAGAACTTGAGAGTGGCGATGAAAAATATATTCCTCCTTTTGATTTAAGCGGAGTTTAAAATAATACAACTAAATTATAAGATTCCTCGTATACTCAATAAACACAGTATTATATATGTGTGCTTTGAGTAAAGTGGGGAATCTTTTTTCGTTGTCATAAATAAAAATATTCTCTCATAAAATTAAGCAAAGAAATGAGAATATCGGAGGAATGTTTATGACTAGTACAAGTATTTACGGTGATATAGCAGCACGCACGGGCGGAGATATTTATATAGGTGTCGTTGGACCTGTCCGCACGGGCAAATCAACCTTTATCAAGAAGTTTATGGATACATTAGTTATTCCTAATATTGACGGTGAATATCAAAAAGAACGTGCCAACGACGAACTTCCGCAATCTGCAGGCGGAAGAACTATTATGACCACCGAACCGAAATTTGTGCCTGAAAAAGGTGTTAAGATTGATCTTGATAATAATGTTTCGATGAATGTTCGTCTTATTGACTGCGTTGGATATATTGTTCCGAGTTCGTATGGATATATCGAGGACGATGCACCCCGAATGGTAATGACGCCGTGGTTCAATGACCCTGTACCCTTTAATATGGCGGCAGAATTCGGTACCAAAAAAGTCATAACCGAGCATTCTACAATCGGTCTTGTAATAACAACCGACGGCAGTATTAGTGATATTCCAAGAGAAGAATATGCCGAGGCAGAGGAGAGGGTCATTGAAGAACTAAAAGCCATCAACAAGCCGTTTGTCGTGCTTATGAACAGTATGTATCCGTTTTCTGAATCTGCCAAAGAGGTTGCGAAAGAGATTGCCGAGAAGTATGATGTTGCGGTAAAGCCAATCAACTGTCTCGAACTTTCAGAACAGGATATTACCGATATTCTGACAGAAATGCTTTATGAATTTCCGGTTAAAGAAATAAAGATAAAACTTCCTATGTGGATAACGGCACTTGATTCTGAGCATTGGTTGCAAAAGCAGTTGTTCTTATCGGTGCTTAACAGCGCAGAATCAATAAGCAAGGTTTCGGATATCACTGCTTTTAGTAAAAAACTGTCAGGTTGCGAAAACGTTACCTATTGCGAGGTTTCTGATGTTGAACTGGGCTCGGGCAGTGCGACCGTCAAAGCCGATATTGACCGCGATTTGTTTTACAGTGTACTAAAAGAATCAACGGGAGTTGATATTTCAAACGAGCAACAACTGATGAAAGAAATAATCGAATTTTCCAACATCAAAAAGGAGTATTACCGTTTTAAAAATGCTTTGGATGAGGTTGAGGCAACGGGTTACGGCATTGTTATGCCAGAGATTGATGAGTTGTCATTAGAGGAGCCTGAGATAGTAAAGCAGGGGGGACGTTACGGTGTGCGTTTGCGTGCATCTGCTCCGTCAATCCATATGATGAAGGCAAATATTACCACCGAGGTAAGCCCTATAGTCGGTTCTGAAAAACAGTCTGAAGACCTTGTGATGTATCTGCTTAATGAGTTTGAGGAAGAACCTACAAAGATTTGGGATTCCAACATCTTTGGAAAATCATTGCACGAACTAGTAAATGAGGGACTGCATACAAAACTTGCGCGTATGCCAATGGATGCCAGAATGCGTTTACAGGAAACTCTTGAACGAGTAATAAATGAAGGTTGCTCAGGATTGATTTGTATAATTCTATAAAAATTCGGTTAATATCATTGTTATAATCCGTTTGGCTTTCTGTAAAAATGTGCCTGTTGCTACAGGCACATTTTTGATTTATCAACTAAATAATTTTAAATTTTGAAAAACTAAAAAAATATTATTAATGCGAATAATTCCTATTGACAAATAGAAAAGAGTGTGTTATATTATATTTACAGTAAGTGTGCTGAATTTAAACGGAGGGAGTATATGGAGCAAAAATCTAAACATTTTAAAAAACGTGATGCGATTTTAAACTGTGTTAAATGCACAAAAGTTCATCCATCGGCTGATTGGGTATTTGCTCAATTAAAGCCTGATATTTCAAATCTTTCTCTTGGAACTGTATATCGTAATCTGGCGCTTTTTAAAGAGCAAGGCTTGATAGTCAGTCTGGGTACCGTGAAGGGTATTGAAAGGTTTGACGGAAATATTGACCCGCATGTTCATTTTATCTGTAACGAGTGTGGCAGTATTTTAGATCTTGAGTCGGTTGGAGTCCCCGATAGTCTTGCAAATTCTATAGCAAGCGATAATAATTTATTGGTTAATAACTGTACTTTGACCTTTAACGGTCTTTGCAGTAAATGTAAATAATTTAAAAATTTTGGAGGAAATTATAATGAAAAAGTTTGTATGTCCTGTTTGTGGTTATGTTCATGAGGCAGAGGTTATGCCCGAAGATTTTGTTTGCCCTGTATGTAAGGTTCCGGGTGCAAAGTTCAAGGTAATGGAAGAGGGCAAACTTGCCGCTGAGCATGAGTATGGTATTTATGAGAAGACCGTAAAAAATAACCCCGATATTTCGGCAGAGGATAAGGCATATATCCTTGAGCAGTTGATGGCTAACTTCCAGGGCGAGTGCAGTGAGGTTGGTATGTACCTCTGTATGGCACGTATCGCTCACCGCGAAGGCTATCCCGAAATCGGTCTTTACTGGGAAAAGGCTGCCTATGAAGAGGCAGAGCACGCAGCCAAGTTTGCTGAACTTTTGGGAACTACTTTGGAGCCCAATATGAAGGCCACCACCAAGGATAATCTTGCATGGCGCGTTGACTGTGAGTTTGGTGCAACTCAGGGCAAGTTTGATTTGGCCGCTTGCGCTAAGAAGAACGGCCTTGATGCTATCCACGATACTGTTCACGAAATGGCACGTGATGAAGCTCGCCACGGCAAGGCACTCAAAGGCCTCTTAGAGAGATACTTCAAGTAATATTTTCTTGTAAATTAACAAAGGATATGCTATCATAACGGTAGCATATCTTTTGTTTTGGGGTGATTTTGTGAAGAAAGCGAAAAAATACATTTATCCCATTGTATTTTCAATGTTTTTCGTTGCTTTATATGAAATGTTAGTACGCTCGTCATATATGTTTTCTGGGCGCGTAAATAACATACTTTCTGCTTGTGCTATGCTATTTTTAATGGCTTGGATTTTTGTTGTCTTGCCTTTTTACTGTGTAAAATACAGCAAGATAATCATTGGCGAGAAACTTAAATTTTTGTTTTCCATTTACAATTGTATAGTGTTAGGTGCTATTCCTATATTACCCTTTAGTTTGCAAAATGACGGAAAAGTTGTCGTTGTCTTTTTTATTTGGGTGGCAATTTGGACTTTTGTGCCGTTGGTTATAAGATTAAATTTTACTAAAAAACACGATGATAACAATTCAAACGAAACTGGGGATAGTGTGACAAAAGTGTGATTCTCAAAAATCGAATAACAAAGCCTTGATTTCAAGCGGTTTTAGAGCATAGTTTCAAGACGAGGCTCGACACGGTAAGGCACTCAAAGGCCTCTTAGAGAGATACTTCAAGTAATATTTTCTTGTAAATTAACAAAGGATATGCTATCATAACGGTAGCATATCCTTTGTTTTTTATGTAATACAAATTCCGTTCCTGATTATAAATAAGACATTAGGGATATTGAATTTTATATAAAAGTGTGTTAGAATATTTATGGCAAAATTTTACACTCAGGAGGGCACTATGGCAACCTTGAATAAATATCGTATTTTGGATATTGACCCTTACATAACTCCTTTCAAGGATGATTTTGATTTGCGATACGACCTCTATCTTACAAAGAAACGTGAACTTCTGAGTGAGTGTAGGTCTTTAAAGGATTTTGCCAACGGTTATAAATATTTCGGCTTTCACAGAACAAGAACAGGGTGGGTTTACCGCGAGTGGGCGCCTGCTGCTGATGCTATGTATTTAACAGGTGATTTTAACGGATGGAATATTGAAGACTGTCCTATGAATCGGGTTGGATACGGTGTATTTGAGGTAAATATCAAAGGCAAAAATACCATTAAAGTAGGTCAAAAAGTGCAAGCAATCGTTATAAACGGCGGGCGTGTTCTGAGAAGAATTCCGCTTTATGCCACACGTGTTGTGCAAGACCCTGTTACTTATGCTTGGTGTGCCGAGATTGAGGACACTTATTCATCATACCCATGGAATGATAAAGGTTTTACTCCGCCCAAAACCCCATTTATTTATGAGTGCCATATCGGTATGGCGCAGGAAAAAGGTGAGGTTGGCTCTTACATCGAGTTTAAAGATAACGTTCTGCCCAGAATTAAGCAACTCGGATATAATACAATTCAAATTATGGCCATAATGGAGCATCCGTATTACGGATCGTTCGGTTATCAGGTTTCCAATTTCTTTGCAGCGTCTTCACGTTACGGAACAAGTGAAGAACTCAAAGAACTGATTAACACTGCGCACGAAATGGGTATCGCAGTTTTGCTTGATATTGTGCATTCTCACGCTGTCAATAACACCAATGAAGGTCTTAATGAATTTGACGGTACTGTTTATCAGTTTTTCCACGAAGGTGACAGGGGCAATCACTCTGCTTGGGGAACAAAACTGTTCAATTACGGCAAAAATGAGGTTTTGCATTTTCTGTTATCCAATTTAAAATATTGGATGGAAGTTTTTCATTTTGACGGTTTTAGGTTTGACGGTGTGACTTCAATGCTTTATCACGACCACGGCCTTGGAAGTGCTTTCACCGATTACAGTATGTATTTTTCAATGAACTCTGACCTTGAGGCTGTGACCTACCTGCAACTTGCCAATGAACTGATACATAAGATAAATCCTAAAGCAATAACGATTGCTGAAGATATGTCGGGAATGCCCGGTATGTGTCTTCCAATTAAAGATGGCGGAATTGGATTTGATTTCAGGCTTTCGATGGGTGTGCCAGACCTCTGGATAAAGTTTTTAAAGGAATATAAAGATGACGATTGGGATATGCGCAAACTTTGGTATGAACTGACCGCACGCAGACCCGACGAAAAAAACATCGGTTACTGTGAATCACATGACCAAGCCTTAGTTGGCGATAAGACCATTATGTTCCGTTTGTGTGATGCAGATATGTATACGGGTATGAGCAAACTTTTTCCGTCAAATATGACGGTTGACCGAGGTATTGCACTTCACAAAATGATTCGTCTAATAACTTCGACGTTAGCAGGCGAGGGGTATCTAAACTTTATGGGCAACGAGTTTGGCCACCCTGAGTGGATTGATTTTCCCAGAGAGGGAAATGGTTGGAGTTATCATTACTGCCGCCGTCAGTGGAGTCTTGTTGATGATAAAGACCTTCGTTATTGTGACCTTAATGAGTTTGATAAGTCTATGCTCAAAGTACTTAAAGACGGTGACATTTTAAATTGCGTCCCTCAAAACCGTTGGGTGCATCAAGAGGATAAGATAATAATATATGAAAAGGGTGATTATCTCTTTATATTCAATTTTCACCCAACAAAGTCGTTTGACGGATATTTCGTTCCTGTGGGTGAGATTGGTAATTATAAAATTATCCTTTCAACAGATGACAGTGAGTTTGGCGGATTTTCAAGGGTGGATAAGGATTATGTCTATACCGCTGAAAGAACACCTGCCGATTGGTTTGGATTCAAGTGCTATCTGCCATCAAGAACGGCAATAGTATTGAAGAAATTTGGTTAAAATTTTAAAAAGACCTCCAATTTGATTTGGAGGTCTTTTGTAGATATTGAGCCTATGGCACAGTGATATTTTACATCGTGAAAGTGAAGAGGTAATAGAGAAAAAGTAAATCGACAAACCTCTGTCGAGATTTGTCGATTTTGGCTGAGGAATAGGGATTCGAACCCCAACAAACAGAGTCAGAGTCTGTCGTGCTACCGTTACACTATTCCTCAACGGCAAGAATTATTATAACCCAAAATTTTCATTTGTCAAGAATTTTTTTAAACAAATTTTAAACTTTTTCAATTTTAATAATATTTGTGTTACCTGAGACTCCGTTTGTCATACCGCCCGTTATTACGATTTTATCACCTATATCAAGGTTGAACGTTTCAATAGCCTTTTGCTTTGCTGTATAGAAAAGCACATCTGTAGAGTCAAAACGGTCAACCATAACAGGGGTAACACCCCACGACAAAGCAAGTTTGTACCATGTGCGTTCATCGGTGGTGACGCCGAGTATATCAACCGGTGAGCGGAAACGTGACACCATTCTTGCAGTCATACCCGATATTGAGCAAACTGCTATTGTTTTTGCCTCGATATCTATTGCCATTCCGCAGGTTGCGTGTGATATGGCATCGACTGTGTTTCGTATATTGAATTCAGCGTTTCTGAAACGTTTGGCATAATGAATGTTTTTTTCGGTTTGTTCTGCTATCAGAGACATTGTTTCAACACATTTTACGGGATATTTACCTGCAGCAGTTTCGCCCGAGAGCATTATAGCGCTTGATCCGTCATAAACAGCGTTGGCAACATCGGAAATTTCAGCACGTGTGGGACGGGGATTTTGTATCATTGATTCAAGCATTTCGGTTGCTGTGATTACCCGTTTTCCAAGAATTCTGCATTTGGTGATTATTCTCTTTTGTATAGCGGGTAATTCCTCAAAAGGCACTTCAACACCCATATCACCGCGACCAATCATAATTCCTGAGCATTCTTCGCATATTTCTTCTATATTTTCAATTCCTGACTGATTTTCTATCTTGGCTATAAGGTCAATATCCTCAGCATTGTTTTCTTTCAAAAATTCTTTAACATCAACAAGGTCACTTCTGTACGAAACAAAAGAACAGGCTATAAAGTCAACACCGTTTTTAATACCGAAAAGAATATCGCATTTATCCTGCTCACTCAAGTATTCCTGTTTTAGAACTTTGTTTGGAAAACTCATACTTTTTCGGTCGGAAAGTTCGCCGCCGACAAGAACCTTGGTTTTCACATCTTTTTCGGTTGTTTCAATAACATCAAAAATTAAAAGACCGTTGTTAAGCAATATTCGGTCTCCGATATTTAGGTCGCTTGGCAGTCCTTTATAGGTTACCGAGACCTTTTCACTGTTGCCGATTACATTCTCGGTTGTAAAGGTGAATGTTGCACCTTCTTTCAAAAAAACCTTACCTTTTTCAAATGTCTTGATGCGGTATTCAGGTCCCTTTGTGTCTAGTAGAATTGCTATCGGCATATTTAAAGACTTTCGTACCTTTTTTATAAGTTCAATCTTTTCAAGGTGCTCTGAATATGTTCCGTGTGAAAAATTAAGTCTTGCAACATTCATTCCTGCCTTGCACATTGCTACCAGTGTTTTTTCATCACTGCAAGCAGGACCAATAGTGCAAATTATTTTAGTTTTTCTCATCTTTCTCAACCTTTCAAATAACTTGTCGTTTATTATAATATATACTTTACTTATTTTCAACAAAAAGTATCTGTAAAATACTTTAAATAGTTCATTTTCTATCGTTGACATTTACACCTAAAAAAGGTATAATAATATGAAAAATTGTTTATTGGCACTTTTAAAAGAAATTTTATCTAACTATTTTAGAAGGTTGGTTTTCTATGCAAAAATTCGGTTTTATGCCGGCAGATATCTTACTGCCAAAGAAAGATTTTGAAAAATGGGCTGTTGTTGCCTGTGACCAGTTTACATCCGAAGCCGATTATTGGAAAGCGGTTGAGGAAAATGTGGGTAATTCACCGTCGACTTTGAGGATTACCTTACCCGAGATATTTCTTGAGGGTGGGGATACCGAAAAACGTATTGCAGATATCAATGCCACTATGCAAAAATACCTCGATAACGGTGTTTTTGAAGAGTATAAGAACGCTATGATATATGTTGAGCGTACACAAAGTGACGGTACTGTTCGTCACGGAATTGTTGGTGCGATTGAACTTTGTGATTATGATTACCGAAAGGGTAGCAAGGCTCTCATACGGGCCACTGAGCAGACTGTCATTGAGCGTATCCCACCGAGAGTTAAAATAAGAAAAGACGCTTCCATTGAACTCCCTCACGTTTTGTTGCTCACAGATGACCCTCAAAAAACGGTTATAGAACCGTTGAAACTTGTCAAAGATAAATTGACGGTTGCTTATGATTTTGACCTTATGCAGGGCGGTGGTCATATTACCGGATGGTTTTTAAGACCCGAAGATATTGAAAATGTCGGCAATGCTGTCAATGCTCTTGTTGAAGGAAAAGACGATAAGATGATGTTTGCAGTCGGTGACGGAAACCACTCGCTTGCCACTGCAAAAGAATGCAGTAATCTGTCTGATTCTCCTTTGGCAAAATCGGCCTTGGTCGAGGTTGTCAATATCCACGACGATTCAATACAGTTTGAGCCAATTTACCGTGTACTGTTCGGTGTTAAGCCTGAAATGGTTATTTGTGCATTAACTGCTGATTTGGGTACAGATGGGGAAGATTACCATAAGTTCATTTGTTGCTTTGGCGATGAGGAGATTGAACTTCACTTAAAACCCACCTCTAAACTTCCTGTCGGCACATTACAGAACTGGCTGGATGAGTACATAAAAGTCAATAATATTAAAATTGACTATATACACGGAGAGGATGTTGTCCGTTCTTTGAGTAAACAGGACGGAAATTTGGGATTTATATTCGACGGTATGCGTAAGGACGAACTTTTTCCCGCAGTTTTGGGTGACGGTTCTTTGCCCAGAAAAACTTTTTCTATGGGGCACGCCGCTGACAAGCGATATTATATTGAATCAAGGAAAATCAAGTAAAAGTATAGTAAGCAGGTGAAATAATGGCAATATGTGTTTTGAAAAAAGAGCATAATGAGTCCTTTTTGTCAAAACGGTTTAATTTGTTGCCGTTGTTTTTTGCCGTTATTCTTTTAACATTCTTCTTTCTTTTTAACCAATCCGCAAATAAATCGGAAATAAACTCAGCAGTTGCTGAAATGCTGACCGCTGTTACCTTTGTTTTAGTGGGAAGTTTTGGCTTTTGGCATTATAAGACGGGACGGCTTGATACAAAAACTGTTGTTGCGTTGCTTATTGTGTGTGGATTTATTGTGCGGTTGTCGTATGCTTTAAGGTTTGGATATAATATCCATCAACATGATGTTGAGGGTCTGAATTCCAGCGGACATTTGTCGTATATTTATTCGATAGCCAACGGTAACGGATTGCCTCAAAGCAATGATTGGCAATACAGCCATCCGCCGCTTCATCACATTTTGGCGGCGTTGGTTGTAAAAATTTCAACCGCCCTTGGTCATACAGAGGCACAGTCGTTTGAAAACATCCAACTTCTGACTGTGTTTTATTCAACTATGACAATGTTTGCAGGCCATAAACTTCTTACTTTGTGCGGTGTCAAAGGCAAAAGTCTCGCTTTTTCTATGGCTCTGCTTGCTTTTCATCCGACCTTTCAAATTCTTGCTGGAAGTATAAATAATGATATTTTGACATTATTGCTTTCAATGTATGGGATTGTTTATTTGCTAAAATGGTACCGTAAACCTTGTGTCAGATTTGCCACCGTCTGTGGTCTTTTCATCGGTCTTGGAATGATGACAAAGGTTTCGGCTTCATTGATTGCTGTGGTTGCAGCCGTTTCGGTTGTTGCCAAGTTTATAATTGACCGTCAGTTGAAATTTGGCAAGGTTTTATTGCACTCCTTAGTGTTTATTGTGATTCTTTTGCCGTTGGGACTTTGGCACCCCATACGTAATTATATTCTTTTTGAGCAACCTTTGGGTTATGTTGCACCAATCCCTGTGACAAATGCGCTTTACACGGGTGACATAAGCATTATCGACCGCATTATATTGCCTTTTTCTAAAGACGCTTTTGGGGTTTATGTTGATGTGTGGGAAGAGTATAATGTTTGGTTTTATACTTTGCGTAATTCACTTTTTGGTGAGTATAATTTTGGTAATACAGGTTTTGCTTCGGTACTTGTGCTGTTGAATTTTGTTTTAATATCTGCATCCCTTGTTGCCGCAATTTATCTAGTGGTGAAAGTTTTGAAAAACAACCTTCATCTCATTCCAATTATAACACTCTTTGCGGTGCAGTTGGCTTTCTTTGTATATTTCAATATAAGTTATCCGTTTGGTTGCACAATGGACTTCAGATATATTGTTCCCTTGTTGTTCTGTGGAATCACGTTTTTAGGCGCGGCGTCACAGAATCTAGGAGAAAGTCAAAATAACGTTATTAAAACCGCGTTAGATTGTTTAAAATTTGTTTCTGTCGCTTTTTGCACACTTTCTTTTGTTGTAATGTTCTGAAAATTTCTATATAGGAGGTAGGTTATGGGACTTATTGGAATTTTTGCCCGACAGGGAGATATTTTTGACATTATCTCTTATCTGTTTTCTGTGGCTATTGTTCTTTTGTTGGTTATGCCGATTCACGAATACGCTCACGGATTTATCGCTAACAAACTTGGTGACCCAACACCGAAATATGACGGAAGATTGACGTTAAATCCCAAAGCACATCTTAATTACATCAGTATTCTTTCAATGATTTTTATCGGTTTTGGCGCCGCAAATCCCGTAAGAGTTGATTCAAGATATTTTGATAAACCTAAACGCGATATGGCTCTGGTTGCGTTGGCAGGCCCTATTTCAAACCTCATTTTTTCTTTTGTTGCCTGCTTTATCGAAGTGGCACTTGTATATATCCCGTTCCTTTTAGGTGTTAGTATAACGGGTTATGCGTTTACTGTTATAAATATTCTTTCGACGATTTTCTTTTATGTTTCGTTGCTTAATATTAACCTTGCAATTTTCAATCTTGTACCAATTCCGCCTCTTGACGGTTCAAAAATACTTTTTGCTATTCTGCCCGACCGTTTTTATTGGAAATTTATGAGATATGAGCGTTATTTCTATTTGGGCTTGCTCTTCTTGATATTTTTCAGCGATTCTTTTTCAGGAGTATTAAGCAGTATGATTCGCGGTGTATATGGTGTATTTGTTGATATCGCAACCTTGCCATTTGAATTATTTATTTAAATAAGGACTTTGTATGAATAAGATTGAATATAAACTTGAGGTTTTTGAAGGACCGTTGGACCTCCTTTTGTATCTCATTTCAAAAAACAAACTCAATATAAACGATATTCAACTGACGTTGCTTGTTGACCAATATGTTGATTATATCCGCTCTATGAATGAACAGGACATGGATGTGGCTAGTGAGTTTATCGAAATGGCGTCGCGTCTTATCTATCTTAAAACTGTCAGTCTTTTACCCAAGCATGATGAGGCTGAACAGTTAAAAGAAGAACTCACCCAAGAACTTATGGAATATGAGCATTGCCGACGTGTTGCCAAACTTCTGTCAGGTATGACCGATGAGTTTGACACATTTATTAAAATTCCTGAGAAGATAGAGTATGATAAGACATATGTCAACACTCACGAAAAGGAACTCGTACTTTCAGCATATATTGCGGCTATAGGCCGTGGCAAACGCCGTTTGCCGCCGCCAACCAATGTGTTCAGTAAAATAGTTGCCCGTAAAATAGTTTCTGTTTCGTCAAAAATTGTATTCGTAATGAAAATTCTTATGAGAACCGGTAATAAAAAAATGCGCCATCTTTTCAAAAATGCCCAAAGCCGTTCAGAACTTGTTGCAACATTTCTTGCAGTGCTTGAACTGTGTAAGGCCAACCGTGTGCATCTTGAGGGTGATGGAGATGATATTGAAATTTCTATGATAAGGAGGAAAAAATGATGACTGTTAAAGAAATGATACCGAACTTTGAGGCCATATTGTTTGCCGCTGGCGAACCGGTTGAGATAGAGAAATTCTGTACTGTTTTTGATGTTGATACCGAAACTGTTGAGAATGTGATGGACCTGCTTTCCGACCGACTTGATGCAAGTGGCAGTGCGGTAAAACTTTTGAGACTTGATTTTTCATATCAGTTATGCACCCGAAAAGAATATGCAGATAATATCCGTGCTGTTCTCGATCTTCGTCGCAAGGCTCCGCTTTCACAGGCGGCCTTGGAGGTTTTGGCCGTCATTGCATACAATCAACCCGTTACAAAGGCTTATGTTGAACAGGTCAGAGGTGTTGATTGCTCAGGTGTTGTTTCAACTCTTGTTGAAAAGGGTCTACTTGAAGAAAAGGGTAGACTTGAACTGCCTGGACGTCCGTTGCTGTATGGCACAACCGCAAACTTTTTGAGATGCTTTGGACTGAAAAATCTTGATGAACTTCCCGAAGTTCCCTCTGATGAATTGGTTGAAGACAGTAACGGTCAATTAAAGATGCTTTCTTCAGAAGTAATGGAACTTGCTGAAAAAATGAGTAAAGAAGCCAATGAAATTGCAGAGGATGTTGCATCTGCGGGGGATAAGCAGTGATCGCATTGTACATCGCTTGCGCGTTGTTTTTGCTTTTTTTGTTACTTTTAATTTCAAGCGTTTCGGTCTTTGTTACTAATTCGGATAAACTATCTGTAAAGATTGGTTTTCTGTTTTTAAGATTCAACGTTTATCCCAATAATGAACGCAAGAAACATTTAAATAAGGAAAAGGTAACCGAAAAAGAGAAAGATAACGCAATCAAACGTTTAATTGCTGAAAAAGGTATAGTTTCCGCAGTTGGTGAACTAGCCTCTATTGGTAAGATAATACTTGAAAAAACAGGAAAAGCAGCAAAGCATATAAGGGTTAAAAAATTTTATTTTCTTGTCACCGCAGCATCACATGACCCTGCAAAAACCGCTGTTGTCTATGGCTCTTTATGCGCAATTGTTTTTCCTGCTCTTAAAGGATTTCAAAATCTGCTGAAATTCAATGACCGCAAAACTAAAGTTTCTGTTTTAAGTGATTTTAACAGTCAATCATCTACCATCGAACTTGATATTAAAGTAAAGTTAAGGTTATGGTTTATTGTACGGTTGGCGGTTGGCGTGTTGTTTGAAATTATCAGACGTAAAGTCAAATCAAATATCTCAGCAAATAATTCAATGAAAAAATGATATACAGATATTTCTGTGAAAAAGAAAGGATTGTTTATTATGGCAGAATCTAACATCAGCAGTATTATGGATACAACTATGGAAAAACTCCGTACAGTTGTTGATTCCGATACCATTATTGGAAAGCCTATTGAGGTGGGCGGTATCACCATAATTCCCGTGTCAAAGGTATCGTTCGGTCTTGCTTCCGGCGGTTCTGAATTTCCCTCAAAAAACACCAATGCTAAGATGTTTGGCGGTGGCGGCGGTGCAGGTGCAAGTGTTACGCCTGTTTGCTTTATTGTTGTAAAAGGAAATGAGGTCAGAGTGCTCAGCGCTAGTGAAACTGCATCTCCAATAGAAAAGGCTATTGACGCTGTCCCCACTGTTATTGAGAAAATTTCTGCTCTTTTTAAGAAAGACAAATCCGACTCGGATGAATTGATTGTTGACTAATTTGTAATCTGTTCATAAACTTCGCCATATTATTCTTTGTGGTATAAAAATGGCGGAGGTTTTGTGTGATGCGTGTTTTAAGGTTTATTTTGTCATTAGTTATTACTTTTTGTTTGTCTTTTGGTTTCTTATCTAACGTTTCTGCAACAGGAATTTCGGCAAAAAGTTATTGCCTTTTAAATGCCGATACCTTTGAAGTTATTGATGCCAAAAATGCGCATCAGAGATTGCCTATGGCAAGTACCACAAAACTAATGACAGCCTTGCTTTTGGCAGAGCAGAACACACCTGAAAAAACTGTAGTCACAACCCATGAAATGGTCACGGTTGAGGGGTCATCGATGGGACTGCTTGTGGGTGATACCGTATCGTTTTATGACCTGCTTGTCGGTCTTATGTTACCATCGGGAAATGACGCCGCGAATACCGTTGCTATTGCCGTTGCTGGGTCGGTGGGAGCCTTTGCAGAAATGATGAACGAGCGAGCAAAGGAAATTGGGATGAAAAACACTCATTTTGTAACTCCGTCGGGTCTTGATGCAGATGGGCATTATTCCACTGCTTATGATATGTCCTTGCTTGGTGCTGAAGTGTTAAAAAATCCATTGATACAAAGTGTTGTCCGTGAGAGTAAGATTTCGGTTACATTTGGAAATCCGCCGTATCAGAGAGTGTTATACAATCACAATAAACTGCTGGAACGTTATGAGTATTGTATCGGTTTAAAGACGGGATTCACAAAAAAGTCGGGCAGATGCCTTGTTTCTGCTGCCGAAAAGGACGGTTGCCGTGTGGTTTGTGTTACCCTTAATGCTCCGGACGATTGGAATGACCATGAAAGGTTGTTAACCCAAGGTCTGTCGGCCGTAAGTAGCACCGATGTTACAAATGAACTTGACTTTGATTCGGTCTCGGTCGTTGGCGGCGTGAACGATACTGTCAACATTTCTTCTCAACGTTTTGTCTGCGGTTGCACCGAAAAGTCCCAACATAGCATTACTTCTAAAATACACATTCAGCCTTTTGTTTATGCACCTGTGAGTATCGGGCAGAGGGTTGGTTATGTTGAGTATTACTGCAACGGGAGAGTTATAGGAAGTTCTGACATTCTGACACTGAATAATGTTGATAAAAAAAATATAAATATAACATTTTTTGAAAAAATTATTAACTGTTTTAAAAAACTTATGAAATGTTTAATTTGAGGTAAATTTATGGCTGTTGAAAAAATCAGACTGCAAAAATACCTTTCTCAATGTTCGGTAGCGTCCCGACGTAAGGCTGAGGAACTGATTGAGCAGGGAAAGGTTAAAGTTAACGGACGTAAGGCTATTTTAGGTGATAAGGTTGACCCTGTTCACGATAAGGTTCTTGTTTTTGGAAAACCTGTTCAGAACACCGAGGGCAAGATGTATATTATGTTGCATAAACCCCGTGGATTTGTTACCACGCTGAGTGACGAACAAGGTAGAAAATGCGTTGCAGACCTTGTTTCTGACGCGGGTGTGAGATTGTTTCCCGTAGGTCGTCTGGACCGTAATTCTGAGGGTATGTTGTTGATGACCAACGACGGAGAGTTTTCAAACTTCCTTACCCATCCAAAACGCCACATAGCCAAGGTGTACCGTGTTACTGTCAGAGGTAAGGTTTCTGACGACCAGATAGACAGAATGGCCGTGGGAATGAAATTGGAGGAATTTGAGACACTTCCTTGCGATATTACCTATATAGAAAAACATGAAGACCGTACTGTTTTACGTTTTGTACTATACGAAGGCAAAAACCGTGAGATAAGAAAACTGTGTGAAGCGGTTGGGCTTACTGTTATCCGCTTAAAGCGTACTGAGATTGCCGGTATAAAGTTAGGAATGTTGCCACAGGGCCGTTGGAGGGAATTGACCGAAAAGGAAGTTAAGAGGTTGATGAACTCCAGCATCAGTAAGGAGCATCAGGATGATTGAGATACACCCTTTAAGAGACACAGTTAAACTTGCGGCTCTTTATAAATCGGCTGATGTATTGATGACGGCGACATCAATGGCAGTAGTAGCAGCGGACATGGAAGAGATATTAGGCTTTTGTTTATTTGAAATGAATGATGACGCATTGCTTATACTTTTGCTTGAGCCAAAGGAGAATGTGTCTTTTGCCGACGGCATCCTGCGTGCTGCTTTGCATGTTGGTGTTGAGAATGGAAAATCAGTGGCTTTTTATTCTGAAAATGCTCCCGAAAAACTGTTTGATACCTTGAAATTTATCAAAAATGCCGAAAACAGAGAGTTAAATGTAGGTAAGTTATTCTCATCTTGCCAAAGTTGTGCAAATTCTTGAAAATAATACTTGTCTTTTGGGAAATTTAGTAATATAATAAATTTTGGCTATAATTAGTCAATTTTTTAACAATCTATAATTCACGGTGGTTTCATCGTGACTTTCAGTACGAACGGAGGAAATGAAGATGAACTGTGAAAACGGTTTCACCCGCCTTGAAAAGGAAACTGCTCTTCTTGGCAACAGCGATGCTTACAAGCGTCTTGGTCTGTTGTTTGACGGTGGTGTTTACACCGAGTTGGACAAGTTCTCCAAAAACGGCGAAAACGGATGCGGTGTTGTTACTGCTTACGGTAACGTTAACGGTGCAGGCTGTTATGCTTTCTCGCAGGATGTTAGCGTTTGCTCAGGTGCTATGGGTCGTGCCCAGGGTGCCAAAATCAAAAAGATTTATGACCTTGCTTTGATGAACGGTGCGCCTGTTGTGGGAATTTATGATTCGAAAGGTGCTTTTGCAGAAGAGGGTGTTGATGCTCTGAATGCTTACGGTGAACTTATTGCCGCCGCAGGTAAGATTTCGGGTGTTGTACCTCAGATTTCGGTCATAGCCGGCAAGTGCATCGGTTCTGCCGCAATTCTTGCTACTGTTGCTGACCTTACGGTTGTTGTAGACGGTGCAGAACTTTGTGTAAATTCTGCCGACATTACCGGTGAAAAAACCGTTGGAACTGCCGAAAACGCTATGAAGAACGGCACTGCTTCAATAGTTGCTGAAAATGATGAGGTTGCTCTTAATAATGTCGCAAAGCTTCTCGCAATGCTTCCCTCGAACAATCTTACACTCCCTTTCACTGCTGACTATGTTCCTGCAACTGTTTCGGGCGAGGGAGTTTATGCCGATATATCTAATATTGTTGATGCTGACAGCTTTATTGAACTAAATAAGGACTTTGGTAAGTGCGCCAAGGTTGGTTTTGCTTTTATTGACGGAAATTCCGTTGGTATCGTTGCAACCGATGCAGATAAGAATAATTCATATCTTTGTGCAAATGGGGCCGCTAAGATTTCGAGATTTATCCGTCTTTGCGATGCCTTCTCGATTCCCGTTGTAACCCTGCTCAACTGTGCAGGCTTCATGGGCAAGGCCGATGACGAGCTTGACGGTTCTGTCCGTGCAGTTTCCGCCTTGACTGGTGCTTATGCTGAGGCTACTACTGCAAAAATAACCGTTATCGTCGGCAAGGCTTACGGAGCTGCATATACCGCAATGGCAGGTAAAGGCGCTGGCGCCGATTATGTTATCGCTTATGCAGATGCTGCTATTTGTGCATTGAATCCCACCACCGCAGTCCAGTTCCTTTATAAGGACCGTCTCGGTGCAGAAAAGAGGGAAGACCTTGAGAAGGAATACGTTCTTTGCGAGGGTTCACCTTTCAAGGCCGCGGTCAACGGTGCTGTTGATGATATAATCACTGCAGAGAATGCCGCTAATTCGGTTGTTGCCGCTCTTTCTATGATGGCATCTAAGCGTGTATCGACTATTGAGAAAAAACATTCTAATATGCCTTATTAAGGTGTAAACGGAGGATTATAATAATGAGACAGTTTAAAATTACAGTTAACGGAAAAACTTATGATGTTCAGGTTGAGGAAAACGGTGTAGCATCTTCTCCTGTAGCCACAGCACCTGTTGTTGCTTCTGCACCGGTTGTCGCTCCCGTTGCCACTCCTGTTGCTGAGGCAGCACCTGCTACTGTTGCAGCCGCTACTGCAGGCGAGGGTACACCTGTTGAGTCACCTATGCCCGGTACCATTCTTAAGATTTTGGTTTCCAACGGTCAGGCAGTTAAGAGTGGTGACGCTGTTGTTGTTCTTGAGGCTATGAAGATGGAGAACGAAATCACTGCTCCTTGTGACGGTACAGTTACTGCTGTTTGTGTCAATCAGGGTGATTCGGTTGATGCAGGCAAGGTCCTTGTAACTATTAAGTAATTTTTCAGAGAAATGTGAGGTGCTATTCATGGCACGTAAAATTGGTATTACAGAAACCGTGTTGCGTGATGCTCATCAGTCACTTCTTGCAACACGTATGACCACTGAAGATATGCTCCCCATGCTCCCGATGCTTGATAAGATCGGTTTTCATTCTTTGGAATGTTGGGGCGGCGCAACATATGACTCTTGCCTTCGTTTCTTGAACGAGGACCCATGGGAGAGACTTCGTATTATCCGTGAAAAGTGTCCCAACACCAAGTTGCAGATGCTTTTCCGTGGACAGAATATGCTCGGTTACCGCCATTATGCTGACGATGTTGTTGAGTATCTTGTCCAGAAATCGGTTGCAAACGGTATCGATATCATCCGTATTTTTGACGCATTGAACGATATCCGCAACCTTGAGACCGCTATAAATGCAACAAAAAAGGAAAAAGGTGCTCATGTTCAGGGTGCCGTTTCCTACACCACAGGTCCCGTTTTTGATATAGAATACTATGTTAATTACGCAAAACAACTTGAGAGCGTTGGCGCAGATTCACTATGCATCAAGGATATGGCCGCTTTGCTTACTCCTTATCAGACCTATGACCTTGTCAAGGCTTTGAAAGAATCGGTAAAGATTCCCATTCAGGTTCACTCTCATGCAACATCGGGTCTTGGATCAATGGTTCTTATGAAGGCTATTGAGGCTGGTGCAGATGTTATTGATACTGCAATGTCACCCTTGGCAATGGGTACTTCTCATCCCGCAACCGAATCTATGGTTGCTGCTTTAGCAGGTACCGAATTTGATACAGGCCTTAACCTTGAGGCTCTCGATGAAATTGCAAAGTATGTTACCACTCTTCGTGAGAAGTATATAGCAGAAGGAACCCTTAGTCCAAAAATGCTTGCATCTGATGCTAAGGCACTCATTTATCAGGTTCCCGGTGGTATGCTTTCCAATCTGCTTTCTCAGTTGAAGCAGGCAGGCAAAGAAGATCAACTCACCGAGGTTCTTGAGGAAGTTCCCAAGGTTCGTGCAGATTGCGGATATCCTCCTCTTGTAACTCCGTCATCCCAGATTGTCGGAACTCAGGCAGTTTACAATGTCATTATGGGTGAGCGTTACAAAATGGTTACCAAGGAGTTCAAGGGTGTTGTAAAGGGTGAGTACGGCCGTACTCCAATGCCTATAGACCCCGAGTTCCAGAAGAAAATTATCGGTGACGAGGAGCCTATAACCTGCCGTCCCGCAGACCTTCTTGAGCCTGAACTTGACAAACTTCGTGAGGAATGCGCCAAATGGTCCGAACAGGAAGAGGATGTTCTTTCTTACGCTCAGTTCCCCAAGGTTGCTGTTGACTTCTTTGAAAAAAGAGCCAATAAAAAGTATAAGGTTGACGCCGCAAACGCTGATTCTGAAAATAAAGTTCATCCGATGTAAAAAAATGCTTGCATTATGTTGATAACTGTGATATAATTGTCGCACTGATTAAATAATTTATAGATTTTTCGATAGAATGGAGTATAAAAAATGAGTGTAGCAGGATATATTATTGGAGCAATTATGATACTTGTATCAATCGTTATTATTGCTATTGTTCTGTTCCAGCAGGGTCGTCGTAGCGGTGTCGGTGCTATTTCCGGTGCTGTTGATAACTTCTTTTCAAAGGACAAGGCAAGAGATATTGATTCAAAACTTGCACGTATCACTAAATATTTTGCACTCGGTTTCTTCATTTTGACCGTAGTTGCCAACATTATTGCATTCCTTTGATTTGATTAGATAACTTATTTAAAATTTAAAGCACACAGTACAAAACTGTGTGCTTTTTTATGTTTATTTGCTTAAATTAAAAAAATCAAAACGTTACAACTTTTTCCTCTGGTTCGGTTGTCATAGCATATGATTTAACCTTTAATACAGGACCGACCCCGCTGTAGGCCTTGTGCTTTTGAATTGATATAGTTGCAGTCACATTAAGCCAATCACCTGTTTGAAGAACAGTACATTTACCTGTCGTTTCCGCAATAAAACCTGCATATTGAATGTCATCAGCGCAACAGGTCATAATATGACGACCTGCGATAAACTGGTCATCGGGAATTTTACCGTTTTCACGGGCAATTATAGCCTTGAATTTGACGGTTTTACCGTGATATTTGTCCGATTCTTCCATAAGGTCACGGTAAAAGATTGCAAAATCGTTGTCGGCAATTTCAATTACAGGTGCAGTTAAGTCATAGGGCAGGGGGTCTTCAATATCGTCTTCCTCAGTACTTCCGTCAGTATACTCATAAACGATTGCATTTTGTCGCGAAACGCCTTTGACAATTTTGTGCAACGGCATTTTGTCCATATCATCGTTGAATCTGTTAAATATTACCAGTTCAGCAGTCTTCAACTTGTCAACAACAAGACTCCTCATATTTGCATTGAACATTTCAAAGGTGTTTGAATCAGCAAACATCATTTCTTGATAAACAGTCCATGACTTTGGCATAGCATTGTAAATCTTGTCCAATGTCCACATTCCGTTATACTCAATAATAACACGCACAGATTTTGTTTCTTTGAACCATCTCTCAAAAATTTCAGAAGATAATTCATCGTCCGACTCAACGGTCTTTATAAATACGTTTTTACCTGAGAATCTTGAAGATATATATTCTTCTTCGCCTTCTTCACAAACGATAAGCAACGTTCTCTCGCCTGAGTTAAAACGCTCATCTTCCAAAGTTTCCTGAATAAATTTTGTCTTACCTGACTCTAAAAATCCTGTAAATAGATATACTGGTACTTCCATATTTTTTACCTCTTAAATTCTAAAAAGGGAAGCGATAGCATCTTCGTTAATTTGTGAACCGATAACGCAAAGTCTACCGATTATTTCTGCTGAACCAAAACGGACATCGGGTTCACCTGGAACATAGTCAAAGTGTATCCACCTACCATCTGAGGATGGAACAATACCTTTTGCACGCAGTATCATACCGTAGGTCGTGTCGTCGTCAAGAGACTCAAGCGCGTTTGTAATTTCATCAACCGTGTATTTGTTGGTGGTCTCCTTACCCCAAGATGTAAACACCTCATCAGCGTGATGATGGTGGTGATGGTCGTGACACCCGCAGTTGCAATCCTCACTATGTTCGTGTTTGTGCTCGTGATGATGCCCATGATCCTCGTCACCGTGGTGATGTCCGCATTCACAGTTGCCGTTTTCATCGTATTTATGGTGATGATGTTCACCATTATGGTCATCGTGGTGGTGCTCGTGGCAACCGCATTCGCATTCTTCATCATGGTGATGATGGTGTTGGTGGCGGTGAGCCAATTTTTTGAGTTCGGATTCAAGTGTGTTTTTTTGTTCAATTGCCTCTAAAATTGCCGTTCCGCATATATCATCCCAAGGTGTAGTGATTATCGTAGCGTTGGAATTGTGTTGACGCAAAAGTTCAATGCAAACCTTCAACTTTTCCTCGGAAATATTGTCTGTGTGGCTTAATACAATGGAACTTGCGTGCTCAATCTGGTCGTTAAAGAACTCGCCGAAGTTCTTCATATACATTTTACACTTGTTGGCATCAACAACCGTTGTAAAGCCGTTGAGAATAATATCATCAGAGCCGATATTTTGCACTGCACGGATAACGTCACTCAACTTACCGACACCCGAAGGCTCGATAAGAATACGGTCAGGGGAGTACTGTTCCAAAACCTTTTTTAGTGCCTCGCCAAAATCACCTACAAGACTGCAACAGATACAACCCGAGTTCATTTCAGTTATCTCGATACCGACATCTTTCAGAAATCCGCCGTCAATACCGATTTCGCCAAATTCATTTTCAATAAGAACAAGTTTTTCACCATTATATGCTTCACTGATGAGTTTTTTGATAAGAGTAGTCTTACCTGCACCCAAAAAGCCTGAAAAAATATCTATTTTAGTCATAAACAATACACCTCAAATTATGATTTTTAAATTACAACTATGTATTATATCATTTAAAATCAGTGTTTACAAGTGGCAAGATATATTTTTATTAATCTTTACAAAACCGTGTACAATACAATGTACCAAAATTGTTCTAATAAAATATGCTGAAATTGTAACTTGATTAAATTAAAGCAAAAAAATTAGTATAGAACATATTCTGTATTGCGTTCTTGTTTAAAGTGTGATATTATATCATAGAATTTTTATTAGGAGGATGAGTTTATGTCTCAAATTATAGCTTTTGTCCTTTATTTTGCCGCAATGCTTGGTGTCGGAATCGTGTTCTTCTTCAAATCAAAGGATTCCGGTGAAAAGGACTATTTTTTAGGCGGCCGTTCAATGGGCCCTTGGGTCACCGCAATGAGTGCACAGGCATCCGATATGAGCGGATGGTTGTTGATGGGTTTCCCGGGAAGCATTCTTGCCTTCGGTATGGGCAAGGTCTGGATCGGTATCGGTTTAGCCCTTGGTACTATTGCCAACTGGATATTTGTTGCCAGAAGATTGCGCAGATTTTCTAAGGCTTCTAACGACTCGATCACACTTCCTCAGTATCTCACCAACCGTTTTGCTTCGTCAAGCCCTGTACTTAAGGTTGTTTGCGCAATAATTTTCCTTGTTGCTTTCACCGTTTATGTTGCTTCTGCTTTCAATGCCGGTACAGCAGTTTTCTGCGCTGTTATTCCTTGGTTCAGCGGTCATAAGCAATTGGCGATGATTATTTTTGCCGCCATTATTCTTGTTTACACCTTTATGGGTGGCTATAAGGCAGTTTGCTGGACTGACTTTTTTCAGGGACTTTTGATGCTTGTTGCTCTTCTTGCCGTGCCGATCATTATGTATTCGTTGGGCGATTTTGAGCCTGCATTTGAAGGTGCTTTTGCAGATGGTGTTACTGCATTCAATGCAAATCCCTTTACTGCAAGCTGGCAGGATATTATTTCAGGTCTTGGTTGGGGTCTTGGTTACTTTGGTATGCCTCACATTCTTGTCCGTTTTATGGCAATCAAGAAGTCTTCAATGGTTAAAAAATCATCAACCGTTGCAATTATCTGGCTTATCATAACTCTCGGTGCAGCAATTGCCATTGCTTATCTTGCAAGAACCTACCTTTTCTCTGATGGTAATTCACTTGCAAATGAGCTTATACCTTCAGGAAATCAGCAGAATTTGTTTATTGATATTGTTAACGATATGTTCCAAGGTCCGATGGGATTCTTTGCAGGTATTATTCTTTCTGCTATTATTGCTGCTTCAATGTCAACTGCTGACTCTCAGCTTCTTGTTGCATCTTCATCATTCACAAGTGATATTTATAAGCCGCTTATCAGAAAGAACAAGGCAAGCGATAAGGAAATTCTTTGGGTCGGACGAATCGTTGTTCTTGTAGTAACACTCGTCGGTCTTTTGATTGCTATGTCAGGCTTGAGCGGAACCAATCCTTGGGCCTCCAATATTATGGCAATGGTTGAAAATGCTTGGGGTCTGTTTGGCGCCGCTTTCGGTCCGGTTGTTATTCTTTCGCTCTTCTGGAAGCGCTTCAACTATGCAGGTGCAGTTGCCGGTATTCTTGCAGGTGCCGCAGCAGACATTGCTTGGCTCGTTCTCTTCACAAGCACCGTCACCGATGCGGTTATCACTAACCTCGGTGTTTACGAAATCGTTCCCGGTTTCATCATTGGTGCTATTGTTTCGGTTGTTGTAACCCTTTGTACAAAAGCCCCTTCGGCAGAGGTTGAAA
This sequence comes from Acutalibacteraceae bacterium, assembly GCA_045587185.1. Taxonomy (GTDB): domain Bacteria; phylum Bacillota; class Clostridia; order Oscillospirales; family Acutalibacteraceae; genus UMGS172. The sequence continues at coordinate 103,368 of JAZNBS010000050.1, forward strand.
GCATTTATAATACCGCTACCGATAATTCTATTGACGATTAATTTAGTAAAGATTTTGAGCGCCTGAGCTAAATGCTTGGGTGCTCAAATTTTATATGTCATTTTCACTAAAAAACATTGACTAAAATTTAACAAATTGCCAATGGCATAAAGTTAAATAAAGTAGTACAATAATGTGTAATTTAGTGTCAAA
>JAZNBS010000051.1:0-31129 GCA_045587185.1 Acutalibacteraceae bacterium
AAAATCATCGTGCATAATAAAATGCTCGGTGGCGATTACCTGTCGAACGGCAACGGTAGCCTCATGCCACTTTTGTACGTCGGTTGGCAGTCCTTTTTCCTCACCGATATCAAAACCCTGAGACTCCAAGAAACACTTTGCCATATAGTAATGACCGTGGTTATTGGCATGCACGCGGTCAGGGTCGTGTAAAACTTCGGTCTGCATAACGCGTGTAAGATAGCCGTGATAATCGCAGAGCAGATAACCTCTCTCTTTCGCAAAAGTTCGGATATAATCAGCATATCCCAAGAAAAGCGCACTTCCACCGCGAAGCGCAGGCTCGTCACTTTCCATATACTCAGCGTATGGCGTGAATGTGCAAAGCGTGATGCTAACACCCATTCCCTCAAGTTTGTCGCATAGTTTTTTAAGGTTTTGTTTGTACGCCTCAAAAGCAACTTTGAGCGCATCGTATCTTGCTTCTGCAGCGCCGTTCAACGAGTCACGACACGAGTCGTTCATACCTATCATAATAACCGCATGGGTGGGGTCGTAATTCACAACATCCTCGTCAAACGCGTTCAGAACGGTCGTAATCGTACCGCCTGAAATGCCGCAGTTGTAAAACTCAACCTTAGCGCTTTTAAAATGCTCACGATAATACGCTACGATGCGTGCCAAGAAGTGGTTATGCTGTATAGTACTGGCGCCAATAAAGCATACCCTTGCTCCGTCAGGAAATCTTGCCATATGTATCACTCCTTAGAATTTTTTGTCATTATATATCACATAAAAGTAATTGTCAAGGGCCTTTTGTTTTATATTAAATTCTTATAAATCTCATTACGTCGAAGTCCCGTAAGGCCTGCGGCACTTTTAGCGGCAGCGGTGGGTGACATTCCGTCCGAAACAAAGCCTTTGGCCATCTGAACGGCATCTTCCAAAGTATAATCTTTAGCAGTATCCTCTGGTTGGGCCCCTGCGACTATCAATACATATTCGCCCTTGGCTTGTGTCTCGGAATATTTTTTTGAGGCTTCAATGAGTGTCGTCAACTCACAGTTTTCGTGCAGTTTGGTAAGTTCTTTTACCAGTGCAATCCTACGGTCACCAAAATATTTTAACATATCGTGCAAGGTGGCGGCCAGTTTATGTGGCGCCTCATAAAAAATGAGTGTGTGAGTGTCACACCTTAAGGACTCAAGGTGGGCTTCCCTGTCCTTTTTTTCAACCGACAAAAACCCCTCAAAACAAAATCTTTTGGACGGCATTCCCGAAATGCTGAGCGCGGTGATAAGCGCGCTTGGACCCGGCACAGATTCGACATGCAGTTCCCTCCCACGGCAAAAACGCACCAAATCCTCACCCGGGTCGGAAATGGCAGGCATACCTGCATCGGTCACCAATGCGCAGGTTTCTCCTTGTGATATTCGGTCGGCTATCTTTTCGTTTTGAGACGCTTTATTGTGTTCGTGGTAACTTACCATCGGCTTCTTTATACCAAAACGGTTAAGTAGTTTTACCGTCACACGGGTATCCTCAGCGGCAATGAAATCAACCTTCTCAAGGATTTCGGCCGCTCGGAGTGAAAGGTCACCCAAATTGCCGATAGGAGTACCCACAACATATAATTTACCTGACATAAGGCGCTCCTTTCAGATTTTACGGCCGTGACCTTCTTTGTAGTCGCCGTAAATTTCTATCATTTCATCCGTAAGTTGACCGTCTTTTTCAACATAAAGCGGCGGCAAAACCGTCATTGAGCGGTTTCCGCCAAGTTTTCCCTCAACCAGCACAAGCCACGCTTCTTTGCCCTCGCGTTGGATGACCTCACGCATAACCTTAGGCTCGATGCCGTTATCACGCATATCGCAGATTATATCGGCAAGACGCTCGGGACGGTGACAAATACAAAGTCTTCCGCCGAACTTCAACAGATACTTTGCGGCAACCACAACATCCGAAAAAACGCATTTAACCTCATGCCTCGCAATGCGTTGCGCCTCTGTGAGATTCTGGTTTCCGCCGCCGTCCACCTTATAGGGCGGATTACAGGTTACAAGGTCAAACTCCGCGTGACACAGATTGCCCTTGACATCCTTCATATCTATATTGTGTACCTTAAACTGTTGCTCAACGCCGTTTAGTGTGGCATTTTTTGTTGCAATCAAGGCGGCAGGGGTTTGCAGTTCGATACCGTGCACCTCATTGGCTGTACCGTTTTTGAGCATCAGCAACGGGATAATACCGCAACCCGTCCCAATGTCGCAAGCCTTTTTTGCCTTTTGCCGACCTGCAAAGTCGGCCAACAGTACAGCGTCGGTGCCAAAGGTGTGGTCACGACTAACCAAAATTTCATATTTACCTAACGGTTCTTTATTAACACCGTCCATTATTTGCGACTCCACTTAACACCCTCGCGGGTATCCTCTAAAATGATGCCCATTTCGTTGAGTTTGTCTCGGATTTCGTCGGCCTTTTTAAAGTCCTTTGCCTTTCTTGCGGCGGTACGCTGAGCAATCAGTTCCTCAACCTCTGCATCAAGAGAAGTGTCTTTTTTCTGGTACAAAAGACCTAAAACATCGCACAACTCGTTAAAACCGTTAAGACAGGCTTCCAAAGTAGCCTTGCCCGCCTTGTCGGCAACCGCCTTATTGATGTCACGAACCATCATAAACAGCGCGCCCAATGCGTCTGCCGTGTTGAGGTCGTCGTCCATAGCGTCGATAAACTGCTGACGGTATTTTGCCAAAAATTCAGGCGCTTCGCCACCGTCTGCGGCGTGTTGAATAGCAAACTCTAATCCCTCACGGCACTTATAAAGTCTATCCAAAGAGGACTGCGCCTGCTCGATAATATCAACACTGTAGTTGATGGGACTGCGATAGTGCGACGCAATCATAATGTAACGCACAGGCTCGTAACCGAACTTTTCAGCAACCTCACGAACGGTAAAGAAGTTATTTAAGGATTTTGACATCTTGCGGTTATCAACGTTTATATAACCGTTGTGCATCCAATAATGTGCAAAGTCGCAACCGTTGGCGCACTCGGACTGTGCAATTTCGTTTTCGTGGTGGGGGAAAATGAGGTCCTGACCGCCGCAATGAATGTCAATGGTCTTGCCCAAATAACGGCCAGCCATTGCCGAGCATTCGATATGCCAACCGGGTCTGCCCTTTCCCCAAGGTGACTCCCAAAACGGTTCGCCCTCTTTGGCACCTTTCCACAGGCAGAAGTCCATTGGGTCTTCCTTGACATCGGCACCGCCGTCAACACGGTTGGATGCACCCTCCGCCAACTCATCAAGCGGTTGATGAGAAAGTTTGCCGTATTCATTAAACTTCTTGGCGCGGAAGTAAACGTCACCCGCCGAGGGGTAAGCGTAGCCCTTTTCCACCAGTTCGGTTATTATACCGATAATGGCATCAATATTCTCGGTTGCTTTGGGATGAACGGTGGCCTTGCGGATATTCAGACCGTTGGAATCGGTCCAAAATTCCTCAATATATCTTGCGGCCACCTCCGGCACTGTGATGCCCTCTTCGTTGGCCTTTTTGATGAGTTTATCATCAATATCGGTGAAGTTCTGAACAAACTTAACGTCAAGACCGCACCACTCCAAGTAACGGCGAAGCACGTCAAAAACGCAGAGAGGGCGCGCGTTTCCGATATGGATATAGTTATAAACGGTGGGTCCGCAGGCATAGATTTTAACCTGACCCTCGTCTACCGTTTTTAGTTCGTCCTTGGTGCGGGTTAAGGTGTTGTAGATTTTCATAGTTTTCTCCTTTTTCGAATAGAAGATTCTTCGTCACTTCACTCACTCAGAATGACAAAACGGAACAACTTTAAGCGTTGTCATTCTGAGCGTAGCGAAAAATCTTTAATAAATTATCTTTTCGATATTTCGTCCAACTTTTCGGTTAGTTTGTTGAGTCTGTCATTAAGTTCATTGAATTGCTGTGCAACGGGGTCGGGGATGTGGATTTGGTCAAGCGGCGCGATTTTCTGACCGTCCTGACGGACTATCTTTGCGGGAATGCCGACCACAGTGCAGTTGGGCGGCACCTCCTCCAAAACAACAGCGCCCGCCGCAACGCGTGAGTTATCACCAACCTTAAAAGGTCCCAGAACCTTTGCGCCACTGCACACCATAACATTATTCCCGATGGTGGGGTGACGCTTGCCCACATCCTTACCCGTACCGCCCAGAGTCACACCCTGATAAATCAGTACGTCATCACCAATTTCGGCGGTTTCACCGATGACGACACCGTGGCCGTGGTCAATGACAAGTCGGCGACCGATGGTGGCGCCGGGGTGTATTTCAATACCGGTTTTTCGCGCTGCGCGTTGGGATATCCAACGGGCGATAAATTTCATATTGCGCTTGTAAAACCAGTGTGCGCGACGGTACATCCGAAGCGCTCTGACACCGGGGTACAGAAAAAATATTTCTATAGAACTTCTTGCGGCAGGGTCGCGCTCCTTGACCGCCTGAATGTCCTCCCTGATTCGTTTGAACAATGCAATTCTCCTTTTTGTGGTTTTCATTATAATATATTGCAAACCGTGTTTGCCTGTTTTTCAAAGCGGAAATCCGTCCTATAAAACAAAAAACCTCCAACGGGTGCAAAGACCCATCGGAGGCGTATATTGTATAACGCGGTTCCACTCCAGTTTGTAACTCGAAAACCCTATAACGTGGGTTGTTCCGTGTTGGGATACTATAAGTTCCCCCAACAAGCTCACAGGTGCATTCACCGAAAACTCCGCCCCAACGCCGTTTCAGTCTGTGCGGCCCTGTCCCTGTTGGCTTTATTTACGGTTACTTCTCCTGCTCAAAGCAGATAATTTTTTACTGTTTTAATATATTATAGCAAAAATTTTAAAAAAGTCTACTGTTTTTTTGAACAAACCTTAATCGCAATTTGTGGCTTTTTTGATATTTTCAAGAATCTTGCTTGCAACAATCAATGCCGCGGCGCCTGCTGCGGAACCCAATCCACCGAAAAAGCTACCGGCAAAACTGGAAATTGCACTGATTGCGCTGATAACACCCATAACCATAAGCCAAGTTTTGACGGTGCCGACCTTTGCAACCATAAATCTGCCGTAGATTGCGGAGTCCTTGAACGAAGCGGTGCACTTACGAAGATTTCCGTAATAGAAGATGTTAATTACAGCAATAAGACCTGCAACCAAAAGCATAATAATTCCCAATACTGCAAACATACCTTCAAACATATCAGTCGTAATCATTCCGCCAAAGGCATCCTCAAAGCCGTCCATAACCATGTCCATCATACCGTCCAAAGCGCCTGCGCCAATAAAAAAGATAACAGCCACAAGACCCACAAGGCCAACTGCCACCCAGTTGATAACCCACTCAACCGTTGCAACAACATTGATGGTCTTCAACGGGTTTATAAAACCTGTTATATCCTTATTCTGGGTTGCTGAAACATACATTACCCAGCAAGAGATTGCAAGGATTGCGGGAATAGCGGCACTGATAATGCCCGAAAGACCCATTGAAAGCAAGGTCATAACAGGACCGACCGACGCTAAAATGCACAATGCCAAAAATAGTTTTGAAGAGCACTCCTGCTTAAGCATTCCGAAAACAAATTCCGACTCTTGAGGGTCAGCATAATCGGGTTGATACTGCGGGGGAACCTCTGCGCCCGTGGGGTTATACTGTTGCTGTTCCTGTTGCTCCAAAAAAGCGCCGCAGGTGGGACAGAACTTTTCACCGTTCTGTACTTCGGTGTTACAATTTTTACATACCATACTCATTTCCTCCAATTTCTGAATCATTTGGTAGGGTCAACAAATTCATAACTGTCTTTCATATATATTACTCCTGAAATAACAGCGAATATTGTTGAAACCCAAAGAATTATATTGAAAAGCAACATAATCGCGGCGCCGACAACATCGGGCACTGCAACAGCTTTTTCAATCAAAGGTAAGACCGACTCGTTGAAATACATAACCGCAATACCGTAAATAATTGCAATCATCTGGGTGACGGTCTTGGTCTTTCCCCACATATTTGCGGGGATGACCTTTTTAGTCTCGGACGAAACAGCCACAAGACGAAGTGACGCTATCATAAATTCGCGGAAAAGCACAATAAACAGCACCCACTCAATACCCCAACCCATACCTTTTGCCAAAAACGCAATAAAGGCGGCGGTGGTCAGCATCTTGTCGGCCAACGGGTCAAGAAATTTGCCGAAATTTGTCACAATACCGCGGGCTCTGGCAATTTTTCCGTCAAGCAAATCGGTCAACGAAGCCACAACGAACAAAACAAGTGCCACGGCATAATGATGCGGGAAGTTTATCATCATAGCCGCCATAAATATCGGCGTCATAATGATTCTCATAACGGTAAGTTTGTTGGGTAGATTCATAATACTTCTCCTTCCATTTCTCCAAGCAGGTCATACTCCAGTGAATCGTTTATTCTGACGTTAACAAAACTGCCTATAACCTGCGGTTCTGTAACCGTGAAGAACACTTTTCCGTCGATTTCGGGCGCATCGGCACGGGTGCGACCGAAATAGCACTTGATATAATCATCATAACCTTCTATAAGTACCTCTTGCAAGGTGCCGTATTTGGCCTCGTTTTTCTGAATAGCGATGCCAAGTTGGTCATTCATTATTATTTCGGCGCGGTCAACCCTTAGTTGCGGCTCAATCTGGTCGGGATAATTTGCGGCGGCGGTGCCCTCTTCTTCAGAATAGGCAAAGCAACCGAGTCGGTCAAACCTTACCTTTTGCACAAACTCACAAAGGCTTTGGAACTGCTCCTGCGATTCTCCCGGAAAACCGGTGATAAGGGTGGTTCTGAGTGTGATGTCGGGAATTTTGGCCCTTATCTTCTCCATCAAAGCCTCAAGCGACTCGCGGTCGCCTTTACGGTTCATTCGCTTTAACACGGCGCCGTCACAGTGCTGAAGCGGAATGTCGAGATAATTTACAATCTTTTTCTCGCTTGCTATTGTGTCAAGCAGGTCGTCGGTAATAAGGTCGGGATATGTATAAAGCGTTCTGACCCAGTAAAGACCGTCTATTTTGCAGACCTTTTTCAAAAGCGTACTGAGTTGCGGTGTTCCGTATATATCCTCACCGTAACGCGTTGTGTCCTGTGCGACAAGTATAACCTCTTTAACACCCTGTTTTACAAGACGCTCAACCTCAGACACAACATCCTCAATTTTACGGCTTCTGAAACGGCCTCGGATTTTTGGGATGGCGCAGTATGTACAACAGTTGTCACAACCCTCGGCAATCTTGACATAAGCGGTGTAAGACGGTGTGGTTAGCAGACGCTCTCCCTCGATTATGAGGTCTTCTTTTTTGCCGTAACGGTCATCACAAATGCCTTTGTATGCATTCTTGACAATGTCAACAATATCGTTATTACCCGCCAGTGAAACCGTGACATCCACCTCAGGCAATTCCGCCTTTATGTCATCGCGGTAACGCTCTGCAAGGCAACCCGTGACTATCAACGCCTTACATTTTCCGTCCTTTTTATAATTTGCGGCCTCCAAAATATTCTCAATAGCCTCGGCCTTGGCATCTTCAATAAATCCGCAGGTGTTGACGATAATAACATCTGCCTCGGCCTCTTCGGGGGTTATCTCACACCCTGCATCCAGCAGTTTTTTCAGCATAATCTCGGCATCCACCCTGTTTTTCGGGCAACCGAGGCTGACCATTCCAACCTTAATCATTATTTTCCTCGCAATAGAAATCATTTTCGGGGTCAAAGCGGGACAAGGCTTCCTTTATTTCAGAAAAGCCGTAACCCTTTCGCATTAAAGCGGCAATAACCTTGTCAGTTGCGGCTTTGTCCCCAAGTTTTTGTTTATATTTTCGCTCAATAAGTCCGACTATTGCTTTAACAGGGTCATACTCGACCTCTTGGGCGGCATCGTCCACCAAATCGGGGTCAACACCCTCCATACGCAACAGTTGTTTTGCCATTCTGACCGATATCTTTTTTTGGTCAATTATCCTCTGCAATCTGCGTTTGGCATAGGTCTCATCATTTATGAATCCCAACTCCTCCATACGGTTGCAAGCCGACTCACACGCATATTCAGGGAACGACCTTTTGAGTTTGTCAAAAAGTGTCTGCCTTGAACAGTCCCCGCGTGAAAGGTACCACAAAGCCCTTGATTTGGCGCGTTTTGTGTGAGATTCGCGCACAAGTGCCACAAGTTCAGCATCGCTCAGTTCCACACCTGCCTTGAGGTGTTTCATTTCGCAGAGTTCCGAATCAAGGCTTAAGAGACCTGCGGCATCGCAATCGGCTCCAAACTCCTTGGGGTCAACCTCACAGTCAAAGACCACCCCTGAAACAAACCTGCGTCGGGGTCTTATTTCAAGTATTTTCATCACTCAACGTCAACATCTATGTTGATTTTGGACTTTCTTTTGGGTTTTTCTTCGGTAACGTCATCGCCCACGGCGGCATCTGTCTCGGCAACCTTGGCTTCTGCGGCTTTGGCCGACTTTCCTACGGTCTGCGCCTGCTCGGCCAGTTTTTCCCGAATCTTCTGCTCAATTTCGGCGGCAAGTTCAGGATGCTCGGCCAAGTACAGTTTGGCATTATCTCGGCCCTGAGCAATCTTTTCGTCATTATATGAAATCCACGCGCCTGAACGCTTGACTATCTCAAGTTTAATTCCAAGTTCCACAAGTTCGCTTGGACGGTGGATGCCCTTGCCGTACAAAATATCAAACTCTGCCATGCGGAACGGAGGCGCAACCTTGTTTTTTACAACCTTTGCCTCGGTCTTATTGCCGATAACCTCACCGCCAACCTTAATAGCCTCACGGCGGCGGATATCAAGACGCACCGATGCATAGAAACGAAGCGCGCGTCCGCCCGTGGTGGTTTCGGCACTGCCGTACATAACGCCAATCTTATCACGCAACTGGTTGATAAAAATGGCGATACAGTTGGACTTGGAAATTGCGCCCGCAAGTTTACGCAGAGCCTGTGACATAAGACGTGCGTGAACGCCCATATGAGCATCACCCATATCACCCTCAATCTCGGCCTTGGGAACAAGGGCGGCAACCGAGTCAACAACAACTACATCCAAAGCGCCCGAACGCACCAGCGCTTCGGTGATTTCAAGTGCCTGTTCTCCCGTGTCGGGTTGGGAGACCAGCATAGAATCAATGTCAACACCCAAAGCGGCGGCATAAACAGGGTCGAGCGCGTGCTCAACGTCAATAAACGCAACCTCTCCGCCTTTTTTCTGTGCCTCGGCAATAACGTGCAGAGCAATGGTGGTCTTTCCTGAGGATTCAGGTCCGTATATTTCAACAATTCTTCCTTTTGGAAGTCCGCCTATACCGAGCGCGGCATCAAGACCGATTGAACCTGTTGAGATATGCTCAACATTCATATGAGCGTTTTCGCCCAGTTTCATAATGGTACCTTTGCCATACGTTTTCTCAATCTGCTCCAGCGCCGTTGCCAGAGCCTTTGCTTTATCGTCTGCCATATTTATCTCCTCCAGAATATATGTATTAGGTCTTTCCTAAATTCTAACTGATTTATCTGCGGCCGAGCACCACACGGTCCATACCACAGAGGTCTTTTTTACAGGTTACATTACTGTACCCCGCGTTTTTCATTATCTCAGTCACATCTTTGGACTGGTCATAGCCAATTTCAAAAATAAGATAACCTCCCGTTTTGAGCACGGCTTGCCACTTTGTTGCGATGTGACGGTAAAACACAAGTCCGTCCTCACCGCCGTCAAGCGCCATCCTTGGCTCCTTTTTTACCTCTGCCGACAGCGTTTCAACAACATCCGACCTTATATACGGCGGATTGCTGACTATTACATCGGCTGAAATTTTAGGCGGAGCGTTTAAAACATCATATTGCACCAACGTTGCATCAACATTATTGAGCGCGATGTTTTGTTTGAGGTAACCGATTGCCTCGTCACTCTTTTCAAAAAGCGTTACATCGGCGCCGCCGAGTTTTGCAAGCGTGATACCGATACAACCGCTTCCTGCGCACAGGTCAATCACCTTTTTATTTCCCGATTTAACAATGGGCAGTGCCGTTTCAACCAAAATTTCTGTGTCCTGACGAGGGATAAGCACTCCCGTTCCCACCTTGAACGGCAGACCGTAAAACTCCCACTCACCCAATATATATTGTAACGGTTCGTTGTTAAGCCTTCTTGATAACATTTCTTCGGCACAATGTATCTGTTCTACGGTCAACACAGTGTCCAAAAAAGCGTTGCTACACACAGCGTTCAAAATTTGATTTGCTTCAAATCTTGCCGAGTTAAAACCGTATTCTTTAAGCCTTTCAAACAGATTTTTCAGAAGTTGTTCTTTGGTCATTTGCAACAACCAACCTCATCTGAGCCGTCCTCCGGAATGACCTCTTTAACAGCGGCAACGGCAATTTCAATCATACTGTCATCAGGCTCCTTGGTGGTCAAACGCTGTATCCAAAGCCCCGGCGCCGCAATGATTCGCGTTACAAAATTATCGTGCTTTCCGCAAATCTTAATAAGTTCATAACCAAGACCGCAAACTATCGGCAGTGTGAGAATCTTTATGGGCACCCATATATAATTTCTTGTGACGATGAAATCGGGCAGAACCATAACCAAAACACTGCTGACCAGAATGCCGATTGCCAACATCAAAAACATAAACGAGGTTCCGCATCTGGGGTGGAAACGCGTGAAGCCACGCACGTTTTCAACAGTTAATTCTTTTCCGCTTTCGTAACAAAAAATTGTTTTGTGCTCGGCACCGTGATACATAAACACGCGTTTTATATCCTTTTCAAGGGCGGTAACGGCAATATATCCCACGAAAATCGCCATTTTTATAATACCCTCAATAAGACCTTTGTACATTTTAAGGTCAAACGGCACAAGATAGTCAATACCCTTGAAGGCCAACGACGGCAGATACATAAATAGCACAACCGCCAACACAACGCCCAACACAACGCCCATTATCATTATCACGCCTACCAAAGCGCTCTCTTTTTTCTCTGTCTTTTGCTCGGGAAGTTCGGTTTCAGCAGTTGCTTCGGTTTCCAATGGTTTGTTTTCTTCTTCCTCAAGGTCGGTAAACCCCGAAATGTCGGCCGACTGCATCAGCGTCCTATAGCCGATAACCATTGATTCAATAAGGTTAACCATTCCTCTTATTAAAGGCCAACCGAAGATACGGCACTTGTCTTTAAGATGTTTTTCGTGCACCTCGGAAAGGTCGATGGTGCCGTCCTTTTTTCTGACCGCCATTGCAGTTTTATAAGGGCCCTTCATCATAATGCCCTCAATAAGAGCCTGACCGCCTATTGATGTCTTTTTTGCCATTTGTTATCCTTTCTGTTCGGGCGGGAAAACCTGCTCGGTTATTTCCTCGGGCTGTGCCTTAACGGTGGGCAAAACAACGGTAACCGTTGTGCCCTCGCCCTCGGTACTTTCAAGGAACATAAGACCGTTATGGCTTTTTATAATTTCATCGGCAACTGCAAGTCCAATTCCCGAACCGCGAACGTTGTTATTTGCTTTGAAGAATTTTTCTTTGACGTGGTTGAGGTCCTTGGCCGGGATTCCGCAACCCGTGTCACTGATTGTCACTCGGATACAACCCTCTTCATTAAAGGCCGACACCACAATGTGACCGCCTGCTTCGGTATATTTCACTGCATTGTCTATAACATTGATGAAAACCTGCTTGATACGGTCGCGGTCGGCCATTATGAGTTCGTTTTGCTCAGGCTTCACAAAGACAATGGAAATCTTTTGCTTTCTGGCAATCTCCTCATACATATCAACAACCGAGCTGACAATGTATACGGGGTCGTTGGGGGCAAGCGTTACGGTCAGTTTGCCCGATTCGATTCTTGAGAAGTCAAGCAACTCCTCAACAAGACCCGACAGACGTTCGGCTTCCGACAGCATAACGTCAACACCGTGGCGGACAATTTCGTCATCCTCTCCCACCGAGAGTCTTACCGTTTCACCCCAACCTTTTATGGCGGTCAAAGGTGTTCTCAATTCGTGAGAGACCGAAGAAATAAAGTCATTCTTAACCTTATTCGTGTGCTCAAGTTCGGAGGCCATATAGTTAATAGTGTCACAAAGTTCGCCTATTTCATCATTACGTTTGACCTCAAGACGGGTCTTCATATCACCCGATGCAATCTTTCGGGCGGTTGAGGTAACGTCACGCACGGGGCGGACAATGGAACGAACAAAATAGATGCCTGAAATCATTGAAAATCCGATGGTCAAAATACCAACCAGAATTGCAACGGTTAAAAACCAAGCATAACTGCCAATGACCTCTTCCATTGAAACAAGAACGCGGTAAGCACCGTGAGAGCCGTTTCCAAGGTCGGGCAACTGATTGGTGACGGCCAAAACTTTTTCACCGTTTGTATTTTCGCCGTACCACCACGCTTCGTTGCGGGTTTTTTTGGATTCGGAATAGTCGGTGGCTTTTTCGGCAACGCCTGCAGAAGCAAAACCGTTGGTGGTAACCAACATATTGTCATCACTGTCGAACAACTGCACCTCAACCTTATTGCGGTACTGGAATGTCTGTGCATAACGTCTTGCGGCGGCGGGATAACCTTTTTCATCCGACATTGAGAGCATATTTATATCCTTGACATACTCTGCCGATGCGTCAATTACGGCATCACGGTAGTACCCGAACATAAAAACACCCACAAAAATCTCACAAATGAGGATAACCAGAACGTCAAGAATAAGAACGTTAAGAATCCACCGTCTTGTTATGCTGTGCAGTTTTGTTACGATATCCAACAGTTTCACCCCCTGATTATAAAGTAATAGGTAATAAGTTAGAGGTAATAGGTGATGTTAAAGGGACACCGTACCTCTTCGCTTTTCTCTCTTATCTTTTTATTCCTTATTTGTGCACCACTTGTAACCCATACCCCAAACCGTTACAAGGTGCTTGGGGTTGGACGGTTCATCCTCAATCTTCATACGCAATCGGCGGATATTGACATCTACAATCTTTTCCTCACCGAAATAACTCTCACCCCACACGCGGGTCAGAATGTCGTTTCGGTCCAACGGAGTGTCTGGGTTGGTGAACAGATACTCAATTATCTGGAACTCAACCTGTGTAAGTTCAATATTCTTATCGTTTTTGGAAAGGGTTCTGCGACGCATATTGAGTACAAATTCGCCGTGGCATATTTCTTCGGAAACGGCAGGAGCACCCACAGACATAAGGTCGATTCTGCGGTAAAGCGAATCGACACGGGCATTGAGTTCGGTGGGACTGAACGGCTTGGTGATATAATCATCGGCGCCAAGCATAAGTCCGCTGACCTTGTCCATCTCCTGCGCGCGCGCCGTCAGCATAATTATTCCAAGACGGGGTGAACGGCGCCTTAACTCCTTACAAAGGGTAAACCCGTCCATTCCGGGCATTGAAACATCCAACAAAGCGATGTCAAATCCCACTCGGTCATTGTCAAATATCTGCAAGGCTTCTTCGCCTGAGCCGGCTTCAACCGTCTCATAGCCAACACGTCGCAGGTTTATGACCTCGAACTCACGGATATTCTGTTCGTCCTCAACAACGAGTATTCTTTTCAATGTGTTTACTCCTTTCAAAGGGTAGTTTGTGATTATTTCAGTTTGGTTGCGCCATCCTCAATCAGATTGAGGTTTTTTTGCATAAACTCCTCACCTGGGTTCATTGCGCTGTTTGAAAAACTTACGGCATATACTTCGGCCGAACTGCGGACAATCTCCTTGAAATTTTGGAACGCGGATTGATTGTCTTCCCATTCTTGAAGCGTCATCGCGCGGATTCTGATAATCTCCTCGCCAAGCTCTGAAAGCAACGGGTCATAACGGTAAAAAATCCTCTCTTTGTCCGAAATACGGCGTTCAACAGCAAATGAGTTAACCCAGTTCTCAGGCACCTGTAACCAATACCCGTCGGTATAATTGATAACCGTGTGGGCTTGTGGGGTCAGCACCTTGCCGTCAAAACTGTTCCACACGGTGAGATATGCGCTGTCCTCCTCTGCCAAAGAGGCAACCGTCGGAATCTTTTGCTGAAGCGGAATATCAATACACCCGTCACCGTCAAAGTCGGCCGAGCGGACCGATGACGCTCTCAGAGTATTGACGTTTTCGTTGCTGGCAGTATACTTAAACGCACTCTTAAGTTGACCTTTTTCAAGATACAGCACTTCGGTTATCATTCCCGTTGCCTTGTCAGCATCAACGAAAAGTCCCTGCTTACCGTCGGTGAATTTTGAAATCACGGGGGTATAGTAAGAGGTGACCGAACCGTCAAGATTACAGCGACTTATGGCCGAAAATCCGTCACCACCCAAAGCAAGCAAGGTTGCCTCGGCAATTTTCTTCTCGGTGTCAAGATAAACCGCCACAATCTCTGAAACGCCGTTTGAATCAAGGTCGCAGGTGGCATATACCGAATATTCGGCAGACGTTATCTCGGTCAATTCACCCGAACCTATATCATAGACCGAAAGTTGCTTATTGTTGGCAGAATAGCGATTCCAGCTGACCAGAATTTTCGGTGTTGCGCTTTTGTCAAGTTTGACAAATTCAACTGACTCAACACCCGAAGCATCGACCTGCAGGTCGGTAACCGAGACCCACTTTTTATCTGTCCAACGGATGTAGTTAATGTGCATAACTGTGGTTTTGTCGTCGGTTTCGGTGCTGTAGAACGAAAACACATCATACTTTCCGTCCGAATCAATATCCTTGGTGATAATGGCCGAACGGTAAGGGCCTGATGATGGATATACAAGGTCAACGTCGTGACCAACGGCCGTTTCAAGTGTCTTCTGTATTTCATAAAGTTCGCCCAAGGGCTTTGGCGGTGCCAAATTTTCCGAAACGCTCAGACTGAAGCCCGAACATCCCGACAACATAAGACAAACTGCAAGCACTGTGGCAAAAACACTGTACTTTTTCATTTTCTCAGGCTCCTTTCCCTGATGGTGTAACCCCAAATCGGTCAATACTTCCTCATCATATATTTATACATTGTAATTATAACATAAACTTTTTACAAATCATATAGTTATTTTTAATTTTTTGAAAATTTTTTGCCCACGCGCATAAAATTTTGGGCCAAATTTAGTCATACTGCCGTTTTTTCAATCACCGCAAGACACGCCCTTAAAAATAGGATGATTTTTTTGGTTGATTAGGTCATTTTGTTCGGACGGGTCTTGAAATTTGTTGTTGAAATTCCTGTTTATATACATTATAATGATGGTGTATGTAATATTTGGATTTCACATAAGTTTTAGGAGATGTTTTTATGGAATATAAATTTTCGGGTCCCGTGGCCGACCTTAAACCGTCTGCCATCCGCGAAATATTGAAGTTCACATCAATGCCCGGATACATACCCTTTGCGGCGGGTAACCCTGCCCCCGAGGCTCTGCCCACCGATACGGTGGCCAAAATAACCGCGGAAATTATGGCAACCCGTCCCATTGACGCTTTACAATACTCGGTTACCGAGGGTTATATGCCTTTAAGAAACCACTTGAAGGAATATATGAATAATAAGCACAACATTGGCCGTGAGTTTGACGAACTTATTATCACCACGGGCGCTCAACAGGTTATGAACCTTGCCACAATGGTTCTTTGCAACCGAGGTGACACAGTAATCTGCGAAAATCCGAGTTTTATCGGCTCGCTCAACGCTTTCCGCTCTTTCGGTGTAAACCTTGTGGGTGTCGACGTCGACTCAGACGGTATGAACATCGAAAAACTTGAAGTGGCGCTCAAAGCCAACCCCAACGCCCGTTTTGTCTACACTATCCCGACCTTCCAGAACCCATCGGGACTTTGTATGAGTATTAAAAAGCGTAAGGCTGTTTATGAACTTGCCAAGAAATACGGCGTGCTGATTTTAGAAGACAACCCTTACAGCGATACGCGTTTCAGCGGCGAGGAACTGCCCACCATCAAGAGTATGGATGAGGACGGAATTGTTATTTACGCAGGCACCTTTTCAAAGGTCATTTCGCCCGGTCTTCGCGTCGGTTTCAGCGTAGCACCTGCTCCCATTGTCCAGAAAATGGTGGTTTGCAAGCAGACCAGTGATGTCCACACCAATATTTTGGGGCAACTTATCTGCCACGATTTTATGACCAAATACGATTATGAAGCACATCTTGACCGCAACCGCGAGGTATACCGCAAAAAATGTGACCTTATGTGCAACCTGATTGACGAGCATATCGGCAACTATGTTGAGTATGTAAGACCTGAGGGCGGTCTGTTCGTTTGGCTTACCCTGCCTTCGAATGTCGATATGGTCGGCTTCTGCACCGAGGCGGTCAAAACACGAGTTGCCACTGTGCCGGGCACCGCCTTTACCACCGATGTAAACGAGGTAAGCCATTGCTTCAGAATGAACTACTCCACCCCGACCGACGAGCAGATTGTAACGGGTATGGAAATTTTGGGCAAGGTTGCAAGGGATTATCTGAAGTAATATTTTTAATAAAGCACACATTATTAGGAGAAAAAAATGGAAAACAACACCACTCCCCAAAAGAAAAGGGCTTTGAGTTTCATTCAGTCAAGCGGTATGTTTACGCTTGGAAATTATCTTGGCGCAGTCAAGAACTGGAACAAAATGCAGGAGGATTTTGACTGCATTTTCGGTATTGCCGACCTGCACGCCATTACCGTCCGTCAAGAACCCGCTGAACTTCGTAAGCAGATATATTCTGCCGCCGCAATGCTTCTCAGTACCGGTCTTGACCCTGAAAAAGCCTTGATTTTTATGCAGTCGCACGTTGCCGCTCATTCCCAGTTGGCGTGGTTGCTCAACTGCTATACACAGTTCGGCGAACTGTCGAGAATGACCCAGTTTAAAGACAAATCACAAAAGCACGCAGACAATGTTAATGCCGGCCTTTTCACCTACCCCGTTCTTATGGCTGCCGATATTCTTTTATACAAGCCCGACCTTGTTCCCGTCGGTGCCGACCAGAAACAGCATCTTGAAATCGCGCGCGATATTGCCAAACGTTTCAACGGTATTTACGGCGATGTTTTTACCATCCCCGAACCTTATATTGCACCTTTGGGCGCCAAGGTTATGTCATTACAGGACCCGGAGAAAAAGATGTCGAAATCAGACGAAAATGACAATGCAAAAATTCTGCTCACCGATGCTCCCGACGCAATAATGCGTAAGTTCAAGCGCGCCGTGACCGACTCGGAAGCGCGCGTTTATGTTGGCGAAAACAAGCACGGAATTAACAATCTTATTGAAATATATTCCTGTATTACGGGCAAAACCCCCGATGAAATCACTGCCGAGTTTGACGGCAAGGGCTACGGTGACTTCAAGTTGGCTGTGGGTGAGGCCGTTGTTGAGGAATTGCGCCCTGTTCAGGAAAAGTATAATATGTACATTTCGGACAAAGCACAACTTGAAAAGATTTATAAAGAGGGTGCCGAAAAGGCCGAGTATCTTGCTCGCCGCACACTTTCAAAGGTTATGAAAAAGATAGGTTACGTTCTGTAATCGTTTTTTGATATCGAAGATTTGTCAAATCAAGCGCAACATTAACTATATAAAAGCCGTTCTGCAAACCGCAGAACGGCTTTTATGTGAGTTTTCACGGTAAATCTGTAAGAATTTTCTGTTTTGAAATGTTGAAAACTGCATTGGAATGCGTTATAATGATAATGTTAAATTTGCGCCTTGTGTTGACCTTTGCGTTTTGGGTGCTTAATATAAAATTTTTCCGCTGAATATTTTCACTTCTTGGGAGGCACTTATGCTCCACACCTTTATTGACAACAACGAAATAAAAGAAACGCTGAAAAGTTGTGTTTTAAGCGGCCGTTTTCCGCACGCTTTCATTATTGAGGGTGAAGATGGCAGTGGACGGCAAACTTTGGCGCGGATATTGGCGTCTTGCGCCGTGTGTGGGTCGGATAACGCTCCCTGTGGCAGATGCCGTGTGTGTGACCTTGTTCTCCGTGACGGTCACAGCGATGTGCTGACCTATGCGCCCGAGGGCGCCACTTTTAAAATAGACACTGTACGTGAGATAAGGGATAACGCTTATATTATGCCTATCGAGGCAAGGCGTAAAGTCAACATTCTGCTTGATTGCGACAAAATGAACGAACCAGCGCAGAACGCTTTCTTGAAAGTCTTGGAGGAACCGCCCGAGTTTATGGTGTTTATACTTGTCTGCCAAAACGCTCAAAGTTTGCTGACCACCGTTCGGTCAAGGTGCGTTACACTTACGGTGCAAAACCCTGACCCACAGCAGTCTTCGGACTATATAAAACTCAAAACAGGAAAACCTGACGAGGATATAAAAGAGGCGTTGGAAAACTCACACGGGAACATAGGAAAGGCTCTTGAAATGCTCGACGGCACCACCGCTGAGACCATTACCGCCGCCAAAGAATATTTTGAAAGTTTTAAACGGCGCGACCGTGTGTCGGCACTGAAAACCGTGTTAAAATTTGAAAAAGACCGCCTTGGTTTTACCGCTTTTTTGGGTGAGTTGAGACTGCTGAGTCAACGCGAGGCCATAAAATGTGCTAACGGCGAGGGCGAGGTCACGGTGAGCAGTATATCTGCATTTTTGAAAACGGTGGAGAACACCGAAATGCGAGTAAGACGTCACGTCGGGCAACCGTTGTCAATTTCACTAACTTCTACAACCCTCACTGCGGAAATATTTGCACAACCGTAATATCAATAAACTATTGTAATTTCAGAAAAAATGTGTTAAAATATTGTGTTGTCAAAGAAAATTCAGGAGAATATAAATGGTTGAAGTTATCGGAGTAAAATTCCGTTCAGACGGACGGATATATTCTTTCAGTCCCAAGGGTGAGAAATTTGCCGTTGGTTCTTATGTCGTTGTCACCACCGCAAGAGGTACCGAGTGCGGTGAGGTTGCAAGCGAAAACCACAATGTGCCTGACAGTCAGATAGTCGGTCAACTTAAGGAAGTTGTGCGCGCCGCAACCGAGAATGACCTTAAAAAAATGCGTGAAAACCGTGAAAAAGAACGGGTTGCTTTCGAGTTTTGCGAAAAGAAAATACTTGAACGCAAACTTGAGATGAAACTGGTCGATGTTGAGATTTCTTTTGACGGCAGTAAGATTCTTTTCTTTTTCACCGCTGATGGACGTGTTGACTTCCGCGAACTTGTGAAGGACCTTGCAGGCCACTTCCACACCCGAATTGAACTCCGTCAGATAGGCGTTCGTGACGAGGCCAAAATGATGGGCGGTTTGGGAATATGCGGACAACCTTTCTGTTGCCAGAGATTTTTGTCAGACTTTCAGCCTGTTTCCATCAAGATGGCAAAGGAGCAGGGTTTATCCTTGAATCCCACCAAGATTTCGGGCACCTGCGGACGACTTATGTGTTGTCTGAAATACGAGCAGGACGCCTATGAGCATCTTGATAAAATAACACCTCGCAACGGCAGTTATGTTGATACCCCTGAGGGCAAAGGCACGGTTGTTGACGTTAGTCTGCTTACAGGTAAACTCAAGGTTCAGCTTGACGGTTCTGAGGGTCTGCCCATTACCGTTCACCGCGATGAGGTAAACGTCATCCGCGGATGTAAGGGTTGCAAGAAGAATAATCCTAACAATACACCCAGTGAGGAAAATTGAATTATATCAAATCGCTGTTCAGATAACGACCGTAGGCGGACACAGTTTGCCACTGCGGTGTAATATATTAAATCATATATTTTTAAAAAAGGGGACTTTTCAATGAAAATGCTTTATGCAGGCAAAACAAAGGACGTTTACGCACTTGACAACGGTAACGTTCTGCTCAAATTCAAGGACGATTGCACCGGTAAAGACGGTGTTTTTGACCCGGGCGAGAACTCGGTAGGTCTCACTATCGACGGTATCGGCAAGGCAAACTTGCAGACCTCTGTTTACTACTTTGAACTGCTCAAGAAGGCAGGCATCAAGACCCATTATGTTTCGGCTGATATCGAGAACGCTACTATGGAGGTTCTCCCTGCCGAGTGTTTTGGTAAGGCACAGGGCGGTAACGGTCTTGAGGTTATCTGCCGTTTGGTTGCAACAGGTAGTTTCATCCGCCGTTACGGCGAGTATATTAAGGACGGCACTGTTATCCCCAACGGATATGTTGAGTGCACCTTTAAGAACGACGAAAAGGGCGATCCGCTTGTTACCGGTGAAGGCCTTGAGGTTTTGGGCGTTATGACCCCCGAAATGTTCCAGTCTATGAAGGAACAGACCCTCAAAATTACGCGTATCGTTGCTGACGACCTTAAAACTCTCGGTCTCGACCTTTGGGACGTTAAGTTTGAGTTTGGTTACAACAACGGCGAGGTCATCCTTATTGATGAGATTGCTTCGGGTAATATGCGTGTCTATAAAGACGGCAAGATTGTTGACCCTGTTGAACTCACCAAAATCATCAACAACAGATAATTTATACATAAAAAACTCCTATGGTAGAATTTTCTGCCATAGGAGTTTTTTTATGCCACGCTTAAATTAGTCTTTTGACATAAATGGTTTATATTATAATAAATCTTCAAATTTCGCACAGAAATTTTTCATATCCACGTGGGTTTCATCCAAAAACTTTACGCCGTCGGCTTTTAACATTTCGATTTGGACATTTTGCCCACCAAATACAAATGCAGCCGACACTCGTCCGTCTCGGTTAACAACGCGGTAGCACGGTATGTTTTTGGGGTCGGGATTGTTATGCAACGCATATCCGACAACACGCGCCCACCTTGGGTTTCCCGCTGCCATGGCCACCTGACCGTAGGTTGCAACGCTACCCTGTGGGATTTTTTTAACTACATTATATATACGCTCAAAAACCGAATCAGTTTTGCTCATTTTATTTCGGGCACCTCCGGATAGTTACCGCCAATAATATTTTCAAGGTCAACGCCCGTTTCGGCCTTTGCGGTCGAAAAGACTATCTGTGTCTGGGTGCTTCCGAAAGTCTGCAACTGACCGATGAATATATCCAAAGCCTCGGTGCTTTCAAAAGCAACCTTTATAAGCATTGAGTAATGACCCGTAACACAACTGCACTCAAGAACATTGGGATGAGCCTTGATAAACGGATAGAACACCGCCTTTTGCTGAGGTTGGACCTCGAGATTTATAAAAGCCGTAATGGGGTAACCCAACAGTTTGTGGTCAACCTTAACACTGTATCCGCTGATTATTCCGCTTTTTTCAAGACGTTCAAGACGTGCAGCGGTGGCCGGTGAGGACAAAAACACCTTCTCGGCAAGTTGTTTTAACGGCATTCTTGCATTTTCCTGCAAAAGGGTTATCAAACGGTAATCTATTTTATCCATTATTTTCTCCTTCTTTTGTTGTATTATTACTTTTTTTGTGTTACAATTACTCTATAGTGTCGAGCGTTTCGACACCTTTCTTTTATTAAATCATTATATGCATTTTGGTCAAATTTTTCAAGAGGTTGTTTAATAAAATTCGTTTTTTTATAGAAAATCTTACTTTTATTAGTTGGTGAAAATATGGTAAATATTGATAACGCTTGTTGCTTCACAGGATACCGTCCTGAAAAGTTTCCATTCCCTTTTGAAACGGAATGTGCGGAATACCGCGAGTTTCAACGCAGACTTTCCACCGCTATTTCCGACCTTATCAACGGGGGATGTCACGTGTTCTATTGCGGGATGGCTCAAGGTTTTGACATTGTGGCTGGTGAATATGTTGCGCTTATAAAAAAGTTGAACAAAAATCTCCGACTGATTGGCGTTGTCCCTTTTGACGGTCAGGAAAAAGGATGGCGTAATGAATGGCGAGACCGTTATAAAGCGCTTTTGGGTGAGTGCAATGAGGTTATAGTTCTTAATAATGCCTACTCAAAATGGGCATTTGGGCAACGCAACCGCTATATGGTTGACCGAAGCCGATATGTACTTACCTATTTTGACGGTAAAAAAGGCGGTACCGACAATACAGTAAAATATGCGGTGAAACATTCCCGTGAGGTAATCAACATCTTTGAGACCGACCCGCTTCGGGAAATCATGGATAAATTCAAATTGAATATCCGTCTTTATCCGCCCGAATAAAAAACATCTTCACTTTTTAAAAGTGAAGATGTTTTTTGTTTTTATTCTTCTGCGGTTTGCGTGGAATCAGGTGCGGTGCCGTTTTCGGCATTATTGTCATCAGTGTCACCGTCATCGGTATCAGCATCGTCGGGCGCACCGACATCACCTGCATCGGCATCGGCGGCCTCAGGATGGTCGGTAACCTCATCATTATCATGGGTTGCGGTGGCAATGGACAAAATCTTCTCACCAATTTCCGATTTAACCCTCATAACTCTTACGCCCTTGGCAGGACGGTTGAATCGGCTGATTTCCTCAACGGGAACACGGATAATGATACCTGTTGAAGTTATCATTATGATATCTTCCTCGTTATCAACCGCGATAATCTCGGCAACATCGCCGTATTTTGCAACACGGTAGTTGGTGATACCCTTACCGCCTCTGGTCTGGGTACGGTAATCATCAAAACTTGAGATTCGGCCGTAACCCGTTTCGGTAACGGTGAGTATCTCCTTGCCCTCTTTGACAACCAACATTCCGACAACCTCGTCACCCTCACGCAGACGGATGGCGCGGACACCGCGGGCAGTTCGGCCCATTTCACGTGCATCATTTTCATTGAAACGGATGGAGTAACCCTTTTTGGTCGCAACCATAAGTTCCTCGTCACCGCAGGTTCGGCAAACGTATGCCAACTCGTCATCCTCGTCAATGTTGATGGCTATAATACCTGTCTTACGGACGTTCTTGAATGCCTCGATAGAGGTACGTTTTACGGTGCCCTTCTTGGTAATCATACATACATAGAACGGGTTGTCAAGGTCAATTTTATTATCAAGCGGGAGAATGTTAATAATTTTTTCCTCGGGCATAAGCGGTAGGATATTGACAATGTTCATACCCTTTGAAGTTCTGCTTCCCTCGGGGATTTCATAAGCCTTTATACGGTACAAACGTCCAAGATTAGAGAACATCAAAATAAAATCGTGAGAGGAACAGGTGAACATATTCTCCACAATATCACCCTCACGGGTTGCCATACCTGTAATACCCTTTCCGCCTCGGTGCTGAGTTGAATAGGTATCAGACGGCAGACGTTTGATATAACCTTCTACCGTCTTGGTGAGGATGCACTCCTCCTCAGGTATGAGGTCTTCGATATCAACCTCACCCGAAACAGCGGTAATCTCTGTACGGCGTTCGTCAGAATATTTATCGCGAAGATTGAGTGCCTCGGTCTTGACAATATCAAGAATTCTTGCCTGAGAAGCCAAAATTTCCTGACACTCCTTGATAAATGCCAATTTTTCGGCCAACTCTTCCTCAATCTTTTGCTTTTCCATACCCGCCAATTTACCCAACTGCATCTGAACGATAGCGGTGGTCTGAATATCATCAAGACCAAAACGCTCAGACAAACGCTCTTTGGATTCAGGTATGGTTTTTGAACTGCGGATAATGTTGATGACTTCGTCAATAAAGTCAAGAGCAATTTTAAGACCTTCCAGAATATGTGCCCTTTCCTGAGCCTTTTTCATATCATAGGCTGTACGTCGGCGGATGATATCACACTGGAAGTCGATATTATTCTGCAACATTTCCTTCAAGGTGAGAATTTGTGGTTTGCCGTTGACAATAGCCAACAAAATTGCACCAAACGTTGTTTGCAATGCCGTGTAAGAATAAATTTTATTCAAAACAACCTGTGCGTTGGCGTCCTTTTTAATATCAACAACAATTCTGATACCGCCGTCACGGGCAGAAGAATAGTCAACAACATCTTCAATTCCCTCAATTTTTTTATCGGCAGCAAGGTCATAAATATGCTTGACAAGGTCCTTTTTTCTGACCTTGTAAGGAATTTCGGTTATAACGATACGGTATTTTCCGTTGCTTGTTTCCTCAATTTCAGCCTTACCGCGAACAGTTATTTTTCCGCGACCCGTGGCATATGCGGCACGGATTCCTGCATGACCCATAATAATACCGCCTGTGGGGAAGTCGGGTCCCTTGATATACTCGCAGATATCCTGTAGAGTTGCCTCGGGGTTATCTATAAGACAACACATACCGTCTATAATTTCACCCAAATTGTGGGGCGGAATTTCGGTTGCCATACCGACAGCAATACCTGATGAACCGTTGACCAACAACTGCGGGAAACGGACGGGCAAAACCTCAGGTTCCTGAAGTCGGTCATCGTAGTTGGGAACGAAATTGACGGTTTCTTTGTCAATATCGTCCATCATATGGTGCGACAGACGGTTCATTTTAGACTCGGTGTATCGGTAAGCAGCGGCAGGATAACCGTCTATATTACCGAAGTTACCGTGACCGTCAATCAAAGGATAACGCAAGGAGAAATCCTGTGCCATACGAACCATTGCATCATAAACAGAAGAATCGCCGTGGGGATGATAACGTCCCAAAACGGCACCAACGGTATCGGCGCATTTACGGTAAGCCTTTTCGGGCGAAAGACCGTTTTCATACATTGTGTATAGAATTCTTCTGTGAACGGGTTTCAAGCCGTCACGCACGTCGGGAAGAGCGCGGCCCACAAGAACCGACATGGCGTACTGAAGCATACTCGCCTTTACTTCATCGCAAATTTCAACCGGCACAATGTTGGTTGCTTCGGATTCGGGCCAAGGTCTTTCTTCGGGTTTATTATGTTTTTTAGCCATTTTTATCTCCCCTTTCCTTAAATATCAAGATCGGTTGCAAACTGTGCGTTTTCTTCAATAAACTGACGGCGGGGTTCAACCTCATCACCCATCAGAATGGAGAATGTTCGGTCTGCAAGTTCGGCATCGGCCATCGTTACCCTGAGCATTGTGCGGCGCTCGGGGTCAAGCGTGGTTTCCCACAACTGGTCGGGGTCCATTTCACCAAGACCTTTATATCGCTGAACATCGGCCTGTCCACCCAAACGCTCAATATATTCTGCCTTTTCCTCATCGGTGAAAGCGTCAAAATGCTGTTTGCCTTTTGAAATTCTGAACAACGGGGGTTGTGCCAGATAAACGTGACCTGTTTCAATAAGTTCGGGCATATATCTGAAGAAGAAAGTCAGCAAAAGTGTTCTGATATGGCTACCGTCAACGTCGGCATCAGCCATAATTACAATTTTATCATAACGCAGTTTTTCAATATTGAAATTGTCACCGATACCCGTTCCTAAAGCAATGATAACGGGGGTGAGTTTATCGTTTCCGTAAACCTTATCGTCACGGGCCTTTTCAACGTTGAGCATTTTACCCCACAAGGGCAAAATTGCCTGATATGTGGAGTTTCTTCCCTCAACTGCGGAACCGCCGGCAGAATCACCCTCGACGATGTAAAGTTCTGTTTTGGTAGCATCAGTTGAAATACAGTCGGTCAATTTTTCGGGCATACGGGTCTTACCGCCTGAAATTCCCGATTTTTTGAGCGATGCTTCCAATGCGGCCTGTGCCGCCTCACGCGCATTTGAATAAGCAATGATTTTATCTATTATCTTCTTGGACTCGGCAGGGTTTTCCTCAAGGAAACGGTAAAGTTTTTCATTTACCATTTCTCTAACAACCTTACCGATTGAAGTGTTACCCAATTTTGCTTTGGTCTGGCTTTCAAACTGTGCATCAGAAAGTTTTACCGAAACGACAGCAACCAAACCCTCGCAAATATCATCACCCTTAAGACGCTTATTGCCTTCTTTAAGGTGCTTAAAATCAAAAGCATATTTATTTACGGTATTCGCAAGTGCCTGTTTGAATCCCTGTTCGTGGGTACCGCCGTCAACAGTATAAAGTGTGTTGGCAAACGACATTATCTTAGAATCCTTGGTTGACCACACCATTGCAATCTCAGCGGTCTGGTCATTAACCTCGGTATTAAGATAAATTACCTCTTTATTAAGGCTTTCGCCTTTGGTTCCTTCAAGTAAAAACTCTACATAAGAACGGATACCGCCCTCATAATGGAACTCATCGGTACGAAGTTCAAAACCGTCTGTACGTTTATCAGTAAGAACAATTCTTACGCCTGCATTCAGAAAAGCCTGCTCTCTTAAACGTTTTTCAAGTATTTCATAATCATAAGTTGTGGTATCGGTAAAAATGTTGGGGTCAGGTTTAAATGTGACGGTGGTACCTGTTTCGTTTGTTTCACCGATAATTGTCAAATCAGTGGCAATATTACCCTTTTCATAACGCTGATGGTAAATATTTTTACCGTCCTTAACCTCAACCTCAAGCCAAGAAGACAAAGCATTAACGACCGAAGCACCGACGCCGTGCAGACCGCCCGAAACTTTATATCCGCTTCCGCCGAACTTACCGCCTGCGTGCAGTATTGTAAATACTACCGTAACGGTGGGAATTCCTTTTTGCGGATTTATACCAACGGGTATACCTCGGCCGTTATCGGTAACGCGGATAATCCCGTCATCAAGAATATCAACGGTTATTTTGTCGCAATATCCTGCTAATGCTTCGTCAATAGAGTTATCGACTATTTCATAAACAAGATGGTGCAGACCGCGTTCACCGGTTGAACCGATATACATACCGGGTCTTTTTCTGACCGCCTCAAGTCCCTCGAGTACCTGTATTGAACTTTCGTCATAATTGTCGGTAACAGGTTTTTTGATGTCGTTACTCATTTTTTTCTCCTTTATAAGAAGTTTATTATTTTAAATTATAAATTTATTTGAAACTGCTCTTTTTTGCAAAGTTGCAGGGGATATTTGTGAAATATAAACCTTTAAAGTTCCGTTTTCATTGCAGACAACAAATGATTTTGGCAGTTCAAACGAAACATTTATGACATTACCACTTTTTTCAGAAATTCTTAAAAATTCTCTTGTAGGTTTTGAAACGGTTGATGTATCCATATCAAAAATTCCAAGGATATCAGCCGTTCTGACAACTGTTTCCTGACCTAAGTGCAGATACATAACATCACCTTTTCATTTTTAATGTTCCGTTTTCTATTTCGAAAATTTTTCCACTTTCCAAGGCTTTTGTGTTTGCAATATCACAACAGGTGATAAAAACCTGCCAACCTTTTATATGATTTAAAATATAATTTTGACGTGAAATATCAAGTTCGCTCATAACATCATCAAGTAATGCTACGGGCGTTTTACCTGTTATTTTTGAAATAACTGCCGATTCACTGAGTTTCAAAGCCAGCGTCGCCGACCTCTTTTGACCTTGTGAGCCAAACGACCTTGCAGATATTCCGTTTATTTTTATAATAAGGTCGTCGCGGTGAGGTCCTATTGAGGTTGAAAGCGTCTGCATATCCTCAACTCGGCTTTTTTTAAGATTTTGAAGATATTCTTTTTTATCCTCACCTGTTGCTGTTTCATATTCGGCAGAAATTTTTTCTTTTCCGTCTGAAATACCTTCATAAATTTCAGGTAAAAATTCATTCAGATTTTCAATAAAATTTTTTCTGTAACCAATAATTTCAGAACCGCATAAAGCCAATTCTTTTTCAAAATCTTCAATAAATTCTTCCATATTTGGATTGAATTTAAGATTTTTAAGAATTGAATTTCTCTGTTCAAGTGCTTTTAAATATCGCCTTGAAATACTTAAATATTTCGGATACAACTGACAAAGACAAGTGTCCATAAATTTTCTTCTGAAAACAGGTCCGTCTTTTATAATATTCAGGTCATTTGGTGAAAAAACGATTGCATAAATTTTACCTGCAATAGCCGAAGCATTTCCTTTTTCAACGCCATTTAAAACTGCAGTTCTTCCTTTTTCAATATTTATCAAACATTCCTGTTCACGTCCGTCATCAAAAAATTCTAAATAGACGGATGATTTTGTGTTTTCAAATTTTACAAGTTCACTGTCTTTCGAGCCTCTAAAACTTTTTGCACCTGTAAAAAGCCACAAGGCCTCCAAAATATTGGTTTTTCCTTGAGCATTCTGCCCGTAAATTACATTCATTCCACTGTCAAATTCAAAAATTTCTTCACTGAAATTTCTAAAATTTTTAAGTGATAATTTTTTAAATATCATTATTTTATAACCTTAACGGATTGGCCGTTAAAACTTACAACCTCTCCTCCGCGAAGTTTTTTTCCTCTCATCAGACAAACTTCACCGTCAACCGTTACCAATCCGTCCTGAATGACGGCTTTAGCCATTCCGCCTGTGCCAAGCAAACCCGCAAATTTCAAAAGGTCATCAAGTTTAATATAATCGGTATAAATCTTAATTTCTTCCATTATTCTGCCTTCAATCTCATGGGCATTACCATGTAAATAAAATCTTCACCGTTGGTAGGCAAAATAATTACGGATGAGAAAGAACCGTTGAAATTTACAAAAACTTCCTCACACTCGCAAGCCTTTAATGCATCCAGCAAAAATCTGTTGTTGATACCGATTTCAAATTGCTCACCTGTGACTTCTGTTTTATAAGAATCTGTTGCGCGTCCCAATGCAGTTGCGCAAGAAAATATAATTTCATCAGAATCTATTTTACATCTCATTGGTGTTTTAAGTTGGTCGGTAATTATAAGAGAAATTCTTTCAATAGTTGAAGTTATTTCTTTAGTATTTACCTTAACGGTTGTTGAAAATGAAGAAGGCATAATCTTCTTATAATCAATGAATTCTCCTTCTATTTTACGTGAAACAATAGAATAACCGTCTATACACATTGCAACATGACGTCGACCCACGAAAAATTCAAGGTTCTCTTCATCTTCTTTAATTATTTTAACAGCCTCACCGATGGTTTTTGCAGAAATAACAAAACTCATCTTTTTGCCTATGTTAAGCATTTGTTTTCTTACAGCCAGTCTGAAACCGTCAACACCGACAATTTTCACACTGTCTTCATCAATATCAAACAGAAGACCTGTTAATACAGGTTTCTGTGCATCTGCCTGAGCAGTTGCAAAAATGGTCTGCCTAACCATATCCTTTAATACCTCACACGGGAATATCAATCTTTCACAGTCATCAACCGTGGGCATCTCTGGAAAATCGGATGCAGGCATTCCCATAATATCAAACATCGTAGATCCGCTTTTGATTTTACAAACCAAACGGTCATTAACTTCAAATGAAACGGTTTCACCGTTCATACTTCTTAAAATATCACCAAGAAGTTTTGCTTTAAAAACAATACTTCCCTCTTCTGCACAGGAGATATCAATAGTTTTGGTCATACCGATTTCAAGATTATATGCCTTCATTTCAAGACCGTTTTGAGTTGCTGTCATATGAATTCCTTCAAGAACAGGAAATGTCGCTTTGGTTGCAACTGCGCGGGACAGATTCATAACTGCTTCGCATAATTTTTCACGGTTTACTAAAAATCTCATTTTAAAAAATTCCCCCGATATATTTATTATTAAAAAATAGTAGTAGTAGTAGGTGCTGTGATTTTGTTAATAACCCTTAAAAACCTTTATATGATGCATAATTTTATTTATTTTTCTATCCACACGTTATCAATACTTTGTTAATAAAATTCGTAAGATATTTATTTTTAAAAATATTGTGGATAACATGTTGTTAATTAGTGTTGAAATGTGGAAAACTTTATATATTTATGTAAACTAAGGTAACCTAAATTTAGGAGTTTACATTTTTGATTATATCTTCAACAATTCTTCTCTCAGCATCGTTTGATTTAAGTTCTTCCTCAATTTTATCCACTGCATATATAACGGTTGAATGGTCTCGATTAAATTTATTACCGATATCGGTTGTTGACATTTCTTTCAAAACCTTACTGATAATATACATTGATATCTGACGGGCATGTGCGACATCCGACCTCTTTCTGCGAGAATAAATATCATCGCTTGTGACGTTATAGGTTCTTGAAACTTCATCAACAATTCTTTCAACCGTTACAGGTTCAGGTAATGTTTCACTAACAACATCGCGAATATAACGTTGAACCATTGGCAGTGTCAAAGTTTCAGGATGAACCTTTGCATAATTGTGAAGTTTTTTAATAATTCCTTCAAGTTGACGGATATTACTTTTTATCTGTTCAGCAATGTAATAAAAAATATCGTCATTTATTTCGATTCCTAATTGGTCGGCTTTGTTTTTCAAAATACTGACTCTGGTTTCAAAATCAGGCGGTTGAATATCAACCATCATTCCGCTTTCAAAACGTCCTCTGATACGTTCCTCAAGCGTTTTAATTTCTTTTGGAGGACGGTCCGAAGTTACGACAATTTGTTTTTCAGGAAAAAGTGCATTGAATGTGTTAAAAAATTCTTCCTGAACACGGTCTTTTCCAGCAATAAAGTGAATATCATCAATTAAGAGAACATCAACCGATCTGAAACGTTCGTGGAAAAGGTCGGTCGTTTGGTCGCGGAAAGCAATAAACAGTTCGTTTGCAAACTGCTCGCCTCTGATAAATAATATCTTCTTTTCGGGAAAATTCTTGGTTACACTGTTTTGAATTGCTTTCATAAGATGTGTTTTACCAACGCCCGAATTTCCATAAATAACCAGAGGATTGTAGTTATTAAAAAACGGTTTTTTGGCAACTGCAACTGCTGAAGCGTGCGCCATATCGTTTGACGGACCGACAACAAAATTTTCAAAAGTGTATCCATCATCTGGCGACACGGTTTTTTCTTCCCTTTTCTCACCCTCTTCAGAGCGGACTATTATTTCAACAGTCATTGGCAATCCTGAGACCTTTTCACAGGTTTTTTCAAGAATTTTTTTATAATAACCATCAACTGTTTTCTTTTTATATTCATTTTTTGCGACAAGAGTTAAAATACCGTCATCGGTCGAAATCGGCACAAGGTCAACAATCCATGCATCAAGACCGACTTCCGAAATACTTTCATTAACTCGGCAGTCTTCACAAATTTTTTCCCATAATTCATTTATTGAGTTAATAGCCATTTTCAACTTCCCTTCATACAAAAACATATATTGCGGGTTTTTAACATTTTAAATTTATATTGTTAAAAACTT
>JAZNBS010000052.1:0-24054 GCA_045587185.1 Acutalibacteraceae bacterium
AGCGCACACAAAGGCAAAAACTTATAAAAGTATCGCATTGAGTTTAACGCTCAAGGCGATTTGTTATTTATGGTTTAGTCTTCAATTTCATCAGCCTTTTTGCCAAGAATTGCAATGGCCGAAAGGCAACCCGCGCCCGCAATCAAAAGCAGGAACCAAGGTAATGTGATAGCGTTTTCACCCGTCTCTGGTATATCGGGATCTCCCTCGTAAATGTTGGTGAACTCCGTATTTACAACATTAACGGGAACGGGATTATCGTTGTAGATTATCTCTATAATTCCGTATTCGTTGACAGTGACTCTAAATTTCACCTCGTACACCGCATCAGAGTAAACCATACCCTTTACTGCTCCCTTAACCTCAGACAGTCTATAGGTAAAGGTCTCCTTGTATTTTTTATAGTACGGTAAAAACCGTTTTAAAAGACAGTCTTTTTTAGCGTTTCCTTTTCGCATTTACATCCTCATCTCACTTTTTTAACTCATAAACCGTGGCAACAGTTTATTACACAACTCGTTCCTTGTGATGTGTTTTTTTAAACACACAACAAAAGTTTTCTCTGAATAAAAATGGGCACAGACCGATAAAAGTCTATGCCCATTTTACTAAAAAGATTGTAAAAAGTAAAGAAAATTTGAAATTTCTCTGACAAAAGTGTGCTAATTTTTGTTCACTGCGTCAATAAACCTGAGGAATGCCGCCCTGCCTTGTTTGTCAAGTTTATAAACGCCTGCGTGTTCAAGCACCTTGGCAAAAACCTTGCCCACCTCGGCGCGGATTATTTCGTCAACATTGTCGGCGGTAATGGTATAGTTCTTTCTGAATTCGTTCGCCCAATCGGCGTGCTTTAAGGTTATTTCGTCGGCATAAAGATCGGCGCCTGCAACCATTTTTTCACCCAGCACACGCATTTCGTCCTTAAGTCTTGCAGGCAGAACGGCAAGACCCATAACCTCAATAAGGCCGATATTTTCCTTCTTAATGTGGTGGAGTTCGGCATGGGGATGGTAGACTCCCAACGGATGCTCGTCGGTGGTAATGTTGTTGCGGAGTACAAGGTCAAGTTCAAACTTGCCGTTGGCAACACGGGCAATGGGAGTGATTGTATTATGCGGAGTCCCGTCAGTTTCGGCAAAAACAAAGGCCTCCTCGTCGGTATATTCTCTCCACTTTTTAAGTATCTTATCAGCAAGTTCAATAAGACGCTCGGTGTCATCGGCGCGCAAACGGATGACCGACATAGGCCACTTAACGATACCCGCTTCTACATCATCAAAACCGTCAAACTCTAAAACTGTATCAACAGGTGCTTTGGCCATCGCAAAGGTGTAATGTCCGCCCTGAAAATGGTCGTGAGTCAGGATAGAACCTCCCACAATCGGCAGGTCAGCATTTGAGCCGACAAAATAGTGTGGGAAAAGTTTGACAAAATCAAGCAACTTGCGGAATGTGGCGCGGTTTATAGCCATTGGAGTATGCTCAGAATTGAACACGATGCAGTGCTCGTTATAGTAAACATATGGGCTGTACTGAAGCATCCAGGGTGTATCATTTATTATCATCGGTATAATGCGGTGATTACCTCTTGCCGGATGATTCATTCTTCCTGCATAGCCCTCGTTTTCCTTACACAAAAGGCACTTGGGGTATCCGCTTTGCTTGGCATTTTTGGCGGCAGCAATGGCTTTTGGATCCTTTTCAGGTTTGGAAAGATTGACGGTGATATCAAGGTCGCCGTACTCGGTTGATGTCACCCATTTCATATCTTTTTTAATGCGGTAACGGCGGATATAATCACTGTCGCAACTCAGTTTGTAGTAATAATCGGTAGCGGCATCGGGCGAGGTCTCATACTTTGCCCAAAACGTCTTGATAATCTCCGAGGGACGCGGTATCAAAGCCGACATAACTTTGGTGTCAAACAGGTCTCTCTCGGTAATATTATCGTCAATCAATTCGTTTGCGACGGCAAATTCAAGAATATCACAAAGTATGCTTTCAAGGTCGTCCGAAGTAACGGTCTCTGGTTCTGAATACTCATCAAGACTTAACATCTCAAGAATTCGGTTGGTGGCATAAACCTTGTCCTCAGTAGTGATGAGGTCACATTTTATACCGTATTCCACTAAGTTTTTAATAGCATTATTTATCATCTTATATCACCCTTATCGCTTTAATACATAAACAAAATCGCCCAGAATCCCTCTGAAATGGACGGTGGAAACCCTTTTTAAATGGCGGTATACAAATAGATTCTTTATGCACGGACACAGTTTTCTGCCGTCGAGAATCTTTTCCCGATTGTTGCAAAATTGTTGCAACTTTTGGGCAAATTTGACCTGCTCTTTATCGTTAAAATCAAGGTTTTGCTTTACCATTTCAAGTTGTGCTTTCTGTTGTTGCAAAACACTTAATCTCACGTCGGCTGAACCTCGCATTTTCAGTGGCCCGAAAGAGTCGTCCGAACTTAAGCCGATAGTATTATTGCCGTGCTGACGGTAGCCGATAAGCGGTAAATTCAAAAACCTTAATCCGTCCATTTTGGCGGCAATAACATTCAGTTCCCAGTCGTGTGGCATAATACACTTGGAAGTGTTCAGATAATCTTCAACAACCTCTCTTTTAAATGCGCAGGTGCACCCCGGCGAAATGTTGTAAACCAAAACCGTTCTTAAATCAACCTTGACGCATTCACCGTTTTGCAAGGGGTAAAGAATTAACCCGTGATTGGCGGTGTTTTTTCTACCACTGCCGAAAGGCACGGTAATCGAGCCGTTCTGGTCGGTCATATCAAACGACGAGTTTACGCCAAGGCAACCGCTCTCTTTTTCAAAAATACCAAGTGTCTTTTCAATTTTATCAGGATACCACACATCATCCTGATCGCAAAGAAAAACCACATCTCCGCTTGTTGCTTTTATGCAGTTGTAAAAATTTTTCTTATACCCCGAATTACTTTCGGCAACCGAAAATTTCCAAGGAAGAGAATGGGCAGAAATGTAATCGCGCACGATTTGCGGTGTGCTGTCGGTTGAGCAATCGTCAATAATTATAACCTCGTCAGGTTGCCTTGACTGATTAAGCAAAGAGTTCAACTGTTCTATGACATATTTTTCACCATTGTAGGTCGCCAACGCCACCGAAACCGTCATTACCCCACCGCCTATTTCAATTCTTGTTTTGTATTATCGCACACCTTGAAAACAATGTCAAGCGGTTAAGGAAAACTTAACCAAATCAAGGTGACCAAACAACAAACTTGTTTTGTGTCTAACGCACCCTCAACATTGTTCAAACAAAACGGATGGCAAAAGGCTACTTCTCATAAGGATGTTTAAAGCCGATAGATTTATTTTGAATCTATCGGCTTTCCCTATGCTTTTAATGAAACAAAAATGTACGCAAATTCCGTCTCAATACCATCTAATAATGTTAGCCCTGAATTTATAATATATGCCTTCGTATCAGAAAGGTTATCGGGATAAATCTCTATTTGCCTATCTCCACATTCTATATATTTGTTTTGATTTTTATCAATAGATAATACAAAAAGTCCATTAGGTTTTAGCAAAGAATGAATTTTGTTGATACACTTTTGTTTATCCTTGATGTGCATAAAAGTCAGGGAAGAATACACTGCATCAAAAGCCATATTAAAATTATAAGTTATAAAATCAGCGCATATTAACTCAACATTTTGATATTGCGATAAGTTGCGTGAGGCTCTCTCTATTGTATTTGGGGATATATCAATACCAAAGAATTTTTTGCATAATGGTATTGTTTTTAGTGCAAGTCGACCCGTACCAACACCGATTTCCAAGACAGTTTTATGTTTATCAAGTTTCATTGCATCAACAAACACTCGTCCGTCCCATTTATTCATATACTCTTTCAGAGATTCAGAGTCGTTTACGGGATCATTATTTTCATCAATTAGTTTATCGTAATGCTCAATTACATTCACAAAAATCCCTCTCCTTTCGGATAGAACCAGCATCGCATTTGTATATACAAATGTATTTGGGCTAAGCCCAAACCCTTATTTTGACTTTATAGTTTTAAGTGAAGATATTAACATTCGACGGATTGCGCCGCAATCATTTTGTAATGGTTTATAATTTTCTTCGTTTATACAATTTGTTGCAAAAAGAAGTTCTAACCAATATTCTGTTTCATAACATCCTTTTTGAGCAATTTCAAGTTTGGAAATAAAGTCTTTTGTTCCTTGTGCGTATTGTGCTTCGTGTAAATTAGCACCAATTATTGTGCTTAGTGTAAATTAGCACCAATTGATGTTGCAGAACGAAGCAGTTGATTTATCAAAACTGATTCCTTATGATTTAATTTCATATCACGACAAAAAAAAAACAACGGTTTTTGCAAAATCTTTTGCCTTATCTCTCAAAACACTATCAGCCAAAGTAATCACCTCTAAAATTATTATACATAAAAAATAATAGTCTTTCAAATTATATTCCGACCTTGTAGGAGTGATATTATTGCTTTCAGCAATAGTGTTATTGAAACCTTGCGGTTTCAGTGTTATTTTATTCGCCTTTTAAACTCGCGAAGCGAATACCACTCGGCGTTAGCCGAATATCACTTCGAAGCAATATAACTCGCCTTTGGCGAATAAAACTGCCCAACATCCTTATGGGAAGTTGGGCAAAAGCCATCCGTTTTTAGCATTTATTTGATTATTTAATCGCAGTGCTCTTTTCCTTCTGAATAACGTCGTGAGCGCCACCCTCGACGATACTTGTTGCGGAAACAAGGGTCAGTTTTGCTTTCTGCTGAAGTTCGGGAATAGTAAGTGCACCACAGTTGCACATCGTGGACTTAACCTTGGAAAGTGACAAAGCAACATTGTCTTTTAAAGTTCCTGCATAAGGAACGTAGGAGTCAACACCCTCTTCAAACGAGAGTTTTTTGTCACCGCCGAGGTCATATCTCTGCCAGTTACGAGCCCTAGCCGAGCCCTCTCCCCAATACTCTTTGAAGTAATTACCGCCAATATTAACCTTGTTGGTCGGGCTTTCGTCAAATCTTGCAAAGTAACGGCCAAGCATCACAAAATCAGCACCCATTGCAAGAGCAAGTGTGATGTGATGGTCGTAAACGATACCACCGTCAGAACAAACAGGAACGTAAATGCCTGTTTCCTTGAAATATTCGTCACGGGCCTTGCAGACCTCAATCAAAGCGGTAGCCTGTCCGCGGCCGATACCCTTGGTCTCACGTGTGATACAGATAGAACCGCCGCCGATACCAACCTTGATAAAGTCAGCGCCGCAGTCTGCCAAGAAGCGGAAGCCCTCGGCATCAACAACATTGCCTGCGCCGACCTTAACGGTGTCGCCGTATTTTGCACGAATCCACTCGATGGTCAGTTTCTGCCACTCGGAGAATCCCTCTGAAGAGTCGATACAAAGAACATCGGCGCCAGCCTCAACAAGTGCAGGAACACGCTCTGCGTAGTCACGGGTGTTGATACCTGCACCTACAACATATCTCTTGGAAGCATCAAGCAACTCGTTGGGGTTCTGCTTGTGAGTATCATAGTCCTTACGGAACACGAAGTAGCAAAGTTGCTGATTGTCATTGATAATAGGCAATGAATTCAACTTATTGTCCCAAATAATATCGTTGGCTTCTTTAAGGCTTGTACCCTCTTTAGCCACAATGAGTTTTTCAAACGGGGTCATAAACTCGCTAACAGGAGTGGCAGGGTCCATACGGCTTACACGGTAGTCACGGCCGGTAACAATACCGAGCAACTTGCCGTCGGCGGTGCCGTCTTCGGTAACAGCAACAGTGGAATGACCTGTTTTTTCCTTAAGCGCAACAACATCGGCCATTGTATCTGTAGGCTTTACATTGGAATCACTCTTAACGAAACCAGCCTTGTGGTTCTTGGCACGGGCCACCATTGCAGCCTCGTCCTCAACCGACTGGGAACCGTATATGAACGAAACGCCACCCTCGGTAGCAAGTGCTATGGCAAGGCGGTCACCCGAGACCGATTGCATAATAGCCGAAACCATGGGGATATTCATAGTGATGGCCGATTCCTCACCCTTCTTGAATCTTACAAGAGGGGTTTTGAGGCTTACGTTTGCAGGTACACATTCGCTTGAAGAGTATCCGGGGATAAGCAGATACTCGTTAAAAGTATGCGAAGGTTCGTTAATAAAGATTGCCATTTTTAATTCCTCCGTTTATATAAAGTAAATAACAGTACACCAATATAAAATTGTTTCTAAATATTATACATTAAACCGTGCTCACAGTCAATAAGAATTTTAGGTAAATTTAAGGTTTGGCAAAAATGTCGCATATCCTTTGTCTTGAACGATATTTTTTATAGATTAAGCAAAAACCGAGGGCGTAAAACCCCCGGTTTTATATGTTATTTTTCTTTTATCTGTTGTGTGATTTTAAGCGGTGTTTCTATTGCATCCTTTACCGAACTTTTGATAAGTTCAAGATTTATGCCTATCTCGGGGTGTTTTTCAGGATACCACTCAACAACATCTACCCCACCGTCCGTCAAAGCCGCATACCATGCAAAAGATGCCGTGTAACGCCCGTAACCGTAACTCAGATGGTGGCCGTCACGGGTAAGAATATCCCCAATTTCAGTTGTGCGAACATTTTGAATTGCTGTGCCGGCAGGTATCACACCGTCAACATTTTTATTGGGTGCAACCTTTTTATTAAATGTATCTATTATGGCTTTGTACATCTTTAGTTGGTTGCGGTCATATGCATTGAAATTGCTTGTATAAGCATCGTGCTGGTAAGCCCATGTCTGATGCCAGAAAAACTTTGCGTTAGGTAGTTCACTTGCGAGATGGTTTATGACATTATTTACATTGCCAAAACTTTCAGCCAATCCGCTTTTGGCCGAAACTTGTTGCAAAGTCACAAAATCCCAATTCTCATCCGAAATGGCGGTGGAAATTTTTGTTTCCTTGGTCTCACTCCACTCACCCGTTGTGTTTTTATAATAAGTGTATTTTGCGGCATCGGATTGGATATTGTTCCAATGCATATCAATGGAGCATCCGCCAATATAGAGGTTACCGAGTATGATTTTCTCAACACCCGCATCGTGGGCAATCTGCCACAGATACTCCATACCGTCAACACTAAAACTGTTACCCACGGCCAGTACTCTTAAAGTTTTTGTAGCAGGTATGGATTGGGTAACTGTATCACCGCACAGACTGCACACATTTTTCTGCTCGCCGTCCTTTAACGGTAACGGGTCACTCACAACCGTGGTTTGATAATTATGCTGACACTGTGAAACCGTTTCCTCTGAAACAGTAACAATAGATGAAGTTATACTCGCATTTGAACCGTTATTATCGGTTGCTTTTTTACTGCAGGCTGCGGCGGTAAACACACAGACCGCCGACAACAGCACCGACAAAAATTTTACAATTTTCATAAGCATCACAAAGAGAGTTTAAACTCGACAAAGCAATGGGCATCAACCCATTCAGGATTCATACCCTTACACCAAATTGGCGACTTGTGGAAAAAATGACGGGTTCCTACCGAATGAGCCTCACCTACTTTAAAGCGGAAAGATCCAAGCAGATTACAAAGTTTACCTGTTGCAGTTGTTTCAACAACATTTTCACCCTGTTTGAGTGCCGAAGAGACATCAACTTCATAAGGTTGCCACATAATTATACCTACGTCCTTTAAAACAGAAAATATTTACACCATCATTGTAAATCAAATCAACACAAAAATCCACCCTTTTATTTTGTTTTTATAGAACGTTTTTTGGTTTGTGGGTGTTTTCTCACTTTAATAATTCGCGAACACCTAAAAGTTCTTCTAAAAACAACACCGCCACGGCCGGCATATATTTTTCGGGGTCACTGTAAAGATAGGTTTCACGCTTGATACCGCCCAGACTTTTAAGCACAATATTTTCAGAAAAAAGCCCTTTCCACGAAACGCTTGGCACAATGGCAACCCCCATTCCAAGTTCAACATACTTTCTCATATAGTACGGGTCGTCACTTTGTATCGCAACATTGGGCTTAAAACCTTTGTCGGTACAAATCTTGTATGCTGTGCGGTAAAGACTGCTGTTTGAATGCATTGAGATAAACCGTGCATTTCTGAGGTCACACAGGTTTATATCGTCTCTATCCCATTCACTGCCCTTTTGTACAGCCAACATCATTTCATCGGTTATCAGCAGGCGTTTTTCAAGTTTACGTCCAAACGGTGGCTCATCACTTATAATAAAATCAAACTCATCTTCGGCATTATCAAGTCGATGGCTGACCGAAAAGACCGCATTGGGATACTTATTCTTAAACTTTTCAATAGCCTTTGTTACAGAATTTCTGTTGGTTAAGATAAGCAACCTCACCTCGCCAGAGACGGTGCCCTTGAGGTCATTAAGACGAAGTTTGCCTTCCTCTATTGAGTTCAGAGCCAATTTCATTTTTTGATAAAACACGCGGCCCGC
Organism: Acutalibacteraceae bacterium; assembly: GCA_045587185.1. Taxonomy (GTDB): domain Bacteria; phylum Bacillota; class Clostridia; order Oscillospirales; family Acutalibacteraceae; genus UMGS172. Next base: position 8,507 of record JAZNBS010000052.1, read on the forward strand.
CTCATTTAATGTAACTTTGTTAGCACGGCGGTCGAATAGATTTACTCCGAGTTCCGTTTCTAGTCGGTGTACAGTTTGTGAAATATTGGAAGCAGGTACACCGTATTTCTGAGCCGTTTTGGTGAAGTTTTGGCATTCCGCCGCATCACAAAAGTATGTTATCTGCAATAGTTCCATAAAAATCTCCTTTTTGAGAGAATCCGCCCTCACTTATTTTAAATTTTACCACAATCAACCATAACTGTCAATGTATAGTCACCACACATAATCACATTATTGACATTTTAGTAAAACTGGGTTATGATTTCTAAAAAGGAGTGAAAAAAATGCTTGATTTGTTTGAATTTTTTGAAATTGCCATGATAGTAAGTTTCGGTGCTTCGTGGCCGTTTAACGTGCTTCGTTCCTACAAAGCACGCACCGCAAAAGGTAAAAGCCTTGCCTTTTTGTTACTGATACTGTTTGGATATGTTGCAGGTATCATTTCTAAAGTAATAAACGAAGCTTATATGGCAAACTTCGCATCGAAATGGTATGTTCTGTTCTTCTATGTACTCAACTTTATCATGGTCTTTCTCGATTTGTTGCTATATTTCCGCAACAAAAAATTGGACAAAATTGCTGATTCCAATAAAGAATAAAACCGCACCTCATTTTTACATATGCATTGAACAGGAATACACAACATTCTTTGTTTCGTGAGATGTTATAAATAATAAAGGTTCCCTTGGGGCAAAACCCTGAGGGAACCTTTATTATTTATTTTAAATATAAGTTATTACAGATTTTTGGACTTGGTCTCACAGTAATGGCAACGGTAGACCTTGTTTCCCTTATCTGTCAGGTTGAAGATGTGAGGCAATTCCTGCTCGCAGGATGTGATGCATCTCGGGTTTTTGCAGAAAATGACGTTTGTTAGTTTTTTAGGCAACTCAACCGCCTTTTTCTCAATAATCTCGCCATTTTTGATAACGTTTACGGTAACACCTGCATCAATGTAACCAAGCACATCAATGTCAATATCATAATCGAAATCTATCTTCACAATATCCTTTTTACCCATGCGACCGCTATTCACGTTTTTGATGATAGCAACTGAACAATCAAGTTTGTCAAGGTCGAGCAGTTTATATATCTGCATTGCCTTACCAGCGGTGATGTGGTCGATAACTATACCGTTTTTGATTGGGTTAATATTCATCACACCTTCACCTCCAAAAGTTTCAACATCAAAGCCATTCGCATATATTTTCCGTAGAGAACCTGTTTGAAATAAGCGGCTCTGGGGTCACCGTCAATTGCAACGCTGATTTCGTTAACCCTCGGCAACGGATGCATAACCGAAAGGTCAGTCTTAGCGTTTTTAAGTTTTTGGGGAGTTAAGATGTAACTATCCTTCAAACGGAGATAATCTTCCTCATTGAAAAAACGCTCACGCTGAACGCGGGTCATATAAAGGATGTCAAGTTCGGGAATAACGGCCTCAAGGTCGGTTGTCTCAACATACTCGATACAGTGCTTTTTAAGTACGTCATTCTTAACGTAACTGGGGAGTTTCAACTCCTCGGGTGAGATAAGTACAAACTTTACATCGTCATAACGTGCCATCGCCTCAATTAACGAATGTACGGTGCGTCCAAACTTAAGGTCACCGCAAAGTCCGATAGTCAACCCCGAAAATCCGCCCTTTTCACGATGAATTGTAAGAAGGTCGGCCAAAGTCTGTGTGGGATGGTTGTGACCGCCGTCACCCGCGTTGATAACGGGAATCGAAGCGTTCATTGCAGCAACAAGCGGTGCGCCCTCTTTGGGATGGCGCATTGCAATAATATCGGCATAGCAAGAAATGGTCTTGGCCGTGTCGGCAACGCTTTCGCCCTTGGCGGCCGAAGAACTGTTTGCTTCGGAAAAACCGAGAACATTACCGCCCAGTTCATACATAGCAGCCTCAAAACTCAATCGTGTTCTGGTTGAAGGCTCAAAAAACAGGGTTGCCAACTTTTTGCCGTGGCAGATTTCGCTGTACTTTTTGGGGTTTGCAATAATATCGTTAGCGGTTGCAACAAGTTCGTCAATCTCGGCAACGCTCAAGTCAAGAATACTGATAAGACTTCTCATTTAGGTCCGCCTTTCTCTTAAATCAAATTATGCTTTTGCACCGTTGATTGCAAGGTAAGCCTTGATACGGTCAACGTTTTCGCGGTTTGCTGGGTCTTCCTCAAGATACTCAATAATGTCATAAACATCAACGACAGAGTATACAGGGAAACCGAACTCCTCACCAACCTCGGCCATTGCGCTCTTTTCAGTCTGACCCTTTTCCTTGCGATCAACCATAACAAAGGTTGCGGCAACCTTTGTGCCCTCTAACGATGACAAAATGGCCATACTTTCACGAATGGCGGTACCTGCGGTGATAACATCCTCAACGATAACGATTTCCTCACCTGCCTTGGGCTTATAACCGACAAAAACACCGCCCTCGCCGTGGTCTTTTTCCTCTTTTCGGTTGAAGAAGAACGGCACATCAAGACCTTCTTTAGAAAGTGCACAAGCAACCGAAACCGCTATGGGAATACCTTTGTAAGCGGGTCCGTAAAGAACGGTTTTCTTATTGCCAACCTTTTCAAAATATGCTTTGGCATAAAACTCACCGAGTTTTGATATCTGGTCACCTGTCTTGATATCACCTGCATTTATGAAGTAAGGAATCTTCCGTCCCGACTTTGCAGTGAAATCACCGAATTTAAGCACTCCTGCACCCTCAAGAAACTTTATAAATTCTCTCTTATAACTTTCCATCTTTATTCTCCTTTAGTTAAAGCGTCAAGGTTTATCTTGCAATATAAATATTTGTGCAGAAATCAGTCACAAAACTCCTCAACACAACGTGTATATGCTTTGACAGGGTCCTCTGCGGCAGTAATAGGACGTCCGACAACAATATAGTCAGAGCCTATTTTCTTAGCCTCGTCAGGGGTCATAACTCGCTTCTGGTCGCCAACATCACCGTCTGCAAAACGGACACCCGGGGTAACAGTGAGGAACTTCTTACCGCAGGTTTCGTGAACCTTGCCTGCCTCAAGCGGTGAACAAACAACACCGTCAAGACCTGCAACCATAGCGTTATGAGCATAGTGCATAACAACCTTGTCGATAGGCTCTTTGATAAGCAGGTCGTTTTCCATTCTTTCTTGGTCGGTCGAGGTCAACTGAGTGACCGCGATTAGCAAAGGTCTTGTGCCGTCAGCACGGGTCAATCCTTCAAGACCTGCTTCCATCATAGATATGGTGCCGCCTGCGTGCAAGTTTGTCATATCAACATCCAAATTGGATAAAACAGCCATTGATTTCTTAACAGTATTAGGGATATCGTGCAACTTCAAATCGAGGAAAATCTTGTGACCTCTTGCCTTAATCTCACGAACAATTTCAGGACCTGCGGCATAAAAAAGTTCCATTCCGATTTTAACAAACGGCTTTCTTCCTGTGAACTTATCCAAAAACTCAAGACAAGTTTCTTTGCTCGCAAAATCACAAGCAATAATAACATCCTTACCCATTATGAGCGCCTCCTATAATATCGTTTAAGTCATTTATTCCGTATTTTATCATAACCTCAGGCAGTTTTTCAATGATATCCTTGCAAACAAAGGGGTCGACAAGGTTTGCGGCACCAACCTCAACAGCGGTTGCGCCCGCAAGCATCATTTCAATAACATCCTCAGCCGTACTGATGCCACCCATTCCGACAATCGGGATTTTTACTGCATCGTAAACCTGATAAACCATACGTACCGCCACAGGCTTGATTGCAGGGCCCGAAAAACCGCCCATCTTGTTGGCGATAATCGGCTTTTTAGTTTTCAAATCAATCCTCATACCAAGCATTGTGTTAATCATACTGATACCGTCGGCACCTGCATCCTCACAGGCTTTGGCTATCGACACAATGTCGGTAACATTGGGTGAAAGTTTGATAAGCAACGGCTTTTTAGTCACCTTACGGCAAGCGCGTGTAACCTCGGCTGCAGCCTCAGGACTTGTTCCGAAACTCATACCGCCCCCGTGAACATTAGGGCATGAAACGTTGACCTCAAACCAACCAATCTGGTCCTCAACATCCAACTTTTCAACCGTATAAGCATAATCCTCAACCGAAAATCCGCTTACATTAGCCATAACCGGCTTAAAAAAGCACTTCTTTAATTTTGGCAGTTCCTCAGCCAAAACCTTTTCAACACCAGGATTTTGAAGACCAACGGCGTTAATTATTCCCGCATCACACTCAGCAATTCTGGGAGTTGGATTACCAAAACGGGGATCCTTGGTGGTGCCTTTAAACGAAAATGTTCCAAGGCAGTTAATATCGTAAATCTCGGCAAACTCGTAGCCGAAACCGAATGTACCTGAGGCAGGGATAAGAGGGTTATCCATCTCGACGCCGCAAAGTGTCACTTTAGTGTTTACCATATTATCTCCTCCCTTATGAGAACGGGTCCGTCTTTACAAATACGCTTGTTGCCGTACTTGGTCTTGCAAGAGCAACCCATACAGGCACCGAAACCGCATCCCATACGTTCCTCAAAACTCAACTGACCGCTTGTAGTGGCGGTTTTATCAATAGCTTTAAGCATCGGTTCGGGACCGCAGGTGTAAAAATATGTATATTTCATTTCACGCATTGCGTCGGTAACAAAGCCCTTTTTACCGTAACTTCCGTCAGCAGTTGTGACAACCACTTCGGCACCCAGGGCCTTGAACTCTTCCTCAAAAAAGACCTCGTCTTTTGTGTTAAATCCAAGCACAACAGACGGCTTTTTGCCTTGCGCAAGAAGTAATTTACACAGCATATACATAGGCGGAACACCTGCACCGCCACCAAGCAGCAAGGGATTTTCACCTGACTTTTCCAAGTCATAACCGTTGCCAAGACCTGTTAAAACATCGAGTCTTTCACCGATAAGCATCTTGGCCATAGCCTCTGTGCCCTTGCCTACTGTCTTGTAGATTATTGTGACGGTATCGTCCTCACAATCGCAGACCGAAATCGGTCTGCGAAGGTAAAATCCATCCAACTTTATATTGATAAACTGACCCGAAGCCGTAATATCAGAAACATCGCCTTTTAAAACCATAAGGTAGGTGTTTTTGGCTATCATACGGTTTTCGGTAATTTCAAAAATACCCTGTTTCATTATTTCACCTATTATGCATCAATAGTGGATACGCAGAGAGTGGTCTCTTCCAAAACGTCAAGCAGAACCTTGACGGTATCAAGTGCTGTGAAGATGGTGACATTATTCTCGGTCGCCAACTGTCTAATCTGATGACCGTCGTTTCCGTTGTTGGTGTCACCTGGGTCCTTGGTGTTGATAACATAAGCAATGTGACCCTGACGGAGTGCATCGGGAATCTCCTCGCAACCGTCACTTATCTTGCCAAGAACGTGGGTGCGGATGCCGTTTTTCTTAAGGAATTCTGCGGTACCCGTTGTTGCCTCGATATTAAATCCAAGATTGTAGAAACGGCGAATAAGCGGCAGTGCTTCCTCTTTATCGCGGTCGGCAATGGTTGCAAAAACAGTGCCATAGTTCTGCAAATGCATACCCGAAGCCTGCAAAGCCTTATAAAGTGCTCGGTTCAGTTTATCGTCATAACCGATAGCCTCACCGGTGGACTTCATTTCGGGTGAGAGGTAAGCATCAAGTCCTCGAATCTTATTGAATGAGAACACAGGAGCCTTTGCATACCAACGTTTTTTCTCCTCGGGATAGATGTCAAATATTCCTTGCTCTTTAAGGCTCTTACCCATTATACACTCGGTTGCAATGTCAGCCAAACTGTAACCCGTTGCTTTGGAAAGGAACGGAACAGTTCTTGATGAACGGGGATTGACTTCAATGATAAATACGTTATCTTCCTTATCAACAATGAACTGAATGTTATAAAGTCCAACAATGCCGATTCCAAGACCGAGTTTTTTGGCATACTGCAAGATAATGCCCTTGACCTTATCGGAGATACTGAACGAGGGATAAACGCTTATCGAGTCACCCGAGTGAACACCCGTACGCTCAACAAGTTCCATAATGCCCGGGACGAAAACATTGCGCCCGTCACAAATAGCGTCAATTTCAACCTCACGTCCCTCGATGTACTTATCAACAAGAACGGGCTTGTCCTCATCAATTTCAACGGCGGTCTTGAGGTAGTGGCGGAGTTGCTCCTCATTGGCAACAATCTGCATTGCTCTTCCACCCAAAACAAAACTGGGACGCACAAGAACAGGATAGCCTATCTCTGCGGCGGCCTTGATACCGTCTTCTATCTTGGTAACGGCCTGACCCTTTGCTCTGGGAATATCAAGTTCATTGAGAAGATTTTCAAATGCGTTTCGGTCTTCTGCCTTGTCAATAGCGGCACAGTCAGTACCAATTATTTTGACACCGCGGTCACTGAGAGGCTGAGCAAGGTTAATGGCAGTCTGACCGCCCAATGATGCAACAACACCCTCAGGTTTCTCAAACTCGATAATATTCATAACATCTTCGGGTGTAAGCGGTTCAAAGTAAAGTTTGTCAGCGGTGGTATAGTCGGTCGAAACGGTTTCGGGGTTGTTGTTAATTATGATAGCCTCGTAACCCGAGTTTTTGATGGTGGTTACTGCGTGGACGGTTGAGTAGTCAAATTCAACACCCTGGCCGATACGGATGGGACCCGCACCGAGAACAACCAACTTTTTCTTATCGGTCAGCACCGATGCATTTTCGTCGGAATAAGACGAGTAGAAATAAGGAATATATGCACCTGTGTGACAGGTATCTACCATTTTAAACACGGGGTGCAGATTATTTTGCTTACGGAAATTGTAAACATCAAGTTCGTCGCACTTCCACATACGGGCAACATATTTATCACTGAAGCCCATCTTCTTGGCGGCAAGCAGAGTGTCCTTATCCTTGACGTTTTCTTTGAGGGTTTCTTCCATATCAACAATTTTTTTGATGGACTCAAGGAAGAAAGGAGTTATCATAGTAATATCATGAATTTCTTCGATAGACGTGCCGCGAGAAAGCAGTTCTGCTATAGCAAAAATATTATCTGAACGGAACTCCTTGATATAATCTTTGAGTTCGTCCTCGGTCATATTGTCAAACTTTGCGTGATAGATGTGGTTTACACCAACCTCAAGCGAACGGGTTCCCTTCAAAAGTGCTTCCTCAAGATTAGAACCGATGCCCATAACTTCACCCGTTGCCTTCATCTGGGTGCCGAGCTTGTTGGGAGCAGAGGTAAACTTATCAAACGGGAATCGGGGAAGTTTTGCAATAACATAGTCAAGTTGAGGCTCAAATGCGGCATTGGTGTTGGCAATCTTAATATCCTCCAAAGCCATACCTACGGCAATTTTTGCGGTGACGCGTGCAATGGGGTAACCCGAAGCCTTTGAAGCCAAAGCCGAAGAACGTGAAACTCTGGGGTTAACTTCGATAAGATAATACTCACTCGAATGGGGGTTCAATGCAAACTGAACGTTACATCCACCCTCAATCTTAAGTTCTTTAATGAGTTTGATTGCGCTGTCGTTAAGCATCTTAAGGTCGTGGTCATTCAAAGTCATAATAGGCGCTACGACCAATGAGTCACCTGTGTGAACACCGACGGGGTCGATATTTTCCATACCGCAGATGGTGATAGCGTGGTCATTTGAGTCACGCATAACCTCGAATTCGATTTCCTTATAACCGCGGACGCTTTTTTCAATAAGAACCTGTGAAACGGGAGAAAGTTTAAATGCGTTAAGACCTATTTCAATAAGTTCTCCCTCATTGTTGGCAAAACCGCCGCCTGTACCACCCAAAGTAAATGCAGGACGCAATACTACAGGGTAACCGATTCTTTCAGCGGCCTCTTTTGCTTGTTCAATATTATAGGTGATTTCGGAAGGAATGGTGGGTTCGCCGATAGACTGGCAAAGTTCCTTGAAAAGTTCACGGTCTTCAGCACGTTCTATACTCTCGCTCGAAGTACCAAGCAGTTCGACACCGCACTCTTTGAGTACGCCTTTCTTTTCAAGTTGCATTGCGAGATTCAAACCTGTCTGACCGCCGATGCCGGGAACGATAGCATCGGGACGCTCGTAACGGAGAATCTTAGCCATATATTCCAAAGTCAACGGTTCCATATAAACCTTGTCGGCAATGGTGGTATCGGTCATAATGGTGGCAGGGTTGGAGTTACAAAGGACAACCTCGTAACCCTCCTCTTTCAATGCCAGACAGGCTTGAGTTCCTGCATAGTCAAACTCGGCAGCCTGACCGATAACGATAGGACCCGAGCCAATAATAAGAATCTTTTTGATGTCTGTTCTCTTTGCCATTTTTTCTTCCTCCAAAATCTATATCAATTATATTTAAAACTGCTTTGCGTGGTAAACAACCTTGCCGTCACACACCGTAAGAAGACATTTACCATATACCTTTTTACCCTTGAACGGAGTACTCTTGCCCATTGAAACAAACTGTTCGGGGTCAATCTCATGTTCCTCGTTCACATCAAAGACACATATATCTTCTGTTTCGGGCAGACCGAAACGTTTTCTCGGATTTATTGACATCAGTTCAACCAATCTTTCAAGTGTAATGATGCCCGTCTTAACAAATTCGGTGTACATAACCGCAAAGGCCGTTTCAAGTCCGACAACACCCATAAGACTTTTTTCAAGCCCTCTGCTCTTTTCCTCTGCGCTGTGAGGTGCGTGGTCGGTCGCTATCATATCGATAGTGCCGTCCTTTATGCCCTCAATAAGCGCAAGCCTGTCCTCTTTTGAACGCAAGGGCGGATTCATCTTAAAACGCGCATCCTCTTGCAGGTCACTATCGTCAAGCACGAGGTAATGCGGACCCGTTTCACAGGTTATGTCCACACCCTCTGCCTTGGCTTTACGTATCAATTCTACGCTTTCTTTACACGACACATGGCAAACGTGATAACTGCAACCTGTTTCTTTAACCAACTCAATATCACGCTTGATGGGACCCCATTCACTTTCACTGCAGATACCTCTGTGCCCGTGGGCTTTGGCATATTCACCGTCGTGAATATATCCGCCGAAAAGCAGTGAATTATCCTCACAATGTGCCACAATCATTTTCCCGAGTTCTTTGGCTTTGAGCATTGCACAACGCATCATTTCTTTTGACTGCACACCGCGTCCGTCATCAGAAAAAGCAATGCAAAGCGGTGCCAAGCCATCAAAATCCGCAAGTTTTTCACCCATTTGACCAACCGTGATAGATGCATAAGGATGAACGCGTATACAGGAATCTTTTTCAATTATTTGGAGTTGTTGTTTGATGTTTTCAACACTGTCCGGTACGGGATTTAAGTTGGGCATTGATAACACATCGGTGTATCCTCCCCTTGCCGCGGCACGTGTTCCCGTTTTAATCGTTTCTTTATAAAAAAATCCCGGCTCTCGAAGATGTACGTGTACATCACAAAAAGCCGGAACAACAACACCATTAAAAATAGAAATAGCGGCACCGTCACCGTCGGAAACAATTTGTCTCTCGTCGGTTCTAACCGCTGTGCCGCTAATTATTTCAAGACAGTTTTTAATGATAACTCCCATTGGTGTCTCCTTGGTATCTTCTTATAAAAAGCCCTGCCACCATTGGCAAGGCTTGAAAGACATTTTCAAAATCTTGCCGGCGCAAAGCCCTTGAAGATTTATTTTGATTATATTACCACAAAGCATTCCGTTTGTCAAGAGCAGACAAGCATTTGAAAACTATTTTTTACATCTTTTTTCGATACAAAAAATCCCCTGCAAAAACTCTTACGGCACCTTTAAGACTTCCGTGGTAACATTTGTAGTTTTGAAGAGCGAAAAAGCACCTAAAAAACCGCATACAACCACCGTTTTTAAGGTAATCAACCCTTTTTCGTTCAAACGATATGTGCTCTTTTACTTTTTTGATTAAACATTCGGTCATATTTGGGTAACTGTCAGCATTTTCCAACACGAAAAGGTGACCGTCAACCGAACACTCCAAAGCCTCAATTCGCTTTTGCAATGCTGTGTTGCCATATTTCCTATCGCCAAAAGAGGTATTTTCTCCGTGACAGCGGTAACTCATCAGTACGCGGTTCAGAACACCGCATTTACCCACCAAAGCGGCAGTAAAGGTCACCAACCAATCGTGCGACAACAGACCTTTTAAATCAATCGGCGTAATAAAGCCTAAAAGTTCTCGCCTAAAACCTAGCGAACAACCTCTGATAAATGACCTGCCCACAAATTTCTGTGCATCAAAAATATCGATACTATCATCGTTTTTGGTGAACAATACACCGATATTTTCGGCAGAGCCGATTTTATTGCCCTTGCTGTCAATAAGGTCGCACGCACAACAAATGGCCTTTAACTCATCATCATTCTGCAACACCTTGGTCATAGTTTCAAGTTTTTCCTTATGCCACAAATCGTCCTGGTCTGAGAAAAACACAAAGTCACCCTTGGTTTGCATTGCGCCCTCAAGAAAATTTTTGCAATAACCTTTGTTGTGCTTATTTTTAATGAGTTTCCAACTGTTAAGGCTGTTTTCTTCAATAAATCTGCTCACCGTTTCAACAGTAGCATCAGTCGAGCCGTCATCAAAAATCAGAACCTCGTCCGCAGTCAAGGTCTGGTCAAGAATAGAACGAAGCTGCGCTTCGATATATTTCTCACCGTTATAGGTTGCAACAACCACCGAAACCATAACCTCGTCCCCCTGTTCTCATAATTGTTACTATTTAACTTTGGCAAAAAGAGTTGCTGCCCGACTTTTCATATAATGTATTCCCTTGCAATAAAACCTGTTGAGCCACAGCCAACCTAACCTTGCAACAAACACCGTCAAAGCGTCAGACCTGCCGATACCTTTTGCATTCTTGGCGCATTGCTTGAATTTTTGACTTGAAAACTCCTCTTTAAAAAGAAGTTTTCGTTCCCTTTTGGAGAATTCATTGCTGTCAAAAGAATTTGCTAGTGCGGAATAGACATTTTTTATATAATAAAGTTCAACAAACCGCTTGACATCAGAGTCTGCCATCGCGCAGAATTCAGCCAACTGTTCATAACGCCTTTTGAGGTCATTAAGTTTGCGTGGGTCGAATTTTTTTGTAATACTGCCATTACTCCTCTGAATGTAGTGATAAAAGCAATCAGGCAATACGGAAACTTTTGGCGAACACTCAAGGAAAGATATCACAAAAGCGGTATCCTCAAACAATTCACCAACCCGCATCAAAAGTCCGTTTTCTGCTATCACGCTTCTTTTGAACAGTTTGTTCCAACTTGCATCAAAAATGAACTTCGACTTAAGCCCCACAATACCGCCAAATAATTCTTCACGTGTCATATAAACGGCACGCGGTTGCGAAACTGCAATACTGCTAACCGTACCGTCAGGTTGCTCGGTATCGTGAAAATAGCCGCACATAACCATATCTGTGCCGTCGGTTTCAATGGCTCTCAACATTATTTCAAACGCCATTCCATCAACCTTATCATCGGCATCACAGAAAGCGATAAAATCACCTTGAGCCTCTTTTATGCCTACGTTTCGGGCATTACTTAAGCCACCGTTTTCAATATTTACCAATCGGACTCTTTTATCTTCTTGGCAGAATTGCGACGCGACGGCCTGCGTCTCATCACGCGAGCCGTCGTTCACTATTATAAGTTCTAAATCTCCCTGTGTCTGCCCAAGGACCGACTGCACAGCGGCACTCAAGGTTTCCTCAGCGTTATAGGCACAAAGAATAACACTGATTTTCGGCATCAGTGGATAAACTTTCCTTCGGCGGCATTCTTGAGATGCTGACCGTATCGTGATTTCCCATATTTTTCAGCCGACTCAAGCAACTTCTCCTTGGTTATCCAGCCGTTTTCATATGCAATTTCCTCAATAGCCGAAATCTTTACCGACTGTCTTGTTTCAATTACCTTGACAAATTCCGAAGCCTCGTTCAAAGCGTCAATGGTACCTGTATCAAGCCATGCAAAACCACGTCCCAGACGAACAACGTCAAGACTTCCCTCTTCAAGATACATCTTGTTAAGGTCGGTTATTTCAAGTTCACCGCGTGCCGACGGCTTAATTCCCTTGGCAAACTCGCAAACACGGTTGTCATAAAAATACAAGCCCGTCACACAGTAGTTGGACTTCGGGCACTTCGGTTTCTCCTCAATAGAAACCGCTTTTCCGTTTTCATCAAACTCAACAATACCGAAACGCTCAGGGTCGTTAACATAGTAACCGAAAACGGTCGCTCCCGTTTCTTTTGAGGCGGCCTGTTTCAACGTTTTCTTGAATCCGTGACCGTAGAAAATATTGTCACCTAAAATCATTGCGCAACTATCCCCCGCAATAAATTCCTCGCCAATCAAAAAGGCCTGTGCAAGTCCGTCGGGAGAGGGTTGAACCTTATAAGAAAGGTTGATACCGTAAGCAGAACCGTCACCAAGCAGACGCTCGAAATTAGGAAGGTCGGTAGGGGTGGAAATGATAAGAATATCTTTGATGCCTGCCAACATAAGTGTTGACAGAGGATAGTATATCATCGGCTTGTCATAAACGGGCAGAAGTTGTTTTGATGTAACCATTGTCAGAGGGTAAAGGCGAGTACCTGAACCGCCGGCAAGAATAATACCCTTCATAAATAGACCTCCTCATTATTGTCAAACGTTGGGTTTAAGGTACAATGACACTGGATGATTTATCCGGTTCTATATCCTCGGCAAGTGCAAGAATTTCTGCGGTAACAGCCGTTGTGTAAGCCTTGGTGATATAAACGGTCTCCAACGGCTTGCTTGTTGTAGTATCCACCTCGACAGATGCAATTTCATCAACAACACTTATGCCCGAGAAAACCTGAGCAAAGACCGAATGTCCGCCGTGACCGCGTTTGAATGCGCCGTCAAGATGGATGTTTCCGCCATACTTTTTATAAAGTTCCCACGCCTCATTCGAAACATCGTCACTGAATATCATATTTTTGCCTATGTATGCATCAATGACACCCTTGACATAGCTTTCCGCATCGGGATACTCGTCTTTGAGTTCATCCTTATAGGTCTCGTACTCCTGCTTCAATGCATCGGCATTGGCGTCATAAAAACTGTCATACATAGTCGAATAACTATAATTAACCCTGCTCACAGGGGTTTTGCACTGATTGATAAAAAACTGACTGCCGTTGGTATTGGCGCCTGAGTTAGCCATTGAAAGCGAACCGCGTATGTTTAGCAAGTTCGCATTGAATTCATCCTCAAAGTTTCCGCCCCAGACACTTTCACCGCCTGTTCCGGTACCCTTGGGGTCACCGCCCTGAATCATAAAATCATTAATAACGCGGTGGAATGTAATTCCGTCATAGTAACCGGCTTCAACAAGTCCCACGAAGTTGGTAACGGTGATAGGCGCACTTTCAGGGAACAGACGCATATAAATGTTGCCCTTGGTGGTTTCAAAAACAACTATCTTCTCACCCACCTCGGGGAGTTCAAGTTGGAAACCAACGGGGTCATCAGTTCTCGAACCGTTCTCCCCTACCTCAACTTTGGCAGGCTTTTGAGGAGGATTTGCCGGCAGTTTGCCCATTGTTGCACTGACTTTATTGTCAGAATTATTTGAACCTGTATTTTTATTTCCACAAGCGCTAAGGCTCAACACAAGTACAAGTGTTAAAACAAGTGCAAGAATTCTTTTCATTTTTCCAACTCCTTAAATTTATTCTTTTATCTCGATTGAAATAATCTTCACATCGTCCAAAGGACGGTCTGCGCCGTTGGTCTTGACATTGGCAATGGCATCAACAACATCCATTCCCTCAAAAACCTGACCGAACACTGAATGTCTGAAGTCAAGCCAAGGGGTGCCTCCCATCTGTTCATAAGCCTTGACTGCATTTTCAGGGAAACCGCGGTCGGCCATACCTCTCATCTGCTCAAGCATACCTTCAGGAACCTCGGATGCCTGAACGATAAAGAACTGACTGCCGTTGGTGTTAGGGCCTGCATTTGCCATTGACAAGGCACCTTTTATATTGTGAAGGTCAGGGTCAAATTCGTCCTCAAACTTTTCACCGTAGATGCTTTCACCGCCGCAACCGGTACCGGTGGGGTCACCGCCCTGAATCATAAAATCCTTGATAACACGGTGAAAAATAAGTCCGTCATAATATCCCTTTTTAGAAAGTTCAACAAAGTTAAGGACAGTGCGCTCAACCTTATCCTTGAAAAGGCGAATAGAAATATCACCCATTGTGGTATGCATAACTGCAACAACTTCCCCGTTTTGAGGCTTGTCCAACTGATTAAAACTCATAGTTAAAAACCCTTTCATGAAGGCTCACAAAAAGCCTATTTTATTTCTACTTTTTTATTTTACTAGATTTTGAACCATTTTACAACAGTTAATTTGTAAATATTTATGGTATGCAAATCTTAAAGCCTGACCAGACTGTGTGGCTATTGTTCCCTCGAATTTCATACAAGAAAAAATTTTTCTTGTTAAATCACAACATTTATGGTATAATACCTTTGGAATATACAAAATACTCTTTTAGGAGTGGTAAAAATGAAGTGTCCGTATTGCGCATTTGAGGAAAGTAAGGTTATTGATTCCCGTCCCACCGACGAGGGCGAGCGTATCCGCCGCAGAAGAGAATGTTTGAAATGTCAGAAGCGTTTCACTACATACGAAATTATTGAAAGCCTACCCATTATCGTTATCAAAAAAGATAAATCGCGTGAGGTATTCAACCGTGATAAACTGATTAACGGTATGCTCAAAGCCTGCGAGAAACGTCCCGTTTCTATTAACGATATCGAACGCGCAGTTGACGATATTGAGACAAAGTTACAGAACTCGCTTGACCGCGAGGTCACAAGTGACGCTATCGGCGAACTCGTTATGGCAAAACTGAAAGAACTTGACGAGGTCGCGTACGTTCGTTTTGCCAGTGTTTACCGCCAGTTTAAGGATCTCAGCACCTTTATGGAAGAACTCAATAAACTGTTGAACGACAAATAAATAGTCATTCAACAATTTTTCGATTTTTTTAAAAATAGTTCTTGACAACGGGATGATATTATAGTAAAATACATAACGTTGTCAGCAATGCTGTTATGGCTCAGGTGGTAGAGCACATCCTTGGTAAGGATGAGGTCGGCAGTTCGAGTCTGCCTAACAGCTCCACACAAAAAGTCCTGTAAACCCGGTTATTTCAAGGGTTGCAGGACTTTTTTTATTTTACGCTTATAAAAGTTGATAATTAAAAAATGTTAATAATATTTAATAATTGTTAGTCAAAAAGTTAGTCAAAAATTAGTCAGTTATAAATGTAAAAGAAAAACCGTTGCTAAAAGCAACGGTTTTTTGTGGTGGAGACGGTCGGGATCGAACCGATGACCTTCTGAATGCCATTCAGACGCTCTCCCAGCTGAGCTACGCCCCCAAAGCACGTTGGTATAATAACACAAACATATTAAA
>JAZNBS010000053.1:0-48447 GCA_045587185.1 Acutalibacteraceae bacterium
AACGGTGCGTGCATTGAAAGAACGGGCACACCGAGGTCAACAACATCAACACCGAGGTTGGCGATATACTTAGCAACGGTTCCTCCGCCGCCAAGGTCAACCTTGCCGAGTTCACCTGTCTGCCACTGGACATTGCCCTCCTCAAGTATCTTTCTAATCCATGCAACAAACTCTGCCGAAGCGTCCGAGGTGCCACCCTTACCGCGTGAACCGGTGTACTTGGTTATAACCGCACCGTAGTTCACAAAAGCAGCATTTCTTCTTTCCATAACATCAGGGAAAGTGGGGTCAAACGCGGCGTTGACATCGGCCGAGAGACACTTGGAGTTGCGAAGCGCACGGCTAACGCTTCCACCCTGCATTTCAGCAAGGTCGCCTATAAAGAACTCAAGGAAAGTGGACTGCATACCTGTATTACCGTCTGAACCCGTCTCCTCTTTATCAGCAAGTATCGTAATAACCGTGTGTTTAGGAGCCTTGGTATCAACGGTTGCCATAAGACAAGGGTAGGCGCAAACGCGGTCATCGTGTCCGTAAGAGCCCAACAGCGATCGGTCAAAACCGATGTCACGGGGTTTGCCCGCAGGTACACACTCAAGTTCTGCCGAGAGGAAATCGTCCTCGGTAATTCCGTATTTTTCAAACAAAATGTTGAGGATATTAAGTTTTACAAGTTCGCTTCCTTCGTCATCCTTAAAAGGACGGCTTCCAACAAGGACATTGAGTTCTTCACCCTTGATAAGGTCTCCCGGAGTACGCTTGTATTGGTCCTGAGCCAAATGAGGCAAGAGATCGGTCACAACAAAGCACGGCTCATCCTCGTTCTCACCGATAGACACCTCAACGGTGGTACCATCCTTTTTGCAAAACACACCGTGTAATGCAAGCGGTACCGTGGTCCACTGATATTTTTTGATTCCGCCGTAGTAATGGGTTTTAAACAGTGCCATTTCGGCCTCTTCATAAAGCGGATTGGGTTTAAGGTCAAGTCTGGGTGAATCTATATGTGCTGCGGCAATCCTTGTTCCCTTTTCAACAGGCTCGGTTCCGATTACGGCCAAAATTAAGGATTTTTTGTGATTGTTGACATACACCTTATCGCCTGCCGAGTATTTTTTATCGGCATCAAATTCCGAAAAACCGTTAGCAATAGCAATTTCAACCGCTTTTTTCACGCAAAGTCGCTCGGTCTTGGCAAATCCCAAAAACTCGGAATAGCCTTTGTTGAAATCTTCAACTTCGTTGAAATCAACGTTATCCGTTTTCAATCCGTTGGTCTTTTTGTAGCAAAGTTTTTCCTTAAGTTCTTTAACATCAGGCATATATATTCTCCTTTCAGGAATAAAAATCAAGGTAATTTTCCTGTGCTTTCAGCACCTTTTCAACATAATTTCGGGTCTCTTCAAATTCTATTTCCGAAATCTGCAGTTTTCCGTCGTCACCCATCCACTGTTTCACATTACCCATTCCCGCATTATAGGAAGCAAGCGCACAAACGGTATCACCATTAAACATTTGAAGTAAAAAAGCGAGGTAACGTGTGCCGTATTCTATGTTTGTTTCGGCATCGTTCCACAAGGCCTCATAGGTACACTCCTCACCGTCGCCCAACATTTTACGCACATCGTAAAACGTTTCCTCGGTAAGTTGCATCAATCCTCTCGCGCCTGCAGAAGAAACAGCATCCTTATTAAAACCGCTTTCGCACTTGATAACCGCGCTCACCAATGACGGTTCCACACCGTTTTCGTTGGCATATTTTGCTATAAGTTCGGTGTATTTTTGCGGATGAGTGTATCTCAATATTATATTATAACCTGCAAACGCAATAATAGCCAGTATCAATATACAAAAAATCGGCCGTAAAATATTCCTGACTGTTTTCATTAAAGCAATTCTCCCAAAAGTGTTACAACCGACTGCGTAAAATCGTTTTGGTCACCGTTATTAAAAACTATATGCCGAGTCCTGTCAGTATAGAAGGACTCCGGCTTTGAGGCACTAAGCCTTGTCTCGGCCTGTTCTTCAGAAAGGCCGTCACGCAATATTATGCGTTGCTTTCTTGTCTTGCGGTCGCACAAAACTGCAATAACGCCGTCACACTCCGAGTCAAGACCGCTTTCAAAAAGCGTCGGCGCATCAAGTAGCGTTGCCTCAACCCCGTCATCCGCCAAAAGCTTAAGCCGTTCCTTTATTCGGTCGGCAATAAAGGGTAACATTATTGAGTTTAACATTTCGGTCGAGTCTTTATCACAAAAGGCTTTTTGTGCCAACATTTTGCGGTCCAGACTGCCATCGGCAAATAAAATATCGTCACCGAACGTTTCACGCAAAATATCCAGTAGCGGACTGCCTTTTTCAACCACCTCACGCGCAACAAGGTCGCAATCAATAATAGCAAAACCTTTTTCTTTCAAAAGTTTGGCAACCGTGGATTTTCCGCTGCCTGTGGGGCCTGTTAGTCCGATTATCTTCATAACTCAATCACCTCAAAAGCGGCAGCACGGATAAGACGGTTATACACCGCAAGACCGACTCCACTTTTTTTAGGCACTCTTGCAAAACAGACTTTGCATCCGCGACTGTCAAGTTTACGCAAAGCATCAAACAAAACGGCTGCCTGTTCGGCTCCGTCACCCTTATGGCCGAATGATACGCACGGCACCGAAAGTTCGGATTCCTCGCCCTCAAAAACAAGGGCGAATGTGCCTTCTTTGGAATGGTTGGAAACATATTTTTTAAATTTTTTAAACTCACCGTCAAGCATAATGACACGCGCTTTGGGAGAATAGTGCTTGTATTTCATTCCCGGCGATGCGACGGGTTTGCCCTCCTCGGGTTGAGCCAGTACAGCCTTGTCAACAACAATATCGGGCAAAACTTCCTGCAACTGCTCAAGGGTCACCCCACCCGGTCTTAACAACCTCGGAGGTTGGGTGCAGAGTGAAACAACGGTCGATTCCAGTCCGACATCGCATTTGTCCGAAATTATAACAGCATCTATTTTTCCGTCGAGGTCAAATAAAACGTGGTCGGCCGTTGTGGGACTCGGTGAGCCCGAAAGATTTGCCGAAGGCGCGGCCAACGGCAATCCTGAAACCTTTATAAGTTCGTGTGCGACGGGGTTGGACGGCATACGCACCGCCACAGTATCAAGACCTGCACTCACAGATTTTGGCACCTTTTGACCTCTCGGTAAAACCATTGTAAAGGGTCCGGGCCAGAATTTCTCGGCACAAATTTTCGCTTTTTCAGGCAGTTCGGAAACGAGTTCTTGCACCATTTTCATATCAGCCACGTGGATTATCAAAGGATTGTCCTGCGGACGTCCTTTGGCCTTAAAAATATTGGAGACAGCCTCTTCATCAAAGGTGTTTGCGGCAAGTCCGTAAACCGTTTCGGTGGGCATACCGACAAGACCTCCGCTTTTCAAAATTTCGGCGGCGCGACACAGGGCACTTTTGTCCTTTTCAAGGTCAAAAATCTTCAGTCTTTCGGTCCGCATAGGCCTCTCCTTTCTTTCGCTTAATCTTCTTCCTGTGCTTTGAGCATCTCAGTGCGGTAATGGGTTATCAGCGCATCGACTATCTCGTCAATATCACCGTTCATTATCTGGTCTAATTTATAAAGTGTAAGACCGATTCTGTGGTCGGTCATTCTTCCTTGTGGGAAGTTATAGGTTCGGATACGCTCGGAACGGTCACCCGTGCCGACCTGTGCACGGCGCTCACCTGCAATGGCCTCATTTTGCTCGGTCACCATCTGCTCATACAAACGCGAACGCAAAACCTTCATTGCCTTGTCCTTGTTTTTATACTGGCTGCGCTCATCCTGACACTCAACCACCAATCCCGTGGGCAGATGGGTAATACGGATGGCCGACTCAGTCTTGTTGACGTGCTGACCGCCTGCGCCGCCTGCGCGGTAGGTATCAATCTGTAAGTCGGCAGGATTTATCTCAATCTCAACGTCCTCTGCCTCAGGAAGGACTGCAACCGTTACGGTCGAGGTGTGTATACGTCCCTGAGTCTCGGTCTCGGGAACACGCTGAACGCGGTGAACACCGCTTTCATACTTCATTCTTGAGTATGCGCCTGCGCCCTCAATCATAAAACTGATTTCCTTGTATCCGCCAAGTTCAGTCTCGTTTGCGCCGACAAGTTCAACATGCCAACGACGGGACTCGGCATACATTGTGTACATACGATAAAGGCTTGCGGCAAACAACGCCGACTCATCACCCCCTGCACCTCCCCTTATCTCAACAATAACATTGCGCTCATCGTTGGGGTCCTTGGGTAAAAGCAGTATTTTAAGTTCGTCTGTCAACTCCTCAATGCGCTTTTTTGCATCGTTCAGTTCCTCGTCGGCAAGTTCTTTGAGTTCGGGGTCAAGTTCGCCCGACTCAAGCATTTCCAACGCGCCTTGCATATCTGACCTGGCTTTTTTATAGTCACGGTAGGTCATCACCAACGGTTCCAGTTGGCGGTGTTCCTTCATCAGGTCGGTCAGCAATGCTGTATTGGAAATGACGGCGGGGTCGGTCATTCTCAATGCAATTTCTTCAAATCGCACATCAACTGCATCTAATTTATCAAACATTATCGTTACCTTTAATTACCTGTTTTATATTTTTTTCAGCCTTAACACGGGGAAGCATTACCTCGTGCGAGCAAATATCACATTTTAGTTTGAAGTCCATACCCGAACGAAGCACCGTAAAGGTATTGCAACCGCACGGGTGTGGCTTTTTCATTATCAGTTTGTCCCCTACCGAAACATCCATAACGGCACTCCTTTCAAGAGAAAATGGATATAGCGCTTATCAGGACGCCATATCCATTTCGGTCAGGCGACGGATTCCGTGCGCCGATATTTTATTTGAGTTTGCCGTAAAGTTTAGTGCCGTCGGTTTCCTTTGGTTTCTGTACTGCAGAAGCCTCGGTTACGGGCTTAGCAGTTCGATTGCGGTTGCCGCCGTTTCTGCGGTCACGGCCACCGCGGTTACCCCTGCGGTCGTCAGGCACACGCACGGGTTTACCCTCGGGAACGATTACAACACGACGGTTGGAACCGTCACCTATAGAGGTCGATTCAACACCCTCAATATTCTGGATTGCGGTGTGGATAATACGGCGTTCATAAGGATTCATCGGCTCCAAAGAACGGCTGCGGCCTGTACGGAGTACCTGACCTGCAGTCCTCTTGGCCAAAGCCTCGAGAGTAGACTCGCGCTTCTCACGGTAGTTGCCAATATCAATAACAATACGATAGTATCCGCCACCGTTTTCATTAGCAACGAGCGATGCAAGATACTGCAAAGCATCCAGAGTCTCACCTCTGCGTCCAATAATAACCCCAAGTTTATCACTACCTTTAAGGGTTATCTTGGAACCGCCATCAACATCACATACGGTAGCGTCAACTTCTTCACAACCCAACTTTACAAGAACCTCTTTGAGATAGGCATACGCTCTGCCTGCCTGAGAAGAAGCATCAACCTCATTAGCAGGAATACCAACGGGTTCCTCTTTTGGTACCTCAACAACTTTTTCTGCAACAGGTTTGTCGTCCTTCTTGTTCTGAGGTTTTTCACGTCGGTCGTTACGCTTGTCATTCCTCTGACTTTTTTCCTTTTTAGGTGCAGGGTCAGGACCTTCAACATAAGCCTTGACCTGCGCTTCGGCACCGCCAAACAAACCTAATACCTTCTTTTTGGGGAAGGCTATAACCTCAAACTGTACATCTTCGTCCAAACCGGCATTGAGTTTTGAGATGGCATCCTCACGGGCGGCTTCAACATTGGCGCCCTTGCCGATTGCTTCCTTGATTATCACTTTAAATTTCCTCCTTGGGAACTACTTTTTATTAATCTTTTGAAACACCGTCAACTGCGGTAATCTTTGTACTCTCATGCTTTGCTCTCTGCAAAATGTTCTTGGCCTGATTTCTTGCGTTGACAACATTGGGACCATAGAAAATTTGTGTTGCAATCTGGATTCCGCCGGAAACCAAACTTGAGCAGGCCCAATAGAAACCGACCGCACACGGGAAACCGAATGCAATCCACAGAGAAATGAGCGGCATAAACAACATCATTGCCATCATATTGGGTGCTTCGGGGTTGGCTTTTTTCTGTATTGCAGAGGTTGCAACGCCGGTTAAAACAGCGGCAAGGAAGGATGCAATGGGGATAAGCCAGTTAGCATTAAATCCCTTAACAAAGTTCCATGAGAAATTCGGAGTGTCGCGAAGGTCAATTCCAAACAGGTCGAAATCTATACTGTTAAGGTCATCAATGTTTCCGCCGTTAGTCTTAAAAACATCCTCAACAATGGGGGAATATTTTGCAGTGTCATTTACGTTAAGGTAACTTGCCAGTTCAACCTCACGCGTCACTGCACACTTTTTGATTTTGGTCGCAACACGTTCCTGAACCGAGTCACCCTTGATATCACTCGATTTCATACTGCCGACTTCACTGACAAGGCTGAGTTTTGCGTAATAAGTTGCATCCTTATTGCCATACTTTTCAGCGGCAGCGATAATATCGGTATCCTTTGCTCTTTCCTCAACGCCAAGTGCTTTCCAGTCGGCTTCGGTAATATCGTCATCACCGTAATCTTCAACAGCGCGGACATACGAAGTCCACTGATTAGCCGAAACAATGGCACCGCGGTCGATGTTTACAACATAGGTAAACGGGCTGACAATGGCATAATAAACACCCATCATAATGATAAGTCTTACAATCATGGGCAAACAACCGCCACCCATGGAAATGCCTTCCTTATTGTACAACTCCTGCATGGCAACACTGTATTTCTGGCGGTCATCTCCGAACTTTTTCTTCAATGCATCAAGTTTGTGCTTGATTCTTGCCTGCTTGGCAGTTGATTTTTGCGATTTTAATGTAAGCGGCAACATAATGACATTTACCAAAATGGTAAATACAAAGACCGATGCCGCAAAGTTATTGCTGAATAATTCACTTAACTGGGCAAGTATCCAGCCCATAGGTTCACTTATAAAACTAAACATAGCAATTCCTTACTTCCGACCGTTTGCTTTGTCGGCTAAAAATTCTGTATCTTTATTTTGTTTGTTTCTCTTGCGTTTGCGTAGCGGCACTGGGTCATATCCGCTCTTGCAAAGGGGATTGCACCGCAATATACGCCACACCGTCAATCCAAAACCGACGATGGCACCGCGCTCACGAAATGCCTCTATCGCATAGGCTGAACAACTTGGTTCAAAACGGCAACAGGAGGTCTTACGCGGTGAAATGTACTTCTGATAAAACCTTACTAATGCAATAAAAATATACTTCATTGCTCTTCTGACGGAATTAGCCCGCCCAATTTAAAATGCTTTTTCATAGCCGCCGCGACATCCTGACTTTTGGCGACAACGGTCCGCGTCCTTGCAACAAAGACTATATCTGCGCCGTTGCACTTTACAAGTTTAATGTTTTCTCTCATTGCGGCTTCAATAACACGTCTTGCGCGGTTGCGTTCAACGGCACCGCCCACCTTTTTGCCTGTGGTTATGCCATAACGGATGCGACCGCTTCGATTATGGATAATGTAAGTGACCAGCAGAGGGTGTACCTGACTGCGACCCCTGCCGTATAGGCGTCTGAAATCCTTATTAAGATTGAGCTTTTCGGATTCCATGGTCACCCTTCCATTCCTTTTGGTTTGGCTCTGTACCACATTTGAAAGGCCACAAAGTGACCTTTCAATTAGTAGGTAAGGCTCTGTCTGCCCTTTGCTCTGCGGCGGGCAAGTACCTTGCGGCCGTTGGCGGTGGACATTCTCTTGCGGAAGCCGTGCTCCTTCATGCGGTGCAGCTTCTTGGGCTGATAAGTTCTCTTCATATTTCTTACCTCCTTTTATCAGCTTGACTTCGGGCGGTCTGTAACCTCAAAAATGCCGTGGCTACCACAACGCACAGTTACAGACATAACCTATCAAGATAGAATTATACCTCAATTCACCCTATAATGTCAACAAAAATTTTTATAAATATAAGATATTAAACAACTTTTTTATGACTCTACATTATATTGTGGTTGACATTTTGGAAGACACACTTTTTGGTCATTTGCCGTCACAATCGGAACTTTTCCTTTGCGACATCATAATCTCGGTCGCTACCTCAATAGCGTTGAGAAGTTTTTCCCTGTCTTCAGCGCTCATCGGCATACCGTTGAGCAACACTCCCCTATCCCAACGGATACGGTTACTCATTTCCTTTATAATATCAACCGCCTCACAGCTCGGTTCACTCATTCCAAGCAAACTGTCCGAACTGACGTGAAACACCTCACATATCTTAACCAACATCTCACCGTCAGGTTTGCGACAGCCACGTTCATACATCCCCACCGCGCTTGCCTTGATACCCAGTCTTTTACCCAACTCTCCCTGTGTCATTCCTGCAGATATACGCAATTTTCGGATACGTTCACCGATATGGCTCATATAAATCTCCTTTGCAATCTGGGGTTCACTCCATTATCAAACAGCAATCAGTCGTACATACCGCAAACTGATTTCCGACACATATAATAACACAAACTGTGCGATTTTTCAATACAGTAAGATTTGATTTTTGTAAAAAAGTTGCGGTAATGTTGGTACAACTATTGTGTAATAACACGAAATGTGTTATTTTCGACAAATTATCCTTGATTTTCGACACAATTCGTGTTACTATGAAGCGGCTAGGCAAATTTGGCAATATTTGTCAAGCTATCATTATATCAGATAAGGAAGGATACGATGCAACTATCACAATTAAGGAAGCAATATCTTGCACAATCGCAAAGGCTACTTCAACGTATACATGAACTGAATGTTGAAGCCAACCGATTGAAAGGTAATGACCGAATAATTTTAAAGAGAAGAATTTTATCTCTTTATTCAGACGCGGCGGAATGCCGTCGCATAGCAACGGTGATAGCCGACCACAGAAAGGATGATGAAAATGAACCGAACCACCTTTAGTCTTGAGATTTTCGGGGACCGTTTCCCAGTTGCCGATGTTTTTGAACGGGAAAGCAACAGCCACAAACTTTCGGTAATGAAAAAGGCTTTGGTAAAAGCCATAAACTCCGAACTAACCGACCGTCAAAGGCAGATGGTGACCGAGTACTACTTTGAGGGCACTTCTGTCACCGAAATCGCAAAAAAACACGGACTTTCAAAATCAACCGTTTCTCGTCACCTCAGCCGTTCCAGAGAAAGACTGAAAGGTGCCCTGAAATACGGGATGTACAGTCTGTGGAGCAATGATATATAAAATACACCCGTCAACCAAATTTTGTTGACGGGTTAAAGATATAATATTAAAGCAAATACAGACCTGAATCCAACAGGGCAAATTCTTTGCCTTCAATACGCATATAACGGTGTACGGGTTCTTCAAAAGATGCTTTCTCATGCACTGTGTAAGTCTTGATATTAACCTCAAGAATATTGTTGGCTTTTGCGTTGCACACCACCAACTGCTCATCGGGTTCGTTGACCCAAAGACCTGTGGGACAGTCAAACGAGGAATCGGTCGAACCGCCGATACGCAATTCCTCACGCATTGTTCTGAGATTAAAACGGATAAGCGCATTACGCTCGGCAAACGACGCCCAAAGAGTATGCCCGTGATGAGCAACATCCGAAGGTCCGCAATCCTTATACCGCACGGTGCCCTCCCACTCGACATAACCGTCCTTATCAAAGATTTTGGCGTGACCGTCCTCAGTAACAACAAACAAACGGTCGTTGTCTATCTTTGTGCACTTGCAGGTAATAAACTGCGCACCCTCAAACTGTAAAGATTTATAAAGTTCACCAAACTTTATAAACTCATAATCGGTTTTTGTTCTTTGGGAAACAACACCGTTTGACAAGGACACCGATTTGTAGGATACAACCACCCTGTCAGCCACCTCATTACGGCGATAGACAACAATGAAACCGCCCTCAAACGGCAACATATCATATATCTGATCGGAAAATAGTTTTTTCAACGTTTCGTTCCACCTTTATACATTCTCATACAAACTCATTGTAGCCTAAACTTCTTATAATTTCAACGGCGAATTTAAAATTTCCCTAAATTTTTTGGTGAATAGTCACGCAAATTATGTTCCTTTACCCCTCAAGCAATCAAAGGACAGGTGTGACACGCCGAAAACAAAAGCATAAAATATATAAGAAGACGACTAAACCTCTTATTTCAAGGTAAAAATATAAATGTCAATCACAAATTTTCAGGAGAGTGAACCTAAAGTGACAGTTAAAAGAGGCGACATTTATTATGCGGATTTAAGTCCTGTCATCGGTTCGGAACAAGGCGGAATAAGACCGGTACTTATTGTTCAGAACGATGTAGGAAACAAGTTCAGTCCGACGGTTATTGCCGCCGCAATAACCAGCCAGCGCGACAAGACCAACCTACCCACACATATAAAAGTCGATGCCGACGGGTGCGGACTTTCCAAGGACTCAATAGTTCTCCTTGAACAGGTACGCACCATAGACAAACAACGGCTCAAGGAAAAAATGGGCAGTCTTGACCTTGATGCTATGAACAAAATCGATAAAGCTTTATCAGTAAGTTTTGGTCTGGGCGGTTTTTAACCGCCCCTTTTATTTTGCCTGTTACTTATTTCTTCCCTTGTTGTTTAAGCCATATTTTCATAACGAGGCGGTGGGGCAACAACTTAGTAAGCAATACCTGCGCGCGGATGGAAAACCCCGCAACCGAAACATCCTTGCCCTTTCGCATATCACGGAGCGCACGTGTTACAACCTCTTCTGAGGTGAAGAACTTATTATAATATGTAATAACACTTTCATCGGTTACGGCACGGTCAAAGAATTCGGTCTTGACCCATCCGGGACAAACCGCCATCATTTTAATACCTGTGTGGCGAAGTTCGGCATTGACGGCACGGGTAAACGATAAAACAAATGCCTTGGTAGCACCGTACACCGCAATGTAAGGCACAGGTTGGAAAGATGACAAAGAATCAACCTGATAAACCTCGGACCCCCTTACGAGATACGGCAGAGTTATGTAGGTAATGGCAACCAGAGCCTTGTCATTAAGGTCAATCATACCAAGTTGCTCATTCAGAGGAATGTCTTGAAAAGCGGCAAACTTTCCGAAACCGCTTGCATTCACCAAAACCTTGACCTCAGGTTTGTGTTCTTCTAAAAGTGCCTTGTATTCATCATAACTTTTGGGGTCGGTAAGGTCCATTGAAATACATCTGACAGGTTGGCCCAACTCGGTCTCTATTTCCTTTAAACGGTCAAGACGGCGAGCAATCACCCAAACCTCATCAAATCTATTTTTTGCGCATATCTGTTTGACAAACTCGCGTCCCATTCCGCTTGAGGCACCTGTAAAAACTGCAATTTTCATAAACGTTCTCCCTTTAGTTTTTCGAGATAAATAAGCAAAACTGTTATGTCGGCTGGACTGACACCCGAAATTCGGGAAGCCTGACCTATGTTCTGCGGTCTTACCTTTTTGAGTTTCTCAACCGCTTCAAGTCTTAGTCCCTTTATATCGTCATAATCAAGAGTTTCGGGCAAAACCCGACTTTCAAGACGTTCAAGTTCCTTGACCTGCGCCATCTGTCGCTCGATATAGCCCGAATATTTTATCGCGGTCTCCACCCTCTCGGCAACCTCGAAAGGAAGTTTGGGCCGTTGCTTGTCAAAAGGTGCCAACGACACATAATCCATCTGAGGACGGCGGATAAGGTCACTCATTCGAACACCTGTTTTAAGCGGAACGGTGCCTTTTTGGACAAGCAACTGATTAAGTTCATCACTCGGTCCAAAAAAAGAATTTTCCAGACGCTCTATCTCGGCACTTTTCAATTTCACACGTTCAAGATATGCCTCATATTCGGCATCACCCAAAAGACCTATTTTATGACCGATGTCACTCAACCGTTCGTCGGCATTGTCCTGTCTTAACAAAAGACGGTACTCAGAGCGCGAAGTCATCATACGGTACGGGTCAGAACATCCCTTGGTACAAAGGTCGTCTATCAGTGTTCCTATATAGGAACTCGATCTCGACAATATCAACTCCTGCTCGTTCTTGACCTTAAGCGCGGCGTTTATACCTGCAATAAGACCCTGTGCGGCGGCTTCCTCGTATCCTGACGAACCGTTAAACTGACCCGCACCGTAAAGTCCGTCGTGCTGTTTTATCTCCAAAGTCAGTTTCAAAGCCAACGGGTCAATGCAAGAATATTCAATGGCATAGGCATTTCGCATAACCTGTACGTTTTCAAGGCCAGGGATGGTACGGTAAAACTCTATCTGCACCTCTTCGGGCAATGATGACGACATACCCTGAAGATACATTTCCTCGGTATTGAGTCCACAAGGTTCGATGAACAACTGATGCCTTTTCTTGTCGGCAAAACGTACAATCTTGTCCTCAAGACTCGGGCAGTATCGCGGACCCACTCCCTCGATAACACCGCCGTAAAGCGGTGAACGGTGAAGATTTCTCAAAATGACATCTTTGGTCTTGTCGTTAGTGTATGAAATATAACACACCGAATCATTTGCGACGGTTTTGGGATCGGTGCTAAAACTGAACGGCGTCACCGTTTCGTCACCAGGTTGTACCTCAAGTTTCGAAAAATCAATGCTAGAACGCAGGACGCGTGCAGGTGTACCCGTTTTAAACCGGCGCAACGGCAAACTGAGTTTCAAAAGAGCCTTTTCCAACTCATTTGCAGGGAACGTTCCGTCGGGCCCGCTTTCGTAATTGACCTCACCAACATAAATCTTACCTTTCAGGTATGTTCCTGTTGCAATAACAACGGTTTTGGACACATACTCGGCATTAAGTTGTGTGACGCAGTGCCAACCGTCGTCTTGCTTAAACAGGTCAACAATCTCGGCTTGGCGGAGATGCAAATTTTCGCACAGTTCAAGCGTGTGCTTCATATATTCTGAATATGCTCGGCGGTCTATCTGTGCGCGAAGACTGTGAACTGCAGGACCCTTTCCGCGGTTGAGCATACGGTTTTGAATGGTCGTTCTGTCGGCAGCCTTGCCCATCTCACCACCCAAAGCGTCAATCTCGCGCACAAGGTGACCCTTGGCGGTTCCGCCGATGGATGGATTACATGGCATATTGCCGACTGCATCCATATTTATGGTAAAAATAGCGGTTTTGCAACCCATTCTTGCAGAGGCCAGTGCGGCTTCAATGCCTGCGTGACCTGCACCGATAACCAGAACATCATAGTTTCCGGCAAAATACTTCATAAAATTCCCCTTATTTTCCAACACAAAAATGTTCAAACACCTTGTTTGCAACCTCGACGGTAACACGCTCACCCGAAAGTTCCATAAGGTCTGTTAGCGCATCGTCAAGACAAACACCAACGGCATCAACGGTCATACCGCATTGCAAGGTTTCAAGCGCCTCTCTTACATGGGAAAGCGCCCTTTGTGCACAGTCTCTCTGACGTTCGTTGAGGTAAACACTCTGCTCACCCGTTAGGTTGGCAGTGCCTGTTACCGATTTAACGGTTTCGGTAAATTCTTTAACCCCTGTACCCTCTTTGGCCGACATTTCAACAAACCGTAAGCCTCTTTCTTCCGCCACTTGCGTATTGGCCAAATTAAGGTCGGACTTGTTGAACACCACAATCGCAGGGCGACTCTTTATGCCATCAAGCAGTTGGAAAATTTCAGACCTTCCGCACTCGGCCGAGTCTATAACGGCGATTATAAGGTCGGCAGTGTCAATCTTCTCACGTGTCAAACGCACACCTATCTGCTCAACCTCATCATCAGTGTCCCTCAATCCTGCGGTATCGCAAAGTCTCAGTACAACACCGTCAAGATTTACGGTTTCTTCGATAATATCACGTGTTGTACCTGCAATCGAGGTGACAATGGAACGCTCGCAACCCACAAGCAGATTCATCAACGTGGATTTGCCTGCATTGGGCGGTCCCACAATAACGGTGTTAATGCCGTGACGTATCATACGTCCTGTATCATAATCCCTGCAAAGCCTATTAAGACTGTTTTGGGCATCGGTTAACATCTGCTCAAGTTTGTCGATTCCGCTGAACTCGGGTTCCTCATCGGGAAAATCGGAAAAAGCGGCAACCGTTGCGGCGGCAAAGGTGAGGTTTTCCTTTATTTCGGCGCATTTTTTATACACGGCGCCGTTTTTTGCCGCCATTGAGGCTCTCAAAGCCTGCTCGCCATCGGCTGAAATAATATCGATAACCGCTTCGGCTTCGGTGAGGTTCAATTTGCCGTTTTGGAACGCTCTTCTGGTAAACTCACCGCGTTCAGCCATCTGCGCGCCTGCCGACAAAACGGCACGGAGAACCTGATGTACAACAAACGTACCGCCGTGGACAGAGAGTTCAACGGTGTCCTCTCCCGTGTAACTTTTGGGAGCGCGAAAAACCAAAGCCACCGCCTCGTCAACGGTTTTTTCGTTGTCCACAATGTGACCGAAAAGCGCGGTATATCCGTTTTGCTGTGACAACAATTTGCCCGAAACCGATTTAAACACCTTATCGGCAACGGACAAAGCCGAATCACCCGAAATACGAACAACACCTATTCCTCCCAAACCCTCAGGGGTGGCAACAGCGGCAATAGTCTTTCCCATTTTCGCACCTCACAAACATCAAAAATTTCACTAACTATATATTATACACCTAACAGCGTTCATAAGTCAATCAAAATCACACATAACAACAGAACCGCCTCATTAACAAAAGTTAGTAAGGCGGTTCTGTTTAATTTTCGTCTGTGGTTTTTTGCTCGGCTATGACAGTTTCATCCGAATTGTCGGAAATTTCACAGAACCTGTTTTGCAAATCTTGTGCGGTGTTTTCGCTATCCATTTTCTTGCCTTTTTTGGGGTGGATGGTGTTGGACTTTTTAAAGGTATTGATGGTGAAAAACCCTGTAAACAAAGCACCCGCAACCAAAGTCAACGGCATTACGGGTGATGCGGTTATCTTCTCGGACATTCCGAATATGATTGCAATACCCTCGGGTATAATGCATAAAAGACACAAAGAGCAAGACGTAAATCCCAACGGATACATACGTCTGAAATTCTTTTCGGGATTGACACCGCACACAGCCTTACCGAAGCAGACTGTGAACAACAGCACAAAACACACGGCAAAAGCCTCATACACCGTCCGCACCCTCAAAGGGCGCTCAGTGTAATAGATATATGAAACAACCAAAACCGTTAACCAATACGGTATGGGCAGTAGCGTAACACCCTTTGGCAGTGCCTTTCCACTGACCGCCGAAAAAGCCAGTGCAATACACATGACTGCCGCCAAGAGCGAGGTTACAATGAGTATCTTCCAACCAAGTTGCTTGACCGCAAGCGCACTGATACCGCTTGCCATATAAAAAGCGGCACACAAACCCGCAACAATGACCGACGGCCAACCCTTGCAGTTGATATTCTGAGGTTGACGCACCGCCCTTATTGCATTGATGAACAAAGCACCAAGACAAAAAATCACCAGAATTGCGCCTATTATATTAACGGCGGCATAACCGGTTTTTAAAAAGCCCGTTCCCGATTCGGTCAGCAACAGAACCTGCATGGTCCTGAACAAAAGCGTAATGCCGTTTACCGCCATAAAAAGTTTGGTTGCATATTTAAGTTTCAAGAGTTGTCCTCCAAACTGTAATCATTAAAAATTTCACGGCATATAAATAAGATAAGCCATAACAATATGATTTTATTCCATCAAGTGTAATTTGTCAATGGATATAACAAGTTTTAACGCAAATTTACCATAGGAGTTTTTAATATGAAAGGAATATACCTTGCCTCGGCATCAATAATTTTTATAACATCGGTGCTCTTTCCCTTGTTTTCAATGAGAGACACCCAAAAATCCCCACCCCCATCCTCACAGCATTCTGCTACTGATGACAGTCAGAACGAACCCAAACTGCGCGTTTTGTTCACCGAGGATAACAAGGTTAAAACCGTTTCTGTGACCGAATATGTCACAGGGGTTGTGCTGGCTGAAATGCCTGCCGAATATGAGCCTGAGGCGCTTAAAGCACAGGCAGTCGTTGCCTATACATACGCTCTATATAAAGCAGATTTGAGAAAAAATGAGGATTACGACGTTACCGACACCCACAAAAGCGACCAAGCCTTTCTGACCGAGTCCCAAGCCAAAGAGCGTTTCGGTGATTCTTATAATAAATATCTGGACAAGGTATCATCCGCCGTAAACGAGGTTAAAGGGGTAAAAATTACATATAATGGGAAACCGATTTTAGCAAGTTGTCACAGCATTTCAAGTGGAAAGACTGAGTCGGCCGAGGTTATTTGGGGTGGAAAATACCCATACCTGAAACCCGTTGAAAGTGTTGGCGATTTGCTTTGTCCTGATTATTTAAGCAAGGCATCGTTCTCCGCTGATGAGATGAAAGAAACACTTAAAACACTTGACATTACGGCCGACGGCGAGCCCTCTAAATGGTTTGGAGAGGTCAGCCGTTCAGACTCAGGCACCGTTGTAAACATAAAAATATGCAAAAAGGATATCAAAGGCTCATCACTGCGCTCCGCGCTCGGCTTAAGAAGTTCCAACTTTGATGTTGAATATACCGACGGAAAGTTCGTCTTCACAGTGCGAGGTTACGGTCACGGCGTCGGAATGAGCCAATACGGCGCACAGTTTATGGCTCTGCAAGGCAGTAGTTATGAGCAGATATTGAACTGGTACTACACCGATTGTGAGATAGTCAAATCCTGATATCAGAACTTTAAAAGTTTGCAAACCGTTTTATAGTCAATATATCTCACCTTAACGGCATCGCGGTTTTTAAAGGCTGTTCTAACGGTAACCGAGCAATGCCCGTGCCTTTTGTCGAACGGACTTCTTGTAACCTTTATGCATTCTATGTTCTTTAAAGGGCACAACAATTCAACGGTACCGAAGCCTTTTCTGCCCACTGATTTACAAAAACCGTTTTGAAGTGAAATACACCCCACAAATACCAACAAAATACGCACGCTAAGCCACATTAACAAAAGGATAAGTGATATTATCGCCGCTGAAACTACGGTTGATGTAAACTGCGGAAAAGCCTTAACAAAGCCATACGCCGTCACAACGGCCAAGGTCGAAAAAAGCGTTGGGAGCCAAAAGCATCTTTTAACTGCCCTTTTGTCAGGAGAAAGCCTGTTTTCGGGAACCTTTATTGTGGGCAAAAGCCATTCGGCAAGCCCCTTGACAAACTGCGGTTTAACACACGGTACAAGCAGACCTATTTCACCTTTTGAGCGTCCGAATCCGCAGGCACTGAATTTGACCGCTGTCTTGCGTGCAAGCCTCATCAACGGCGCCGTGATAATTTTAACGGCATTTACAGAGCCGTCCTTAAAAAACACCGTTCTGTGTGGTAAAACACCCGAATCCAACATAATTCTGTTGCCGTTTTTGGCGGTGGAAAATCCGCAATTACGTAGGAAAATAACTAAAAACGATACAATGTAGCCCAAGAGAATAACTATGGGCAACAGTTTGACGGCAGTGTGAAGTTGCGCACCCTCAAATCCGCTTGCGCCCATATTTTTTAAAACAGTGGATGCGCCCTCGCCCACCGTTGCAACTATCAATTTTACTATCGGGAATGCCAGCAAAAACCCCGTAACAGAGGAAGACAATGCCGCCGACATAATTACATTGCCAACACTGTTGATTTTGACCGTCTGCCCATAAAAATTATAGTTTTCCAATATCAGCCTTGCCGTTTTTTGGGGGATGGGCAGTTTTTCGTCAGGACGTCGCCGCACGCCCGCTTCGGTATAAATTTTCAACCGATACACACCAACCAACCTTGAAAGAGGGTCGGTCTCAAGCATTATAACCTTTTCACACCGTTCGGGGATTGTGTACCGCACCTTAAAAAACAGACCTTTTTGCACCTTTATCCCGTCATCAAACTCAAGTTTTGTGCGCCTGAGTTTCAAAACCGCCGTTAAAAACGCAATCCCAAGCATAACAACCTCGGCGGTAAAAAACGCCGAAAGGGTACTGTCCTTGCCGCAAAGATAACGGTAAACTCCCCTTATCACAGGAATTATCAGTAAAGAAAGATACGGGTAAAGCAGTGTGAAAACATAAACGAAGTGCGGACGTACCGTGAGTTTTTTATTCATAGGTCCGTACCGCCTTTAAAAATCTTATCATTTGTTCTTGGGTCATAACAGGAAGTATCAGACTGTGCCCGACACCTCTGAACACAATGGAAAACAGTCCGAAACAATGCGCCAACGGCAGTTTCACCGTCTGAATATATATTAACCTTTGGTTGGGATAAATATATTCCCTTTTAAAAATTACACCTTTTCTGCAGACAGTTTTCCCGTTTGACACCTCAACATTTTCACAAAGAAAACGTTTTGGCAGATAAACGGCATAATACAATGAAAAGCAACCAAACAAAATGACACTTGCCACCGATTTTATTACAAAACTTATCGGTATCAAAAGCCACAAAGCCGAAAAAACGGCGGCAAATATAACTGCCGCCGTGAATCTCCAATATATAAGAACCTTTTTGTCAAGCTCAAATATCATTCGATCACCGGAACTACTTTTCTTTGATTTTCTTCCAATACTCTTTATATGCGAGTTCCGTTTTATTATCACCGAATTCGTAATAAATATTTGTTTTTATTGCATCAGGCAGATATTGTTGCTTAACGTAATGATTTTTGTAATCGTGAGGATACAGGTAATGCTGACCTTTAACTTCTGCATCATCACCGTCAAAATGTTTGTTCTGAAGTTGCCTTGGCACAGGTCCCGTGTTGCCTTTTTGCACGTCTGACATGGCCGCGTTTATGGCATTATAAACCGAGTTTGACTTAGGACTGATAGCCACAAGCACAACTGCATTGGCAAGCGGAATTCTTGCTTCAGGCAGACCGACCGCCAAAGCAGTATCAACCGCCGCCTTTACAATGGGAATTATCTGGGGATTGGCAAGTCCCACATCCTCATTTGCACATACAAGCAGTCTTCTGCAGGCCGAGGGCAGGTCACCCGATTCCAAAAGGCGGGCAAGATAGTGCACTGCCGCATCGGGGTCGGAACCTCGCATCGACTTCTGATAAGCCGAAACAATGTCATAATGGTCATCACCCTCACGGTCATAACGCATTGCACTTTTTTGGGTAAGTTGCTTGGCCGTTTCTTCCAAAACCGTCAGTTTTCCGCCCTTTGATTCACTTGACAAAACGCAAAGTTCAACCGAATTAAGTGCTTTTCTGACGTCTCCGCCACAACCCTTGCAGATTATGTCAACCACATTATCATTCTCAAACTTAATTTCCACACCCTGCTCGTTTGCCATAATATCGGCGGCACGAAGCACCGCTGGACGGATATCATCCCAGTTAAGTTGTTTGAATTCAAATACGGTCGAGCGGCTTAAAATCGCGTTGTAAACGTAAAAATACGGGTTTTCCGTTGTCGATGCAATCAACGTAATATTGCCGTTTTCAATGCTTTCCAGCAAGGTCTGCTGTTGCTTTTTGTTGAAGTACTGAATCTCATCAAGGTAAAGTAAAATACCGTTGTCACCGCCAAGCATTTCGGCCGAGGACAGCATTTCACGGATATCGGCGGTGGAAGCCGTTGTAGCATTAAGTTTGTAAAGACGCTTGTTGCTCTGCTTGGCAATAATGCTTGCCACGGTGGTCTTGCCCACTCCCGACGGTCCATAAAAAATAAGATTTGGTATCGTGCCCGACTCAATAATGCGACGAAGTGGCTTACCGTCACCCAACAAGTGCTTTTGTCCCACCACGCAATCCAACGTATCAGGTCTTATTCTGTCTGCAAGAGGCGAACTCATAAACCGCTTCTCCTTTCAGTTTGACTTAATTTTAAATCTCGAATAAGCATAATGGTCGCAGACCTTACTTTTCATTATTGCACACAAAAAAACAATTTGCAACAAAAATAACAAATTTCACAGAACAAAATTTACAAAATACACTACAAGTTGTTGTTCTGACAAATCAAATATCGAAAAACCACAAAATTTAGTAACTAACTATTGAAAAATGCATAAAATATGATATAATTTAATAAAGTAAATTGAGAAAGGGGTTTTATCAATGGATATTTTGAAGAAAGTATGGGGTCTTGCATTTAAATCAGGTGATGTAGCAAAACTCATCATCAACATCGTTATTTACCTGGTTGTCGGTGCTGTTCTCGGTATCCTCATCGGTGTTCTTGCAGGAATTCCCGTTGTTGGTCTTTTGGTCGGTATCGTAGGTGCAATTATCGATATCTACTGTCTCGTCGGTATTGTACTTTCGGTGCTCAATTTCCTTAAGATAGTTCAGTAAGTACATAAACCACAAAACCGCCGCCGTAAAAAAACGGCGGCGGTTTTTTATAACTTAAAACATTTCAAATTTATATAACTGACTCCTTGGACAATCACTATCAAAGCACCCCTCACACATATTATCATCAGCGGTTTCAAGACAGCACAGCATATAATCGCACTCGTCACAGCAACATTCAATCCCTTCGTGAAGTCCATTTTCGTTACAGAACTCGCCCTTCATCCCTGGGGTAAGTTCAACACCTGTTATATCGATTATCATCACTTACACCCTCGATTTTTATTATTCTAAAATAAATTGTAATTATATACAATTTATTTTACTGTATCAAGAGTTTAAAATATAATAGGTGATTGAATGAGAGCAGAATTTAAAAATAACCATATAATGTTAGGACTCAAAGTTTCATATTACAGGAAACTAAAATCGCTGACACAAGAACAGTTGGCAGAAAAACTTAATTGTTATGTTTCGTTTATAGGACAAATTGAGGCACCCAACATATATAAAGCCATATCACTTGATACGTTGTTTCGAATTGCCGATGCACTTGAAGTTCCTGCTTATAAATTTTTGAAATTTGAAGATTAACATATTACGAACCGCCGCCGTACAGAAATTCTGCACGGCGGCGGTCCGTTGTATGGGGATGAATATGGGTGGGCTATTTAAGGTTGACGGAATCTCTGTTTACACCGTCATATCGAAGATTGTTATCTGTGCGTTTTCCCTCCTTGGCTTTTTGGGAATGGTAATTGTATATTCAATAAACTCGTCGGTCTCGCTCTTTTTTGAGGTTGCGTCGACCCCCGATTTTCGCATTGTGCCAATCATTTTGGTTATACTGTTGGTAAATATCCTTATATCACCGATACACCCTTTTGTTGTGGGGTGTTTAAATTGCGGTATGGGGGCGAGAATGCCGTTGACAAGACTTTCGGCGTCGCTTATCGAGAGTTGTTCGGCAATGCAACGGTTTATTACCTCGTCTCGTTTTTCTTCAGGAAGTCGGATAATGGCTCTTGCGTGCCGTTCAGAAAGTTTGCCTGCTGTAATGCGATTGCGTTGCTCAGGCTTGAGTTTTAACAGTCTCAACTTATTGGAAAGTGTTGACTGTGCCATCGCCAGTTTTTCAGCCGTTTCGGCCTGTGACAGTGAAAACTCATCCATCAGCCTTTTTATCCCATCGGCTTCCTCAAAAAAGTTGAGGTCGGTACGCTGGATATTTTCGATAAGGCACATCAGCGAACATTCCCTGTCACCTGCGTTGACCACAATACACGGCACCGTTTTAAGACCTGCCATTACCGACGCTTTCAGTCTTCTTTCTCCCGATATCAGTTCATACCGTTCACCGATCTTACGCACCGTCATCGGTTGGATGAGCCCATTTCTCTGAATACTTGACGACAGTTCAAGCAGTTCGTAATAATCAAACTCACGCCGAGGTTGAAAGGGTGACGGAACAATTTTATCGGGTGAAAGACTAATCAATTTTCTGTCGTGTCTTTTTCGGTCTAACAGCATGTCCGCACCTCCTTTTTGCAAGTTTAATCTACCATATTTTCCCACTTGATGCAAGAAAAACAAAAACAAAAAAACGGACAAAAATCTGTCCGTTTCGTGCATTTATAATGGTTGTTTTGAGATTTTTCCTGAGTTTCTGGGATACTTTGTCAAAGTTTGCGATATCTTTTTAACATTTATTATACCTCTACCGCCGAACTCAAGCAGTTCAAATAGGTTTTGCGACTCCAATCTGCCACCCAAGACGGTAATCGCCCTATCCGCTTCACCGACCTCTTGGGCGGCTGTTGAACCTTTCATTGCGATAAAACTGCCACCCATCTTTACATAAGGCAGACAGTACTCCGACAAAATACGCATATTGGCAACTGCCCGTGCTACAGCAAAGTCATACCCCTCACGCTGATAAGGCTTTATATCCTCGGCGCGGGAGTGTACCGTTGTGACATCCAACCCCAACTCTGAACACAAAGTGTCCAAAAAGGTGATTCGCTTCTGCAATGAATCCATCAAAGTAAGTTTAATGTCAGGACGGGCAATCTTCATAACAACACCTGGGAAACCCGCACCCGTTCCAATATCAATAACCGAAGCACCCCTTGGAATATCCACATATTTGAATATCATCAGACTGTCAAGAAAATGTTTTACCGCAATACCCTCGGGGTCCAAAATTGCGGTGAGGTTTATCTTTTGATTCCATTCAACCAACAAATCCGCATACTTTTCCAAGCGTTTCAACGCCGTTTCATCCAGAACACAAAAATTCTTGCAGTTATCAATAATTTTTTCAAATGGAAGGTTCATATTTTCCTCCGTCAACATTCCTCATCCTCCTGCATAAACATTATTTAAAGGAGTGATTGGAATGGTAATTTATGTTGTAAAAAAAGGTGATACACTTTACAGTATCGGCCGCGAGTTCGGTGTGACCGTTGCAGAGTTGGAACGGTTCAACGGATTTTCTAACCCAAACCGTCTTGTGGTGGGACAGGATGTACTGATTCCCGTTGAGGGCAGTACCTACACAGTGCAAAACGGTGATTCGCTTTACAGTATCGCCTCAAGTTTCGGTTTGACTTTGAACCAGTTGTTACAAGCCAACCCCGACCTGCAACCGCCTTACACAATATACCCTAATCAGATAATAAACATCCCCGAAAACACCCAAAAACGGACCATTTCGGTCAACGGCTATGCCTATCCCAACATCAACCGAGATGTGCTGAGGCAGACGTTGCCCTTCCTCACCTATCTTGCAATATTCAGTTACAGCGTATCAGCCGACGGGTCATTAAACAGCATCAACGACGATGAACTGATACGGCTTGCAAAACAGGGACGAACAGCGCCCATAATGGTCATAACCAATACTGAGGAAGGCGGTGGATTCAGGAGTGAAATCACCCAAAGTGTACTCAACAACCCAACAACCCGTCAGACCCTTATAAACAATGTCATCAACAAGGCATTGCAAAAAGGTTATTTGGGAGTTGATGTTGATTTTGAATACCTGTACCCCGACGACCGCGAAGCATATAACGAATTTCTGACCCTGTTAAAAGAGCAGACTGACATCCACGGACTCAGGCTTTCAACCGCCATTGCGCCGAAAATTTCCGCAACGCAACAAGGAACACTTTATGAAGCACACGATTACGCTTTTCATGGGAAAACGGTTGACAAGGTCATAATTATGACCTATGAATGGGGATATCTTTACGGTCCGCCAATGGCGGTGGCGCCCTATAACGAGGTGCGACGGGTTTTATCCTACGCCGTAACCGAAATTCCACCCCAAAAGATACTTATGGGTATGCCAAACTACGGCTATGACTGGACTCTGCCCTACCGAAACGGTCGCCCTGCCGAGATACTCTCAATAAATGCGGCATTGAATCGCGCATACGAGGTTGGCGCCGAAATCCAGTTCAGTGAACGGTCCAAAGCGCCGTTTTTCGAGTACACCCAAAACGGTGTGGACCACATTGTGTGGTTTGAAAATGCACGAAGCACCGCCGCAAGATTACAACTCATAAACGACTTCTCTTTGGGCGGTGCAAGTTATTGGACTGTAAACCAACTTTACCTTCAAAACTGGCGCGTAGTTGACAGTATGTTCAATATTGAAAAGGTGCTTTAATCTTCGGAATGTTCACCCATATCCTCAAAAACGGCTTCCTCGTTTTCATCATCAAGCAACCCTAACTCACGGCG
Organism: Acutalibacteraceae bacterium; assembly: GCA_045587185.1. Classification (GTDB taxonomy): domain Bacteria; phylum Bacillota; class Clostridia; order Oscillospirales; family Acutalibacteraceae; genus UMGS172. The sequence continues at coordinate 24,184 of JAZNBS010000053.1, forward strand.
CTTCTCAATATCCTCGTCGGGATGCTCGTTATAATAGGGGTCTATGATATACTTCTTGATTTCGGGGAAAACGTTGAACTGGATAAGGAATGAGCGGAACGCAGGCAGGATGAACATACAGAATATCATAGCCAAAGGCACACCCACATTGGGATTAATGGCAATGACCCAGAAACCTGCAAAATAGATTAACGACAGTACAACACCGATAATGATATTATGCTTTATACCGAGCGTTGCAAAAAGCCAGGAGTTTTTGATGAGTGTTTTGAACTTAAAGTCAAAGGTTATCATCAAAGTGTACTGATAAAATTTTGCAAAACTGAACGCGGTATAAAAGAACATTGACGCGGCGAATATCATCGAGCCCCACACCTTGTTGATGAAATTCTGCGTCCAGAATATGTAAAGCACATACAAATCAGCGACAAGTATAGCAAAAATGATTGTGTTGAGTATACCCAACGGCAATGCCTTTTTCCAGTTTTTCTTGATAGCATCAAAAAAATCGGATGTTACAAATGTGTGCTTGTCCCTTGACGCAGTTCGGCAGACATAAGCCATACCGACCTGTGCAAGACCGTTGGTCACAATAGGCAGACACAGCAAAACATACCAAAACTGTGCTGATACAAGTTTCCAGAAACTTCGGAAATACAGTTCAAAAAATCTGAAAAACCCACGCTTTTCGGGCTCGTTTTTGGAAACTCCCTTGCCGGGTCGGTCATAATTTTTATGAAAAAGTCCCATTATCTGCCTCCCAGTCTGCGTCCGGTCTGTTCTTTGCGTGCGCTTTTGTACAACAGTTTAGCGAGGAAAGAATCCTCGTTATAACAAATTCGGTACAAAAGGTACCCCATAAGTACAAACAACAGCAAAAATGCACCGTGGACGGCAATAGTCCGCAGAGGCACCTCTGCCAAAGCAGTTTGAGGCCCTGTAGTTATGTAAACCTTTTCGCCAATCGTGAAACGCGAGGTCTCAACCGAGGTAAACTGGTCGGTTATGGGCTTTATAGGACCCATAATGATAAACCTGTAAGCCCAATAGAACCAGTCGGCAATTTTAGACGGTTTGAGAAATTTAAGAACGAGTGTTATTACATAAAAAACAGCAGGCGGAATAACTGCCAAAAGGCCTATCACCAAACCCTTGTTTTTGTTCGGCTCCGCACCGTTGAAATCGCAATCATTACGGTCTTTAGCGGCAACCGAAGCAAACACAGAACCTGTTGTGCAGAAAAGAATTCCTATGCTGAACAATGCGCTGATAACCACTTCTACAACCTTTGCGCTCTTGGGCATATCGGGATAAAGAGCCATATAACGGTAGTTGTTTTCAGGGGTTTCAGGTGCATCTTCAACACTAATGACTCCGTGGTCAACGGTTGAACCGTCCTCAAGCACTTGGTGAACCTCATAGCCTACGGGCTTGGTGGAGAAACTCTTCATCATAGTATGGATGGACACCTGCACAAAAAGGCATAGTATACTAGCAAAGATGGCCATGCCGACAACCTTAACCGCGGCCTTTAAACTGTTCTGCATTGCGACACCTCAATTTCAAAAAAATTCAAGAGGGCAAACGCTACGGAGCGCTCGCCCTCAAAACTTAGATTATTCCTCGACGGTTTCAGCAGTTTCTTCTGCTACAACCTCCTCTGCAGCCTCTTCAACTGCATCGGTCTTCTCGATCAAAGCGCGGATAGAAAGGCTTACACGCTTCTTGTCGTTATCAATGTCAATGATTTTTGCATCGACATCCTGACCAATCTTAAGTTCGTCAGCAGGCTTTTCAATACGACGGTCTGCAATCTGAGAAATGTGGATAAGGCCGTCAACTCCGGAGATAATTCTTGCAAATGCGCCGTAGGTGGTCATGCTTACAATCTTAACATTGACAACATCCTCAACGGCATATTTTGCCTTGAAAATCTCCCAAGGATTCTCGTCAGCCTTCTTGTGACCGAGAGAAATCTTTTTCTTCTCGGTGTCAATAGCCTTGACATAAACCTCGATAGTATCGCCAACCTTGACAACCTCAGAAGGATGCTTGATGCGTTCCCATGAAAGTTCGGAAATGTGAACCATTCCGTCAACACCGCCAAGGTCTACGAATGCACCGTAACCGGTGATAGACTTAACAGTGCCGTTGAACTTATCGCCAACTGCAACCTCACTCCAGAACTTTTCTTCAGCGGCACTTCTCTGCTCACGCAAGATTGCCTTTGCCGAACCGATAACACGGCGGCGCTGACCAATTTCAATAATACGGAAAGATATTGGCTGACCTTTGAGAGCCTCAAGGTCGTCAGACCTGGAAAGGGTTGCCTGTGAAGCGGGAATGAAAACTCTGATTCCCTCATAGAAAGTGACTACGCCGCCCTTAACAACATCAGAAACGATTGACTCAATCACGTCACCGTTTTCTTTAGCGGTAAGTACCTTGTCCCAACCGGCAATAGCGTCAAAGCGCTTCTTGGAAAGCATAACGGTGCCTTCCTGATCGTTGGTACGCATAATGATGAGATCAAGCTCATCGCCGACCTTTACAGCCTCGGTCAGCTTTACGCTGGGGTCATTGGAAAACTCGTTTGCCGAGATATAGCCGGTGTGTTTTCTGCCGACGATATCTACTTCAATCTCAGTCGAGTTGACTGCACGAACGATGCCCTTTACCTTCTGGTCTGTATTTGAACTGCTTTCGGACGCGTTAAGCATCTCCTCGAAAGTCATTTCATCGTTGATTGTTTCCTGCACTGCAGGGGTCTGCATGTCTTGCATAGTGTTTAGAACCTCCTTTATTATACCGGATGGCGTTGAAGCCCCGGCCACAACCCCAACAAGGGAATTCGGCAAAAACATCTTGCTGTCAAGTTCATCGGACGTCTCGACGTGCACCGTTTTTTTGCAAACACTGCTACACACTTCTCTAAGTTTGCAGGTGTTTGAACTGTGCTTTCCGCCAACCACAACCATCACGTCGCAACGTGACGCAAGTTCATATGCCTCCTCTTGCCTTTTTGAGGTAGCATTACATATTGTATCAAATATAATTGCATTTGTATAGTGCTTTTTTAATTTTTTTTGACATTTTTTCCACAATTCTTCATTAAAAGTGGTCTGAGAGACCACTGTCAGGGGTTCTGACAGTGCAATTTCATCATTCTTTTGCAAAATCACAAGGTCTTCCTCACTGTTAAATGTGAAAAACTTACCCGTGCAATGCCCGATTATACCCTCAACTTCTTTGTGATGAGCATCCCCCGCTATGAGCACGGTTCTGCCTTGTTCCCCCGCAGCAGCAACAATTTTGTGAATTTTTGCAACAAACGGGCAGGTTGCATCGGCAACCGTGAGTCCTAACTCGGCTGCTTTTTGGACAACGCACCTCGCAACACCGTGCGACCTTAACACCAGCACCTCATCATCCGCCACATCATCGGGACTTTCAACAATTCTGGCCCCCCGCTTTCCCAAATCCTCAACCAACTGCGGATTGTGAATAATCGGGCCCAAAGTTGCAACCTTTTTGCCGTCCGTCAAGAGTTCCTCAACCATATTGACGGCACGGTCAACACCAAAGCAAAAACCCGCCGTTTCGGCTAAAACAACCTTCATATTACTGCTTATCTCCCAAAATTATACTGTCAACGACCTTGCGCATTGCCTCGACGGCCTGCTCCAAATCAAGGTCAGACGTATCAACAATAACCGACTTCTCGGAAGGTCTCAACGGTGCCACGGCACGGTTCATATCCTGCTCGTCGCGCTTTATAAGGTCGGTCAGAACATCTTCAAACTCCACCTTTTGACCTTTGGCAATCAGTTCATCATAACGTCTTCTGGCTCTAACCTCTGACGATGCGGTAAGAAATATTTTAACCTGTGCATCAGGCAAAACGACGGTGGCAATATCCCTGCCGTCCATAACAACATTGTGTTCTTCGGCAAGTTTCCTCTGCAATCCCAATAAAAAGGCTCTGACCTCGGGGATGGCCGATGTCGTAGACGCCATCATCGAAACCTCGGGTGTTCTTATAAAGTCTGAAACATCGCGACCGTCCAGCAAAACCCTCTGTTCGTCACCTTTATATGTAATATCAACATTGATACCCTTAACGTGACGTATAACCGCATTTATATCATCAGTGTTGATGCCCGACGACAACAAACTGAACGCAACCGTGCGGTACAAGGCTCCCGTATCAACATATATATATTCAAGATTTTTGGCCAGACGGCGTGCAATGGTACTTTTCCCTGCGCCTGCAGGTCCGTCAATGGCAACGGCAACCGTTTTCGTGTTCATAATATCCCTCTTATTCAATATATACTTCCTGCCGATTCACCTGCGCAATATCCCGTTGAAAAGGCTATCTGCAGATTGAATCCGCCTGTAAAGGCGTCAACATCCAAGACCTCGCCTGCAAAATAAAGTCCTTTTACCAATCTGGACTCCATCGTCTTGGGATTGACCTCTCCCAAAACAATACCGCCTTTGGTAACGATGGCCTCGTCAATGGGTCTGAACCCAGTAACTGTCAAGGTCATATCTTTCAGAATACTGACCAATTTTGTGCGTTGTTCACGGGTTATCTGGTTGACCTTTTGCGAAGGCTCAATACCCGACAGTTTTACTACAACGGGTATCAGTTTCCTCGGCAAAAGTTCGCCCAATGAATTTATATAATCCTTGTTAAGGTTTTTATCAAAATCACGGCGGATACGCTCATCCAACTTTTCAGTCGACAGCGCAGGTTTCAAGTCAATGTGCACTTTGTACACATTTTTCTCAGGTTCAAGCATATAGGCCGAGGCGCTCAGGATAACTGGACCGGACAGGCCGTAGTGTGTGAACATCAATTCACCGAAATCATCATATACCGGCTTTGTACCGCCGTCTTTTGTTACTGTAACCTTAATATTTTTAAGGCTTAATCCCTGAACGTTGGAACACCAACCCTCAAGCACATTGACCGCCACAAGTGAAGGACAAAGTTCGGTCACAGTGTGTCCCACCGACTGTGCCAACGAATAGCCGTCACCCGTAGACCCCGTTAAAGGATATGATAGACCACCCGTGGCAACTATCACAGAATCAGAAAAATAAACAGCACCGCTCTCGCACTTAACCCCGACGACAACACCGTTTGAGGTCACAAGTTCTGTGACACGTTCCTGTATAATCTTAACCCCGAACTCTTTTACGGCATTGACCAAAGCGTCGACAATATCAACCGCCTTGTCACTTTCCGGAAAAACACGGTTACCGCGTTCGGTTTTAAGCGGAACACCGTGCTGTTCAAAAAAGTTTTTAGTGTCTTCGGCGGTAAAGTTGCTGAACGCAGAATAAAGAAAACGTCCGTTACCCGTAACAGCGTTAACAAGACCGTTTACATCGGTATCGTTGGTAACGTTGCACCTCCCCTTACCCGTTATCATAACCTTACGGGCGGGTCGTGGATTGCGTTCTAAAACAGTAACCTCGGCTCCCATCACAGCCGCCGAATATCCTGCCATAAGACCGGCGGCACCTCCGCCGACAATCAGCACCTTACTCACAGAAAACACCTCGCCTTCTCTCTGTCTGTTTTAACTAAAATATATTTTTCAATCGGCTTTTAACCGTATAGTAAAGCGGTACACCCAAGGCACCGCAAACAGCCAACTCACCTATCGCCACCTCGGTTGCTACAAGCAAAAAACCTGCCAAAGTCACACCCTCGGGCAAAAACCAAGTAATCTCAAGTCCTACAAGTACTGCGTTAAACAAGGTCGGCGGTATAATACCAACAAACGGCGTTGCATTTTTGCAGTATCTTGCCATAACTCTTACGGAAATAGCCGCCAATAGTGTTGCAACAGTGCCAATCACAATATCAACAACACCGAACGGACTGCCGATGTTACCGATAATACAACCGATAGCAAGACCCGGAATTGCGGCAGGTGTGAACGCGGCAAGAATATTCAAAGCCTCTGACAGTCTGAATTGAATTCCGCCGTAAGCCAACCCCAAAGCCGCCGAAACATAGGTTAAAGCCGCGTATGCCGCGGCAATAAGTGCCGCTGTCACGATATATCGCGACAGCGTTTGTGATTTAGACATATTAAATTCCTCCGTAGTTTTATTTTGGGTCAGGATTTTGCGAACTGACCATAGAGTGACAACATTCGAACGCATCACCATAAACCTCAACACGAAATTCACGTGATTGAGATTCTCGTTTTATAATGTTTTTACCTTGGGCTTTATGAATTACTGACGCAAGGTAAAAAAATTAACATAAATATTAGAATTACTTATCCAGATACTTCTGATACTCACCGACAGCCAGTCGGTCACAACGCTCGTTTTCCTCGTGACCCGCGTGACCCTTTATCCAATTAAATGTGACCTTATGCTTTTCACAAAGTATCAGCAACTCGTCCCACAGTTCGGGGTTAAGAGCAGGCTTTTTGTCACCCTTTCTCCAACCGTTGGATTTCCACGAAGCCGCCCAACCCTTTGTAATACCGTTGACGACATACTGTGAATCGGTGGTTAGAATGACCTCGCACGGTTCTTTGAGTTGTTTTAAAGCCTCAATGCAGGCTGTTAATTCCATTCGGTTGTTGGTGGTGTTTCGGTCACTTCCCGACATTTCCTTTTCGGCCGAGTTGTATCTCAGCACCGCACCCCAACCGCCGGGGCCGGGGTTGCCCGAACAGGCTCCGTCGGTAAAAATATATACTGTCTTCATAGTTTAATACTTTCTGTAACTGCCGACAACCCTGCCGAGTATCTCCATATAGTCGGGGTATATGGGGTCAAAATCGGGATTTTCAGGCAGAAGATACGGCTTTTTGCCGTTTTCTGCCACCAAACGTTTAACGGTAGCCTCATCCTCGATAAGCGCTACCACAATATCCCCGTTTCGGCTTGACACATCCTTGTCGGCAATAATGATATCCCCGTCCAAAATACCTGCATCACGCATACTGAGTCCCGAAACGCGAAGCGCAAACAGACTGTCAGTTCGGTCGGACGATATAGGGCACGGAATGTAGCCCTCAATCTCCTCAACCGCCAATATCGGCTGTCCCGCAGTTACTTTACCAACCAACGGCACCATTGACGTCTCTGCAGTGCCTTTAAGACGGATACTGCGCGAGGATTTTGCATCACGGATTATATAACCGTTTTCCTCCAAACCTGACAAAGCGGCATGAACCGTTGAGGTTGAACGTATACCCGTTGCCTCACATATTTCACGGACGGTAGGCGGTATCGAATTGCCCATTGTCTTTTTCAAAAAGTTGTAAACCAACATTTGCTTTTGGCTTAAACTAACCTTTGACATAAAACTCTCCTTGCGTGACAAATTCCAATTTGTCACCCTGATTTCAAATTTCTGATGCTATTTTTTTAATAAACTCTTTCAATTCATCCTTGACTTCAGGATGGTTAAGACCAACCTCGATATTGGCCTTTATTATGCCAAATTTATTGCCCATATCATAACGGACACCGTCAAAATCCACGCCGACCATACCGTCACGTCGCGCAATTTCGGCCATAGCATCGGTCAACTGCAGTTCACCGCCCGCACCGTTAGGAATAGCCTGCAAAACATTAAAAATGTCGGGTGTCAGAACACAACGTCCCAAAATCGAGTACATTGAAAAAATCTTTTCAATGGGCGGTTTTTCAATCATATCATCAATCAAATAAACGTCATCTTCGATATTTTGAACCTTCATCGAACTGTATTTAACAATCTGTTCGGGGGTCACCTCTTTGATACCGACTGCACATTTGTTGTGTTTTTCATAAGCATGGATAACCTGCCCTATAACGGGATTTTCTTCGTTTATGATAACGTCATCGCCGTACATAACAGCAAACGGCTCGTCTTTGACAAAACTTCTGGCGCAGAGCACTGCGTGGCCAAGACCCTTGGCTTCTTTCTGACGGATGAAATAAATATTTGCCATCTTAGCAACAGATTTGAGCTCGGAAAGAACGTCCTCTTTACCGCCACGGGTTTCAAGCAGATGTTCAAGTTCAAACGAATGGTCAAAGTGGTCTTCGATAACGCCTTTCCCACGATTGGTAATGATAAGAATATCCGTAATTCCCGACGCAACCGCCTCTTCAACTATGTACTGAATCGCGGGCTTATCAACAATCGGGAGCATTTCTTTGGGTACTGCCTTTGATGCCGGTAAAACTCTGGTTCCGAGACCCGCCGCAGGAATAATTGCTTTAGTAATCATTTCAACCTCACCTTTTCACGGTATATTTATACAAAATTAAATTTTTCAATAACCGTGGTCACAACGCTCATAATGAACGGCATTATCACCAAAATGCAGCCGATTATCATAAGCACATAACCGCCGATACCGCTCAAAACCGCTGCCCAAGTCTTAACGCCGCCCTTCGTCTGTACGGTATGACCGTTGGGATATCCGCCCTCATTGAGGATTTTAAGGTCACGCATTGCCTTTTTGTAGTAAAGGTAATTGCTAAAAATCGGCAGAATTATCGTAAATGCCATCTGAATATATGACAGCAGTTGCAACAATGTGCTCATTGTCTTAAATCGACCGTTTGACATCAAACTGTTGAATAGTTTTTCGGTGGCAACTTCCATTTCCTTTTCGAAGTTCTCATCATAACCGTGAACACCGTCCAACCCGTCATTATAGAATTCAAAATCGTCAAGGTCGGCCGAAATGCCGTATTTCTCCTGAATTTCATATACCTCGGAAACATACTCGACCATAGGTTCCTCTACCGAACTGAAAGCAAAGCCAAGAGCACCCGCCATTGCCAACACAATTCCCACTGAGATAGCCAATACTATTGAGCCGACCTTATACATTTTTCGGTAGAAAAACCATACAAACGGAATTCCGAACAGTCCCAACACAAACACAGGCCAGTTCCAACCCGCCTTTGAGCCGTTACTGTATTTAAAAAACTTTGGCAGATAAGAATAACTGTTGCGGTCGATGTAATCAACCACCTCGGCAGTAGGGACACCGTCTACCATGTCTTTATAATAAGTCGGACGGCCATAACCTTTGTTATACTCCCCTGCCGCAAACGAGTTTCCGCATTTTGAACAAAATGCGTGGTCAGGTTCACAGGCAGTGCCGCATTTCGGACATATCTTATATGCTTCATTATCCATAAGAAAAAATCCCTTAATCTTTAAATAAATCACCAGATAAAACTGCCTATAATTGACGGCAGATACTGTTGTGCAAAAAATGTCAACATCATCAGAAGCAGACTTATGGAGCCAGAGCGCAATAAGGTCATATTAAGGTCATCAACCTCTGGGTCGGCAGTTATTTTTTTGACCTTTCCCAATGTGAAACCCCTATACATCCAATCGCCCTTTATACCCATAATTATTCTTGGCACAAAATTCAGAACAAGGCTGACACCAAGCAGTACTATAGGAACAACACCAATTTTACCGATGTTTTTAAACGCCTCGGTATAAAGTTGGGTCTGGGTCATACCCTCAACGTAAAATTGCGCAATAAAGTTTGAAAAAGGTATGATACTTAGTCCCGAAGCCAATGCCAATACCAACAGTAAAATTCCGTTAGTGTACATTTTTCTTGCCATACACCAGACGCTTGGAAACAAGAACGCCGCCCAGTTCCAGGAATTTTTATTGTGTTTGTTGAGTGTTGCAAACTTGGGCACATATCGGTGTACGTTTGAACCTACAAATCTTGCAATGTGTTCAACCTTTACATCCTCAATCTTTGAATCCTTTGGGATTCCCCCAAAGGTATTGGGAGCGTAAGGCATTCCGCCCGTAAACACGTTGGGCCCACCCTGAAATGGTCCTGCTCCGTGATGGCTGTTGGTCTGACCAAAATAAGGCTTTCCGCAGTACGGACAAAAGTTTCCGTCTTCGGTTTTGGCAGTTTTCCCGCACGAAGGGCAAGTGCGCTCCTCATCTGTTTCGGTCTTGGATTTTTCGGACACAACCTTATCATACTGACGCTCGGTTCCGTGGTCATCGGCAACTCCGCAGTGACCTACGGTCTGCCAGCAGTCCCGATGGTGTGGAGCACCGCATTCAGGACATATTACAACATCATCGTCCTCAAAGAGATAACCCTTACAGATTTGACACTGCTTATTTTCTGTTTCTTGACTCATATCTTTTCTTTCTCCGTCTTTGGGCAGATTTGCGGTCAAACGCGCCGAAAACAGCCTCAAAATACTCCTTGCCGTAGTTGTGAAACTCGCCGTTTTTTATCATTTGGCGAAGTTTATTGCGGTGAACCCATTTCGCCTCGCTGACCTCTTCCTCTTGCAGTTTGAGTTCCGAAACAGGCACCGTTCTGCAAACAAGGAAAATGTTAAGTATCGAGTTTTTGCGTACCATATTCTTAATGGGTTTGAGATCCTCTTCTGTAACAGCAATGCCCATTTCTTCAAGCAACTCACGTCTCGCGGCAGACAAAGCCGTCTCCCCCGAGAGAGCACTTCCGCCGATAGCCGCCCATTCACCGGGCATCAGCGGCTTATCAAAACTTCTTCTTTGAATAAGTACACGGCCATCGTTACCCAACACCCAGATGTGAACAACGAGGTGGTATTCACCGCGCATAAGACAAACACGCTTACGCTCCACCGTTTTGCCGGTAGGAACGCCGTTTTTATCAAGAATATCCCACACTTCCATCTATATCACCCATCTTTTGCCATTAACGCTTGTCAACGACCTCTCCCTGTGTTTTATAGATAGAATTTGCAGGCACTGTACCTCTGACCGAGGACAGCGGATAGATGTTACTGTTTTTGCCGATGACGGTGCCAGGATTCAAAACGCTTCCGCAACCCACCTCAACAAAGTCACCCAGCATTGCGCCAAATTTCTTGAGACCCGTTTCAACCCTTTCGCCGCCAACCGTCACCTTGACCAAAGTTTTGTCCGACTTGACGTTTGAAGTAATGGAACCTGCGCCCATATGTGAACGGTAGCCGAGGATTGAATCACCGACATAGTTGTAATGAGGCACCTGTACATTATCGAAAATAACCGAGTTTTTCATTTCGGTTGAGTTTCCGACAACCGATCCCTTACCCACGATAACGCTTCCGCGGATAAATGCACAGTGACGCACTTCGGCATTTTCGTCAATAATGCAGGGACCTGCAATGTAAGCACTGGGGAAAACGTTGGCACTTTTGGCTATCCAGATATCCTCACCGCGTTTTTCAAACTTTTCGGGATCGAGTGTTGCACCGAGTTCAAGAATGAAACTCTTAATCTTAGGCAAAACCTCCCACGGGTAGGTAACTCCGTCAAAAAGACGGGTGGCAATAGTTTTGTCAAGTGAATAAAGTTCGTTTACTGTAATACTATTCATAAAAATACTCCTTAATTCAGTTTTGGGTCAGGTGCTAAATGCACCTTTCAAAAATTTTCACTTACCCACACTATATATACTTTGTTTTATTGTACCAAACTTTTGTTCTTTATACAACATATTTTTTTAACTTTAATTTAAATATTTATAAATTTAGTGTTAACTGTTATAAAACTCTTTTAATTTGAATTGATTTATGTTAAAATAACTGTGCAAAAATTTTTGGAGAGTGTTTCAATGAAATATAAAAAAGACCCATGGTATATTGCAGGTCTTATAGTAACCGTGGTTTCAGTGGCGGTTATGTCCGTAACGATGGTGATGATGTATTACGGAAATAATACCGCAATCGTCGTATGTTTCAGCGCAATGCCTTTTTTGGCTATTGGTATACTTATGGCGCAGTCCACCAAACGTCGTTATGAAGAAGCCGATGCAACCGACGGCAAACCGTTGCCGATGTTCTGGCAGATACGCTTTGCGTTTCACAATCTCAAAATATATTTGAGGACAAGCCGTATATGGCGCGGTCTGTTTGCAGGGCTTTGCGCGTTGTTTGTCTCCGTCGCCGTTATCTTGAGCGGATTCTGCGCTTATTGGTCATGCAAAGGTTCAAAAATAGAAAGCAGTACTCGGTATACCGAGTCCGTTACGCAATATGACACTTATTATTCCGAATGGCAAAAAGCCCGAAAAGACGGTGACGAGATAACCCAGACAAAGGCTTTTAACAAAATGCAAGAGGCTGACCAAATTAAGAAAACCTATCTTTCTGAAATAAATAAATGCAATACCGACATAAAATTTACGTGGCCGTGGATAGCCTTTTTTGTGGCGTGTGCAGTATTTTGCGGAACAATGCTTTATGTTTACGGTATAAGAAACCGAATAGATCTATAGTTTGAAAAATGCGGCACAAACAATTAATTCGCAACAAAAAAACCGTGAGAAATTCACGGCTTTTTTGTTATGCTTATTTTGTCCATTCATCCGTTATTAAATGTTTGCAACACGTGTTTTAAGTTGCTCTACCTGTAATTTCACTTGACTCGGTGCAGGACCGCCGAGAACGGTACGGTCACTTACGCACTTATCAAGGTCGATAGCACTATAAACACCGTCATCAAACAACTCGCAGACCTTTTTGTACTCCTCCATAGGAAGTTCCTCCAAAGAGGTGTTGAGTTCAATGCACCTTGCAACCAGTTCCCCCGTTGCCTTATAGGCATCGCGAAAAGGCAAACCCTTTCCGACTAACCAGTCGGCACAATCGGTGGCGTTGATAAAGCCGAAAGATGCCGCCTTTCTCATATTGGCAGCGTTAACCTTCATTGTCTCGAGCATGGGGATAAAAGCAGTAAGACATTTTTCCACAGTATCCACTGCGTCAAAAATAGCCTCTTTATCCTCCTGCATATCCTTATTGTAAGCAAGCGGAATGCCCTTCATTGCGGTAAGCAACGTCATACTGTCACCAAATACACGGCCTGACTTTCCTCTCACCAACTCAGCAATATCAGGATTCTTTTTCTGAGGCATAATAGACGAGCCTGTTGAAAAAGCATCGTCAAGTTCGATAAACTTGAATTCTCCCGAGCACCACAGTATTATCTCCTCGGAGAATCGGGACAAATGTACCATAATAATAGACAGGGCCGAAGCCAACTCCAAGGCAAAATCACGGTCGGAAACACCGTCAAGACTGTTAAAAGTAACGCCGTTCATATCAAGTTGTTCGGCAACATACTCACGGTCCAATGGATAGGTCGTTCCTGCCAGAGCACAAGAGCCTATGGGAGAAATATTCATACGCTCACGGCAGTCCTTGATACGCCCTATGTCACGCATTGCCATTTCGGCATATGCCAACAACTGATGACCGAAAACAATGGGTTGCGCACGCTGAAGATGGGTATAACCCGGCATTACGGTCTCAGAATATTGGAAAGCCTTATCCGCAATGACCGAAACATATTGTTTAAGCATCTCAACAAGAGTATCGCACTCGTCACGCAGATACAAACGGATGTCAAGAGCCACCTGATCATTACGGCTTCTTGCCGTGTGCAGACGCTTGCCCGCATCCCCTATGCGTTTGGTCAGTTCGGCCTCTATAAAGGTGTGGATATCTTCCGATACATCGTCGAAAACAAGTTTTCCGCTCTCAATATCGGCAAGTATTTCTGAAAGTCCACAGAGTATTTTATCACAGTCATCCGAGGGGATGATACCGCACTTTCCAAGCATTTTAGCGTGAGCCATCGAGCCCTCGATATCCTGACGGTACATACGACTGTCAAACGGTAGCGAACGGTTAAAATCGTTGGTTCTGGGGTCGAGTTCTTTTTTAAATCTTCCTGCCCAAAGTTTCATTTTAAATAACTCCAAAAATTATTATCTTAAATGCCACAAGGCGCGGTGGATAAATCCACCGCGTCAGATGTTTATTGCTAAATTAAAGTTTGCCGAGTTTTTCGTTCAGTTTGGCCTGCACCTTAATAGGCAGACCGAACAGGTTGATGAAGCCTGCAGAGTCTTTCTGGTCGTAAGCACCGTCATCATCACCGAAAGATGCAATCTCGTCATCATAGAGAGAATAAGGCGAGGTCACGCCTGCGTTAATCATATTACCCTTATAAAGTTTAAGTTTGACATCACCTGTAACGTTTTCCTGTGTCTTATCAACAAAGGCCGAAAGAGCCTCCCTTAAAGGTGTGAACCACTGACCGAAGTATACGAGTTCGCCAAACTTCTGAGCAACTAACTTCTTGTAGTGGGAAGTGTCTCTGTCAAGGGTGATGGTCTCCAAAACTTCGTGTGCCTTATAAAGGATGGCACCGCCCGGAGTCTCATAAACGCCGCGGCTCTTCATACCGACAAGTCGGTTCTCGACAAGGTCAAGCAAACCGATACCGTTCTTGCCGCCAATCTCGTTAAGGGTTTCAACAATCTTCAGACCGTCCATCTCAACACCGTCAACTGCGGTGGGGATACCCTTTTCAAAGTGAATAGTAACATAAGTGGGGGTTTCAGGAGCCTGCTCGGGGGAAACGCCCATCTCAAGGAAACCTTCCTTATTATAAAGTGGCTCGTTTGCAGGGTCCTCAAGATCCATACCTTCGTGTGAAAGGTGCCATACGTTCTTGTCCTTTGAGTAGTTGGTCTCACGGTTTATCTTCAAAGGAATATTATGAGCCTCTGCATACTCAATCTCCTCCTCACGGGATTTGATACTCCACTCTCTCCAAGGTGCGATGATAGCGAGGTCGGGAGCGAACGCTTTGAGTGTCAACTCAAAACGGACTTGATCGTTACCCTTACCGGTACAACCGTGGCAAATTGCGTCGGCGTTTTCCTTTTTTGCAATCTCGGCCAAGGCCTTGGCGATGCAAGGACGTGCGTGAGAAGTGCCCAAAAGGTAGGACTCATAGTCTGCACCCGCCTTAAGGCAAGGCCAGATGTAATCTTCAACATATTCCTTTTTAAGGTCAAGAACGTAAAGTTTGGAAGCACCTGTCTTGATTGCCTTTTCTTCAAGGCCGTCAAGTTCGGTACCCTGACCGACGTCACCCGAAACCGCAACAACTTCGCAGTTGTTGTAATTTTCCTTAAGCCAAGGAATGATAATGGAAGTATCAAGTCCGCCCGAATAGGCAAGAACTACCTTTTTAATCTCTTTCATTTATAATATCTCCTTTAAATGTCAGACCGCCTTGCGGCCAACGTTTTATTTCAGTACAAACAACATTATACACCCACAATTTCAAAAATCAAGTCTTTTTTTAAACTTTTTTGCAAAAATATTCATATTTATTCAAAATATACGAATATTTATGAATAAAAATACATATTTGTACATTTTGTTAATCCAACACGTCGGTATGGCCGTTCTTTGCGAACACATAGATAAAATTTCAAAATTTTAAGGTTTTCAGTCAGCTTTGTAAACCTTTGTTTGCTAAATCGAGTGTATTCACAGTTAATTCATACCTCGTTCACCGCAATTTTTACTTTTTCGCAACCGTTGGGTGCGAAAATTTCAACTCAAACTTGCTTGATAGTTGATAAAACTTTTGATAATATAATAGAGTAAGCTGATTTTGAATAGTAATCGCTATTCAAATGAATGCATATTTTGTTGAATTCCCGTTACAATTATAATAATCTTTAGTAAGGAGTCGTGTTTATGACTATTGGTGAAAAGATTACCGAGCTGCGCGTGGCAGCCAATATCTCGCAGGAGCAGTTGGCCGAAAAGATTAGCGTTTCGCGTCAGTCGGTCTCAAAATGGGAAATGGGTCAGGCTTTACCCCAGATTGATAAGGTTTTGCAGTTGTGTGAACTTTTCGGTGTTTCGACCGACGAACTTTTGCACGACAAGATAAGTCTTCCCCCCGCAAAATCCAACGCACCCCGTAAAAACAAGTATTTCGGCACTGACGGTTTCAGAGGTGAGGCTAACCGCGATTTGACCTCTATGCATGCTTATAAGGTCGGCCGTTTCTTAGGTTGGTATTATTCCTCTTCACTCTCGGGTTGCGAAAAGGCCAATTACCGTCCAAGAATAGTTATCGGTAAGGATACGCGCCGTTCGAGTTATATGCTTGAATACTCCATAGTTGCAGGCATCACCGCTTCGGGTGCCGATGCTTATATGCTCCACGTTACCACCACCCCCAGCGTATCTTATGTAACCCGTCAGGATGAGTTTGACTGCGGTATTATGATAACGGCCTCACACAATCCGTTTTATGACAACGGTATAAAGGTCATAAACCGTCACGGCGAAAAACTTGACGATAAAACCACTGCTTTGATTGAGGCCTATATTGACGGAGATATGGACACGCTTGGCATCAACGGCAGTGACCTTCCTTTGGCCGTCCGCGACCGTATTGGATGTATCGTTGACTATGTTGCAGGACGTAACCGTTATGTTGCTTACCTCATCTCGGTGGCTTCCCACTCTTACAAAAATCTTCGCATTGGTCTCGACTGTGCCAACGGCGCATCGTGGATGATTGCAAGGTCGGTGTTCGGTGCTCTTGGTGCACAGACAACCGTTATTGGTGCCGAGCCTGATGGTCTTAATGTCAACAACGGCATTGGATCCACCCATATTGAAAAACTTTGTGCTTTGGTCAAAGAACAGCACCTTGACCTCGGTTTTGCTTTTGACGGTGACTGCGACCGCTGTATTGCAGTTGACGAAAACGGCAATGTTGTTGACGGCGATAAGATGCTTTATATTCTTGGCAAACGCCTTAAAAACCGCGGTATGCTGAACGGTGACACCGTCGTAGCCACCGTTATGTCCAACAGCGGATTTGTCAACAGCCTTAAAGAAGCCGGTATGAAGTTTGCCGAAACAGCCGTGGGTGATCGCTTTGTTTACGAATGTATGCAGGAAAATGATTATTCTCTGGGTGGCGAACAATCGGGTCACATCATCCTCAAAAAGTATGCCACCACGGGTGACGGCTTGCTGACTGCGATTATGGTTGCCGAGGAAATTTGCGATTCCAAACTCTCATTGGCAAAATTGGCCGAGCCTGTAAAACTTTATCCTCAGCTCACAAAAAATGTGCGTGTCAAAGATAAGGCTGCCGCCGTTGGTGACGAGGATGTATTGGCCGAGGTTAAGGCAGTTGAAGAACTCATTAACGGCAAAGGCCGTGTGCTTCTCAGACAAAGCGGAACCGAACCCGTTGTCCGAGTTATGGTCGAAAGCGAAGAAAACACCGAAGAATATGTTGACCGAGTGCTTAATAAGATTATAGCAAAAGGTCACAAAGCAGAATAAAGGAGAATATTTATGAAATTCATTACCGTAAAGACTTATGAAGAATTAAGCAAAATCGCCGCTGACATCATTGCGGCGCAGATTATCCTCAAAAATGATTGCGTTTTGGGCTTGGCAACAGGCTCGTCACCTGTGGGAACCTATAAAAACCTTATCAAAAAGGTTCAGGACGGTGAGATATCTTTTAAAAACGTCACTTCGGTCAACCTTGACGAATACGTCGGTCTTGACGGAAGCCATGACCAGAGCTACCGTTATTTTATGAATAACAATCTGTTCAACCACGTTGATATTGACAAGTCTAAGACCTATGTCCCCAGCGGATGCGCCGAGGACCTTGTAAAAGAGGGCGAAAATTATGACGCGCTGATTAAATCTTTGGGCGGAATCGACCTGCAGTTGCTCGGCATCGGTCTTGACGGTCATATCGGATTCAACGAGCCCGACGATTTCTTCACCGCCGCAACACATCCTGTTGTGCTTGATGAATCTACCATTGAGGCCAATGCAAGATTCTTCGCCTCTAAAGACGATGTTCCCACAAGTGCCATCACAATGGGTATGATGTCTATAATGCAGGCAAGAAAAATCTTGCTTGTTGCCAACGGCAAAGCAAAACTCGATATACTCAAAAAGGCCATTGAAGGTCCTGTTGACCCCAAGGTGCCTGCCTCAATTCTCCAACTCCATCCCGATGTAACCGTAATTTACAGTGAGAACTAATATTAAAACACGTATAACCGAAAATAATATGTAAAAAACGAAGTCTGCCGACACTCTGTCGGCAGACTTCGTTTCATTTAGTGTAAAATAGTTTTTATCATCCAATGGTCTTGATCCAACCCTCAGGAGCGGGGAGACGACCCATCTGAATACCTGTAAGGGTATCGTAAAGTTTTTTGGTAACGGGACCCATTTCGGTCATACCTGCAGGGAAGCAAATTTCCTTGCCGTGGTCAACAACCTTGCCGACAGGTGATATAACTGCGGCAGTACCGCAAAGTCCACACTCTGCAAAGTTCTCAAGTTCATCAACACGAACAGGTCTTTCCTCAACCTCAAGTCCAAGATAATCTTTGGCAACAATCATCAAGGAACGGCGGGTGATAGAGGGAAGAATGGTGTTTGACTTGGGGGTTACAACCTTGCCGTCTTTAGTAATAAATATGATGTTTGCACCGCCAGTTTCTTCAATATATGTACGTGTTGCAGAGTCAACATACATATTCTCATCAAAACCGTTATCGTGAGCGTCAACAATATTGTAAAGGCTCATCGCATAGTTAAGACCCGCCTTGATGTGACCTGTACCCATAGGTGCGGCACGGTCAAGGTCGGAAATGCGCAAGGTCAAAGGCTTAACACCGCCCTTGAAGTAGGGGCCAACGGGTGTTGCAAAAATTCTGAACTGATACTCGGTTGCAGGCTTAACACCGATAACGGCATTGCTACCGAACATATAAGGACGTAAATACAGGGTTGCGCCCGAACCGTAAGGCGGAACAAAGTCGGCATTAGCGGCAACAACCTTTTCGACAGCCTCAACGAACTTTTCTACTGGGAATACGGGCATTTTAAGACGCTCGCAGGAATCCTTCATACGCTCAGCATTAAGGTCGGGACGGAAGCAGACAATCTTACCGTCCTCAGTGGTGTAGGCCTTAAGACCCTCAAAACAGGTCTGTGCATACTGCAGAACGCCTGCGCACTCGTTGATTACAATGTTTTCATCGGTAATGAGTTGTCCCTCATCCCATTTACCATCCTTAAAATTGGCAACAAAACGGTAATCGGTCTTAACGTAACCGAAACCGAGTTCGCCCCAGTTGATATCCTTCTTTGCCATTTGTTTTACCTCCTACGGTCACACGGCGGTGGGGTCACCCCTTTTAGCCGTCGCAAATCAAAATTGATACAGTAAATTTTACCACCAACAGAAAGAATTGTCAATATTCAGTTTGTTATTTTATATAACAATCATTTTCAATCGAGCATCCGCCACAGGCGGTGCAACCCGGTTGGCATTGGGGTGCTAATTTGTGCTTTCTTAACAATTCCCCAAGATACCCCGACACCTCAATTAATTTACTGGCATCACAGGGTTTGTTGAATGAATAGGTGCAGTCGTCAAGCGGACGGAACGGCATAACGGTTGGGAAAACACCCATTTCACAGAGCGTTCTGCACTCGTTTTTAATGTCTTCCCACGGTTGGATTCCCCCAATCATAACACTGGAAACCTTGCCGTGTCCAAACACTTGGACCGCCCTTTTTAGAGCGTTGTGATAATGCTCAAGCGTTATTGTTGACTTGCCGGGGCAAATTTCTTTACGTAGTTCTTTGCCTACAATTTCAATGTTCATAATGGCAACCGTTGCGCCTGACTTTTTCAACTTTTCAATCAAGCCAAGGTCTCTTGGCGGTGCAAACTCGACCGCAATCGGGCAATCTGAAAATTTGCGTATTTTTGCGCACAGTTCACACCAGTATTTCACCATTCGGTCGGGATTTTTATATGTCGCGCCACTGAAATTCAGGGTGCCGTAATATTTTGATAACAGTCGTTCAAGTCCTATACACAATTCATCAGTGTCAATCGGTTCTTGGGTTTCGGGCAAAAGTGAACAGAACTTGCATTTAAGTTCGGGTGTATCGTAGCAACAGTTGGTGCTTGGCCAGATATTTATGCACCCGTCGGCGTGCAGTGTTGCAAGACTGTCCACCACCGTCCCTGTCTTTGGCAGTTCTTCAAAAAACCTTACCTCTACCCTTTCGCCATCATACAGAACAAAATAGCCCTTATCATTCTTATCAAGCAAAAATTCGGATTTCTCAGCAAAATCCTCGGCAATACTGACACATATATTCGAACCGTTGACATTAATGTTAACCGCATCAATAAAACCTTTTTTAAAAAGTTTGGGACGTTCAGCCATCATCGACTGTCTTGCCATTTCGGTCAATGCCGCACCGTGGCACAAAAGCCCTGCCTTTAGTTTCAGAAATTTTTCTCTCGTCATAAACTCTCCTATTTATTTCAAGTCAATATACATGGGTTGTTTTGAGCAACCGTTATTATATTCAGGGCAGCCAACACAGTCGGCATTCATATCAACACCTTTGGGCGAGCCGTCCCGAAAACCGATTTTTTTGAAAAACAATGGGTTTTTGGCGGTTATATATATCTTGTCGGCATTACAAGATTTAGCATATGTCTTGATTTGCTCAACCAATTTTTTGCCCAAACCCTTTTTGCGGTGGTCAGGGTCAACCGAGACATAGTCGAGAATATATACACCCAAACGGCAAGAAAGCGTTGCAGCGGCCACCGTTGTGCCGTTTTCAACAAACCCCACACTGAACACGGCGCCATCATCACGCACAAGGTCGCGTGATACTTCAAGCCCGTTTCTGCGATAAAAGTTTATAAGACCGTTGTGGTCGTCAAAGTTTTGAAGTTCCAAACCCTCACTCCCCTTTGATAACTTGAATTTTACAACATTTTATAATGTGTTTCAAGTGTTTTTGCATCACGGTATTGACTTTTTAAAAATTTATGCTATAATGTTGACAAATTGAACAGAAAAGGGTGCTGGAAATTGATCCGGCTGAGATTGGGCGTGTTTCGTCCTGACCGTTGTACCTGATGCGGATAATGCCGACGTAGGAATTTTTTCTAAGGTTGAAAATTTTAAGCTCATCAGGGTTACTTGATGAGCTTTTTTATTTTCCTTTTCTGTGAGATTTTAATATACGGAGGCGACATAAAATGTCGCAGAAAAGGAGTAAAATATGAAGAAAAACATCCAAAGAATGTGTGTCACGGCCGTTATGTTGGCACTCGCAACCGTTTTAAGCATTTTAAAGCCATTCAGCCTGCCGTTTGGCGGGTCGGTAACACTGCTTTCAATGTTGCCCGTTGTTATGTTGCCGCTTATGTACGGCACCCGCTGGGGCCTTGTGTCAGGCTTTATCTACTCGCTTATTCAGTTAGGCTTAGACCTTGGCGCAGTGCTCAGTTGGGGTCTTACGACCTATGCCCTTATCGGCACCGTGGTGCTCGACTATCTGCTCGCTTTCACCTTGCTTGGACTTGCGGGAGTTTTCCGCCGCAAAGGACTAATCGGCATCTGTTTTGGCGTTGTTCTGGTGCTTGTTTTAAGATTCTTTATGCACTTTACCTCGGGAATCGTAATTTTCGGCTCAATAGTAAGCGCCGATGCATGGATATATTCACTTTCCTACAATGCATCCTATATGGTGCCAGAATTCATAACCACCACCCTTGCCACGGTAGTGCTTTTTAAAGTACCCGCCGTAAAAAGGCTTATTGATAAAGCATAAACTTTAACATACTTAACAACAATACTCAAGATTCCTCACTTACGCTCGTAATGACAACTGAATTTCAGTTCTGTCATTTTGAACGAAGTGAGGAATCTTTTTTAATAATATGATTTCACAGTGACAGTCTTACGTGACCCAGTGTTGACGGTGACTGCTCACGGAATGCTTTGAAATCATTGAGCAAGGATGCCCTTACCACCGCCGTGTCACCGTATCGGTCACGGATTTTATCCATACTGCGTTCAAGTACATCCTGCTTCATAAGTTTCATCCTGTCCTCAAAAAATGACAGTTGAAACTGCGGTGAATAGTCTTTTAAATTTATTGCGCGGATGCCCACTGAACGTAACGGACACTCAAATCCGTAATTGCGTTTGAGCAGTTTTATGCCCTCGTCAGCCAACATTTTGGAAGATTGCAAGGGATATTCCAACCCCGACATAAATTCTTTGACCTGAAGGCGGTTATCCCTTATATGCACCGCGATGGAATGAGCCTCCATATCCTCATGTCGGAGTTGACGCGCAACCTCATCGGCCAATCTTAAAAACACACGGTAGACCTCATCAAAGGTGTTCAGGTCTTTCGGGCAGGTCACAGAACGGCCTATGCTTTGCGGACGGTATTTGAAATCGGTTTTGAGTACAGCCGAGTTTTCCTCGCCGTTGGCAAAACGGTGCAAGAGTTCACCGTTTCTGCCCAAGCGCATCCTCACCGCGTCAAAATCGGAATTGGCAAGGTCGCCGACAGTAAAGACGCCAAGTGAATGTAATTTCCGCTCGGTGGCAGACCCCACACCCAACAAGCGGTTGACCCCCAACGGCCACACCATCTCGCGAAAACGGTCGTAAGGTATAACGCTTGTTGCGTTTGGCTTTTTTAGGTCAGACCCCAATTTTGCAAAGATTTTATTAAAACTGACCCCCACTGATGCCGTTAGTCCCTGTTCTTGCAAAATCTCATGGCGGATGCGGTCGGCAATCTCAGCACCGCTGCCAAAAAGCCGACGGCTTGCCGTCACATCAAGCCAACATTCGTCAATACCAAACGGCTCAACGAGGTCGGTGTAACGCTCATATATCTTGCGAACCTGCTGTGAAAAATAGGTGTATCTCTTGAAATCGGGCTGCACAACAACCAACGACGGACATTTTAGTTGAGCCTGCCATATCGCCTCGCCCGTTGACACACCGTACGATTTTGCCAACTCATTTTTTGCCAAGATTATGCCGTGGCGTTCCTCCTTGCTCCCGCCAACCGCCACCGCCTTGCCATTTAAAGACGGGTCGTCACGGCAGGCCACCGTTGCATAAAAATTATTAAGGTCACAGTGCAAAATTTCCCGTATCAAGTCATATCACCCACCTTTTATCCAAGGGAACCGTAAAACTCGCATTTTCGAACATCTGTTCGGTATTATAACACAAACTTCCGATAATTTCAAGAACATCTGTTCGGAAATTTTCGGAAGTTTTTTGCTGTATTAAGTTTTTCGCCTATTACGGTTTAATTTGCAGTGTTTTTGCGATTTCGGTATTCAGACGGTGTTATTCCCGTAACATTTCGGAAATCTCGACTGAATGAACGGAAAGAACTGAATCCGCATTGCTCACTTATATCACCGACATTTCCGGATGTGGTTTGTAACAACCTCTTTGCCTCGGATATCCGCAGACTGTTTACGTAACTGTTGAACGTCATCCCCGTTCTGTTTTTGAATTTTTTTGAAATATAGGCATAATCATAGCCGATATGTTCGGTCGCATCCTTGAGTGAGCATTTTTTATTGAAATTTTGATTCACATAAAGAAGCAATTTTTCAAAATACCCCTCTTTAAACTCCGCCGATTTTCGCACATATTTCCTTCCAATATCAAACTCACCGCATAAAAAATATGCAAGAGCCTTGTTGTGAAGATGGTTTTCCAAAATTATGTCTTGCGTCAGACGGTATGAAAACCTGTTGTCAGTCGGAAGTTTGTCTTTCACACGGTTATAAAACCCCGACACAAGGCCGGGCGAAAAAATATACAACTTGTGATGCTCTTCAGACGTCTTTGCACTGTATGAATGAGTTTGGAACGGGAATATCATAACCGATTCCCCTGCATTAAGCGTGTATGTAACGCCATCTATTTGAATTTCATTGGTGCCGCTGATTTGAGTAAAACACTCAAAAGAACGGTGCACATGAAGAGGATAATCCAGATTTTCACCCATTCTAAGGTAAAACTCGTTTTCGTCAAACGAGTGCGCTGCTTCAAATTCCATAACTCCAATACCTCAAAAGACTAATTTTGTCTTATGTTATACTATGTAATGCCTTTTATGTCAAGCAACCGCGTGATAAACTGTTTTTATAGTAAAAAAAGAGAGGGAATATATGATGAATTATTATATCGGTGTCGACCTTGGCACATCGGCATTAAAACTCTTACTTGTAGACCTTGACGGTCGTATAGTAAATGAAGTTACCAAAAGTTATGATGTCAAGTTCCCTAAACCCGGTTGGAGTGAGCAAAATCCTACTGACTGGTGGGATGCCTTTGTTTCAGGGATAAACTGACTCAAGAATACAATATTACGCCGTCAATGTCAAGACGTGGTAATCCTTATGACAATGCTTTGGCAGAAAATTTCTTTTCAATTCTCAAAACAGAATGTATTTACCGAGTGAAACTTCAGACCTATGAGGAGGCGCGCCTCCTCATAGGTGAGTAC
>JAZNBS010000054.1:0-1906 GCA_045587185.1 Acutalibacteraceae bacterium
AATTTCAATCGGTATCTTTTAAGGTTGGTATTCACTATCGTCTTGTTATCAACGGACATTTTTTCAACTCCTTTCCGAACATTTGTTTGACATTATTATAGCACGGCTGTCGGTAGTAAGCAATAACGAATAAAAAAAAATTTGTTCTTTTTCCTCTGCTTCGTGAAAAAAAAGAACAATTTTATTGATTTATTTTATTTTTTGCAGTAAATTCTCTGCTTTTTCCTCAAAACCAGTAAAAGTCTGTGTGTCGGAATTATCCGCCAATTCAACTGCTCTTGCTTCTGCAATAGTGTCTATAATCTCGTGAACCATATCCAACAAACCCCTGGCCGTCTCATCTAAAATATCGAGATATCCTCTCATTGTTACACCTCCTATCATATCAAACCACATCAAACAGTTCGGGAGAGGAAAGGCCAAGAAACGATACAAGAACGACACCCTTTCCTCTCCCGTCCTCTCCTATCCCGTCGTTCTTGAATTATTCCCGTATTCATATAAAAAAATAATAGTAAATCTATTGATAATACTATATCTACAATGGACGGGTTAGTCACCCGTTTGAATATGGTTATCCCTTGCAAAAGGGATAACCCCTGACAATGGCTCGGAAGCCTACCGCCGTCAAGGTCACGGAAGTCTTATATATGGCAATGCACCCGCCACAGACCGCCGAGCAAATATCCGAGATAAACTCTGCATTTCCTCCGATTGTTTTTTACGGAACAATTCAAAACCGTTGACGGGCAAGGGACTATCTTGTCCGAGGTATTTTCTGTGTCGGCTACCTGAACCGCCCTTTTTTATTCTCCGACTTATGTACCCCCCAGGACAAAGAGGGTTGTCCTTATATAAGACGTTATCCGAATAAAAAAATAACGTCACACTTGTGCAGGTTGTGTGACGTTGTTATATTGTAAACTCATAGCCGAGTTATACAAACAATGTATTTCACGCCCCCTGCACGAGCTATGTCTATGATTATAATACAACATACAACAAAAAAAGTCAACCCTTTTTTTTGGTAAATTTTCAGCAGAGATTACCCTCGTCAATGGTGCGGGATTTTTCCCGCACCTGCAACGCCATTGACGATAGAAAGAGAGTATAATATTAATACGGGCAATGCCCATACTTGGGCATTGCCCGTAACAACTTATTACGCTCAGTTAGTACGGGGAGTTACCTCCCCGCCAGCCACCGAGAAAAAAAACAACGAAGAAATAAAGGCGGGGAATTTCCCTTCCCGCAGACGAAGTGGGTCTTTGGCGGAAGACCCCCAAACGGGACTTAGTCGTTTGGGGGTCTGACAGAACGGAGAACGAAGTCCAGGGAACGGGATTTTCCCCGACGACTTTTTGGGACACACATAGCCAATTGGGGGGGAGGAATGGCGCAGGCTGGCAACCGCACAGCCAAGCCATTCGGGTGGGAATACAATTGACCGAAGTTCTTTGGTGTGGTTTGTGCGGAACGCACAAAAGGACACCAAAGAACGAGAAACCGAAATTCATTCCACCCAGGCTAATGTGTGGCACAAAATAGGTGCAATTTTGCTTGCTTGCATTGGAAATTGCGCCGGACTGCCAGCAGTTAGAATATTAAACCTATGCAATTCATATCCAACTGAAACAGTCTACCAATTGCCTTTATATAAGATATATTCGCCTTGCTGATAGCTCTCTCTCCCTGCTCGTATGACTGGTAAGTCCTCAACGGAATGCCACACATAGAAGCAACTTCCTTTTGTGTCAGATTAGAAAATTTCAATCGGTATCTTTTAAGGTTGGTATTCACTATCGTCTTGTTATCAACGGACATTTTTTCAACTCCTTTCCGAACATTTGTTTGACATTATTATAGCACGGCTGTCGGTAGTAAGCAATAACGAATAAAAAAAAAT
>JAZNBS010000055.1:0-39746 GCA_045587185.1 Acutalibacteraceae bacterium
ATAGATAGCGTAAAACACGCCCCACAGGCAGACAGCAGTCAGCATAAGGTAAACGAGGAAACGCACCGCTTTTGATTTTGCATCCACAAGGACGAGGGCTGCGGCCCTATATAGCATCGACAGTGCAAATCTCATCACGATAGCATCGTCAAGATAGATAAATATGTAACCGGTCATTATTCCTGCTACAAGTTCGATTAGGTATGTACAAACCATACAACTATTACTGCGGGACACGGTAGATTACCTCACTTTCGATTAAATTTCTGCAGGTTTTATCAGGGAAATACGGTATGTATTTGGTGATTTGCCTTTGAGTGATTCGGTTTTCGTTGATATAATCAGCGATTAGTTTTCGTTTATACTCGTCAAGGGTTTCTACATCAATACCGTTCATCAGTTCCAAGAAGCATAGAACAGGTGCATTAAATTTATCAATTTTCGTTCTTGCAGCGCGTAATGATATTCTTTGTCCTGCAATCGTTACTGTTCTTGACCTCTTCTTTTCGACGTTAGTATAAATATTGATTGTTTTTGGCTTAACCTTTGTTAACCCAAGTTGATACTGCATATAAGTACCTGAGTAATAACCAAAGACTTGTTCATTATCACAAATATATTTCTTCTCAATAGCAGTTGTAGTATTAAAGATAAGCGTACCGAATTTAGTTTTCTTGGGTATGAAGTATACACCTCTTTCAAGGCGTACTATCTTTTTGGCTTTACATAGTTCGCTTAGTTCTTTGTAGATTTGTTGTTTGGGATAGTTTTCGTATTCAACCTCATTGGCTAATATAGGTTTGTTGTACCCATATGTTTTCGTTAAAAAATTAAATAAACTCATTTTAACCTCCTTGTTTTTAGGAGAAACTTTCACATAGTGCGTGAAATTTACTCCCTATTTTTCAATGTAATTTATATGGTTTGAAATAGTAGAAAAGTGCTCTAAACCCCCTTAAATACTAGATTTGTGTGTAGAAAAAGACCATACCCTCGTTTATTGGGTATGGTCTTATTTTAACATCAGCAGGTGCCATTGCAGCACCCATATTATTCATATCAGTGATGTTTAGGTCGATTATCTTGCCAACCGTGAACGCCTTGACCGAAATTTGCGGCGTGTGACATTCTGTAGGTCTTTCAACAACCACTGCACCCGAACCTGTAACTGTCCACTGCGCAGTCGGGGGACGCTGACCGCCGTATTCAAGCGGAAAACGGAACTGACGTTCACTACTGCAAAAATGTGATGATGTAACGGCCACCGAACGCTCTGACACACCCGATTCAACCGACATTGTTGCCATAATAAGACTTAACGCCATTGTTGAACACGCGCCGTAAAGACCTACGAACGGAATGCCGAAATTGCGCAATCCGTAGGCACTGCCGATACACTGATTCAAAAGGTCACCTGCGAATATCATATCAATGTCGCTTGCCGATAGTTCCGCTTTCCTCAACGCTGTCTCAACCGCCAACTGCTGTAGTTTGCTTTCGGCCTTTTCAAATGACTCCTCGCCCAGGAATTCATCCTCACACTGCACATCAAACCATTTTGCCAACGGTCCTTGCGATTCCTTTGGTCCGACCGCCGAAGCAAATGAATTAACCGTCACACCGTTTTCGATTACCACCGTGCGTTTTCCTATACGTTTTGCCATAACATCCACCTTTCTATAGCACTATTGTTTCCAAAAGAGCCAAAAATATATTCGGTTGAATTTCTACAAAAAGTGTGCTATACTGTATTGACTTTATTTTTAGGAGAACTTAAATGACACATAATCCCTGTCGCCTTCGATGGTTTTATCTTGCCGTCGGTGTTCTTACGATGCTCTTTTCGGGTATTTTGTATGCCTGGTCCATTTTAAAGGTGCCTTTTAAAGAGAATTTTAACTGGAGTGACTCGGCACTTGCACTTAATTTCACTCTGGCAATGTGTTTCTTCTGTCTGGGTGCGTTTTTCGGCAGTCTTACTGCCAAAAAAATCGGCACTCGCTTTACGCTAATCATATCAGGCTTGCTTGTTGGTGTGGGATTTACTCTCACAGGCTTTTTGACCGCCGACAAACTGTACCTGTTATACATAGCATATGCCGTTTTTGCGGGAACGGGCATCGGAATTTCGTATAACGTCACCGTTTCGACCGTGGCGGGATGGTTCCCCGACCGCAGGGGGCTTTGTTCGGGCTGTCTGATGATGGGTTTTGGTGTCAGCACGCTGATGCTGGGCAACCTTATCAGCCTTATGTTCGAGCAAACCTCTATCGGTTGGAGTAAGACTTTTGTCATTTTGGGTATAGTTATCGCCGTTGTTCTGATTTTGGCAGGGCTCATCCTTAAAAAACCCGATGGTAACACTGTTTTACCCGAGCCAAAACCCTCAAAAATGGCAAAAACCGAAAAATTTGAGGCGCGTGATTTTACCACCGCCGAGATGCTTAAAAGTTTTACCTTTTGGCGCGCATTTGTCTGTATGGCGTTCATTACCGCCGTGGGCAACTCGGTTATAAGTTTTGCGCGCGACCTTATGATATCGGTCAATGCCGCACCTACCCTTGCCACTACTCTGGTAGGTGTCCTATCGGTCTGCAACGGCTTTGGACGGGTACTGACGGGTGCAGTTTACGACGCTTTGGGCCGTCGCACCACCATGATATCGGCCAATATTGTTACCATCGTTGCCGCAGGTGTAACGCTAACCGCTGTAATGCTTCACTCATTGCCGCTGTGCATTGTGGGACTGTGCCTTACAGGTTTAAGTTACGGTTCCTGCCCCACCGTCACCTCGGCGTTCACCTCATCATTTTACGGTCAAAAACACTTTTCGGTCAACTACAGTCTTACCAACTTCAATCTGATAGTTGCCGCATTTGTTGCAACATTCAGTAATAGCCTTTTGCTTTCGTTTGGCAGTTACAGTGCACCGTTTATTATGTTGTTGGCCTTGTCATTTATTGCATTGGCGCTGAATTTGACCATCCGCAAGCCTTGATTACAGTAAAAAACCGCGTTGTTGTGAAATACAACAACGCGGTTTTTGCAACTCATAACCCCTGCGCGACTGCATATAATATAATTATATGTGAGGTGTGGGTATGAAAAAACCGTTTGTATTCTGGCAGATAATTGGCTTTGTTTTTGTGTCGGTCGCAGGCACATTGTTACATTTTTTATACGATTGGACAGGCAAAAGCGTTTTGGCAGGTCTGTTTTCGGCGGTCAATGAATCAATTTGGGAGCATATGAAACTTTTATATGTCCCGATGGTGATTTTTGCCGTATTTGAAAGCCTGTTTTTGAAAGAACGTGTTGAAAATTTCTGGTGTATTAAACTTTTTGGAATACTTTCAGGACTTGCGGTGATACCGATTATGTACTATACCTACACGGGAATTCTCGGTGTTTCGGCCGACTGGTTTAACATTACCATTTTCTTTATTGCGGCGGCGGTCAGTTTTCTTGTTGAATGGTTGATTTTCAACCGACGTAAGCCTTGCCGAATTTCAAATTTTTTGGCATTGACCGTTATCGGTTTCATTGCTCTTGCATTTTTAGTGTTCACATTTTCGCCTCCAAAAATCCCCCTGTTCCAAGACCCTGTAACAGGTGAATTCGGAATTCAATAACTTTACAAAATCCTTTTTTGATGATATAATATATGACAATTACATCATCCAAAGAGGATTTTTTTATGAACTGCGAAAAATGGTTGCGAAAAAATACTGCTGACCTTTCAAACAAATGGGTTGCCGTAACCGGCACCACAGGTGGGTTGGGTCAGGCACTTTGCCGTTATCTTTGCGAAGTTTGTGCTAACATCATTTTGCTTGACCGCAATCCCGAAAAGTCGGCAAAATTACAGAAAGAATTGCAGATAATGTATCCCAACTGTAAAATTGAACGAATAACAGTCGACCTTGAGGACATGGATTCGGTTAGATTGGCCGTAAAAGAGCTGAAAAATCACCCGATTGACATATTTATTCACAACGCAGGTGCGTACAGCATCCCACGGCACACCTGCCCAACGGGATTTGACAATGTTTTTCAAATAAATTTTGTCTCGCCCTATTATATGATAAGTGAACTTCTCCCCACCTTAAAAAACCGCAACGGGCACGTTGTTGCCGTGGGCAGTATTGCTCACAATTATTCAAAGACCGACCCCAGAGATATTGATTTTTCAACACGCAAAGCATCCTCAAGGGTTTACGGTAATGCAAAACGGTTTTTAATGTTCTCGCTTTTTGAACTGTTTAAAAAAGAAACCGAAGTGACCCTTTCGGTAGCGCATCCCGGCATCACCTTTACCAACATAACAGCGCATTATCCCAAAGTCATTTTTGCAGTAATAAAGCATCCGATGAAGATTATTTTTATGAAACCAAAAAACGCAGCACTGTGCATCCTTAATGGCGTTTTTGAGCCGACCGACTACCATTGGTGGATAGGCCCCAAATGGTTTGATGTGTGGGGAATGCCACGCAAAAAGGCTTTAAGGACCTGCAATCGGCAAGAAAGCCAACAGATAGGCTTTTGGGCAAAACAAATTTATGAAAAGTTGAAATAAGCAAAAGACCACCGCTTAACACGTTCCAAGCGGTGGTCTTATTTACATCTTTTCGAAGCCTATCAGCAACCCGCCTTTTTCGGCGTAAAAACTGCAAAGTCCCATAGTTTCACCTATTTCAACCGTTGCGTTGGGCAGTTCGGACAAAATAATACCCCTGAGTTCCTCTGCGGCATTGAGGTTTTGGCAGTGGTGGATAATGACCTTTCCACGTAACAACCCCTCTTCTTTTAGGTGACTCAACACCTCTTTTAAAGCCTTTTGCTCACCACGGCATTTGTCGAGCGGTTGCAAATCGCCACTATCACTCGCCTTGCCCACCATTCTGATACCAAGCAGTCCAACTGCCTTGGCTACAATGGGTTTGACACGTCCGTTGTTGGCAAAATTTTTAAGGCTTTCCAGAACGAAAAGCAAACCCGTGCCCTGTGAATAATTGCGTATTTCTTCACACACACGGTCAAATTCATATCCCTGAATTATGAATTGTCTCAGTTTGTATACCAAAAGCGTCAACTCCGGACCTGCCGACAAAGAATCCAATACAAAAACCTTGTAGTCGGGGTGTTTTTGTTCATACTCTGTCTTGGCCATGACGGCCGAAGCATAACTCCCTGACAGTCCCGATGTTATGGTAACGCAGAAAACATATTTTGCATCGCCGAATGCATCCAACCAATCCGAAGCATTTGGGCACGAAGACGACGATTTTCCTTTGTACGAAGCGAGGTCGCTTACCATTTCCTGTACATCAAGCAGACCGTTATCAACATATTCTTTTTCTGAGGTGATTATTTTAAGCGGTGCCAGACCAAAGCCGACGCCCGACAGCTCCAACACATCGGCCGACGAATCGGCAACTATCTTTATTTCGTTTATGTCCATAAAAAATGATCCTTTCCAATAACCGCTTATTGTTGCGGTGTCTTTCAAGGGTCATTATATTTTGTGTTTAAGATTAACTCAACCTACTGTATAACATTTGCGGTATCGTTGAGATTTTTAACAAGTAGAGGTTTCATTTTGCAACTCTACCGTTGGTAGAAAAGGCAATATACAAAGAATCAACCGCGGTGAACACCGCGGTTGATTGGGCAATTAAAGTTTATTTATTGCATCGATAAGCATTGTGCGAAGTGTCTGAGGGTCAACATTTCCTTTGAGTTGCTTCATGCACTTGCCGAACAGGGCCATAACGGCCTTTTCTTTGCCACCCTTGAAGTCGGCAACGGCCTTGGGGTCGGAGGCTATGACTTCGGCAATGACTTTATCAACAAGTCCCGTGTCGTTAGACATCATAAGGTCGTTTTCTTCGGCATACTTTACGGGGTCAAGGTCATTTTCCTCAAACATTGCGTCAAGTATTTTCTTGGCGTTGGCACGGCTGACTTTACCGTCAAGCACAAGATTGATAAGTGTACCCAAAGCCTTACCGTCGAGAGTCAGCATCTCATAGGTCATACCTTTAGCGTTAAGCACGCGTGTGACATCCGAAATGACCCAGTTGGCGGCCTCTTTTGCGTTGTTGCAAACGGCAAACGCGTCCTCAAAGCACTCGGCAATGGCAATACTATCGGAAAGTCTTGTAGCGTCATACTCAGAAAGACCAAGTTTCATATACTTTGCCTTTTTGACCTCAGGGAACTCAGGCAAGGATGCTTTTATAGAATCGAACCACTCGTCGTCGATGCAAACAGGCATTACGTTGGGGTCGGGGAAATAGCGATAGTCACCTGCGGTTTCCTTGGTACGCATTGCGTAGGATTTACCCTTTATATCGTCCCAACGTCGGGTCTCCTGACGGAGTTCTTCGGTGCCGTTTTCGATAGCGTCAATATGACGTGCAACCTCATAATCAATAGCACGCTTAATGGCTTCGATGGAGTTCATATTTTTCATTTCGGCACGAACACCGAGTTTATCACTACCCTCGGGTCTTACCGACAGATTAACGTCGCAACGCATAGTACCGTGGGCCATCTCGCACTCGGCAACTTTGGCATATCTCAAAAGGGTTTTAAGTCTTTCAAGATATGCTTCAACCTCTTCGGCACTTGAAAGGTCAGGCTGGCTGACGATTTCAATAAGCGGAACGCTGGTGCGGTTAAAGTCCACATGGGTGGTATCCTCGCGTATGTCGTGAACAAGTTTACCTGCGTCCTCTTCCATATGAATCTGCTTGATGCGGATTCCTTTTTTACCGTTGGATGTCTCAATCTCAACAAGGCCGTTTACGGCAACGGGCGCAAACCACTGGGTGGTCTGATAAGCGGCAGGGAGGTCTGGGTAATAATAACTCTTTTTGTCAAAGGTTGTAACACGGTTGATATCACAGTTAAGCATCATACCTGCCTTCATACCGAAATCAACAACACGCTTGTTGACAACCGGCAACATACCCG
Source organism: Acutalibacteraceae bacterium (assembly GCA_045587185.1). GTDB lineage: Bacteria > Bacillota > Clostridia > Oscillospirales > Acutalibacteraceae > UMGS172. The sequence continues at coordinate 6,979 of JAZNBS010000055.1, forward strand.
GCATACCGCAACAGGCAGGACAAACGTGCTCGTTGGGGTCGGTTCCGAAGGAGTGGGCCGAGCAAGAGCAGAAAATCTTGGACTTGGTGGCAAGTTCAACGTGAACTTCAAGTCCGATAACGGTCTCGTAATTCATTTATTTCCCCTCCTTCTCTAATGTTTCGGCAAGAGTGAACAGTTTTGTTTCAGAGAACGACTTGCCAATCAACTGAACACCGCCGACAACTACTGCGGGCAGACCTGTAATCGATGCAGGCGCGGTGTAGAAGTTTTCGGTGAATGCAATATGCTTGTCGTTCTTTAGGGCTTCTTCGGTATACGCAATGGTCGAACAGGCGGGCGTAAGCACTGCGTCAAACTCCGTGAACAGTTGGTTGAAGCATTCCACAATCACACTGCGTGTGCGAAGCGCCTTGTCATACACCTTCATATAATTATCGGTCGAAAGTGTCTCCGAGCCGAATAAAATTGCGGTTTTCAAAAGTTCACCGAAACTCTCCGTGCGGCTGTTTATATAAAGTTCGTCAAGGTTTGTGAAATTATCGGTACGGTAGCCGTATTTTACACCGTCATAACGGGAAACGTTGTTGCAAAGTTCGGCACACATGAGAATATTCCAAGCAACTTTTGCGGCGGCTATAACATCATTTTTGACCTCAACAACCTCAATACCGTTGGCCTTAAGAGTGGCAACTGCACCGTCAATTTTTGCCTGTATCTCAGTGTCAATCCCGTCCAACATATCGGTCAGAAGGGCGACTTTTTTGGGTGTTGCAGTATCGGTCACATACATACTCTCAGGCAAACTGGTGCCATCCTTTGCGTCATAACCCTGAACGGCAAAAAGAGCCTCCCGAACCTCATTAACCGAGCAAGCCATAAGGCTTACGGTCTCACCCGAACAAGCAGTGGGAACAATGCCGTAACGGGAAACGGTGCCATAAGTCGGTTTTATGCTGACAAGACCGTTTTGTGCGGCGGCACGGCGAACTGAGCCATTGACATCTGTCATCAAAGCAACATCGGCCTCATTTGCCTTGAGAATCTCGGCCGAGGCGTTTTTCATAACACCGTTTTCAACCAATGCGCCGTTATAGGCGGTTTCACCGATAAGGTCGATGTTAAACTCACCCACCTTTGCTTTGCCGACAAGCCCGTAACCTTTAGCAATAAGGCGGTCCAACGCCTCACTGTCAAAAAGACTTTCAAAGCCCTCTAACATTTTAGAGCCTGCTGTGGTGGCAATGCCCTTTGTGAGAATCATATCATCTGCGACAACGCGTTTTGCGGCGGAGCAGTCCAATTTTATGTTATACATATCTTCCGCCCCCTTATTCCATAACCTTGGGTACGCACCAGTAACCCTCATCGGTTTCAGGCGCCTGTTTCTGCAGGTCATCACGTTGGAATTTCTTTATGACCTCATCCTCACGGACAACCGTCATAACAGGAATAACGTGTACCATTCTTTCAACATTGGCAGTATCGATTGCTTCCAGAACCTTGTGTTCACCCTCGCGAGCCTCAAAGAAAGACAAAACATTTTCCTTTTCGGCCTCGGTCAACTTCAACTGGTTGAGCAATTCAAGTCTGCGTAAAATTTCTCTATCCATATAAAGGACTCCTTGAACTAAATTAGTAAAAATCAGTCTCTTACCTTGATGTGAACCTCACGGAGTTGCATTTCGGTAACATCACCGGGCGCTCCCATCATAAGGTCCTGAGCATTACCGTTAAGCGGGAATGCAATAACGTCACGTATGGTGTCTTCCTCGGCAATGAGCATAATCATTCGGTCAACACCGGGAGCCATACCTGCGTGGGGAGGTGCGCCGAAGTTGAATGCAGTGTAAAGCGCGCCGAACTTCTGCTTTACATCCTCCTCGCCATAACCTGCAATTTCGAATGCCTTCTTCATAATCTCGGGGTTGTGGTTTCTTACGGCGCCCGAAGACAATTCGACTCCGTTACATACAATATCATACTGATAGGCAAAAATCTCAAGCGGATCTTTGTTAAGCAGTGCGTCCATACCGCCCTGCGGCATCGAGAACGGGTTATGTGTAAAATCTATCTTGCCTGTTTCTTCGTTCAATTCGTACATCGGGAAATCAACGATAAAGCAGAATTCGAACGAATCATTTTTGATAAGACCAAGTTCGTTGGCGATCCAAGTTCTCATCTCACCCGAAAGTTTATTGATAACGCTTGGCGAGTCACTGATGAAGAAGAGCGATTCGCCCTCCTTAATGCCGACAAGTTCGGTCAACTCACACTTCTGCTCTTCGGTGAGAAACTTTGCTATAGGGCCTTTGTACTCGCCGTCTTCAAGTGTGATGTATCCAATGCCAAATTTCATACCGATACTTCTTGAATACGTGTCTATAGCCTTTTCAAATGCCTTTTTGCCGTCACCGTCACCGTCCTTCTTGACAAGGTAGTTGGCGACGATACCGCGAACCAACTTATTTTTGAAAGGAACGGTTCTGCCGTTGATAGTCAAAAACTCATTCTTGGCGAAAAAGTCAGTCAAATCCTGAATGATAAGGGGATTGCGAAGGTCAGGTTTGTCGGTACCGTATTTGAGCATTGATTCATAGAAAGTGATACGCTTGAAGGGCGCTTCGGAAACCTTTTTGTCCGAAAACTTCTTAAATGTGTTGGAAATAACGGTCTCAGCAACCGAGAAAACATCCTCTTGAGTGGCAAAAGCCATCTCAAAGTCAAGTTGATAGAACTCACCGGGTGAACGGTCTTGACGGGCATCCTCATCACGGAAACAAGGCGCAATCTGGAAATAACGGTCAAAGCCCGATGTCATAAGCAACTGTTTGAACTGCTGAGGTGCTTGGGGAAGCGCATAGAACTTGCCCTTGTGCTTACGGCTGGGAACAAGATAGTCACGCGCGCCTTCTGGAGATGATGCGGTCAAAATGGGGGTCTGGATTTCCATAAATCCAAGGTCCTCCATCTGACGGCGGAGATACGACAAAATCTTGGAACGGAGAACAATGTTGTTGTGAATCTTGGGATTTCTGAGGTCAAGATAACGGTGTTTCAGACGAACATCCTCTCTTGTTTCATGAGAAGTCTCAATCTCAAAGGGGAGATTATTGTTGCAAGGGCCCAAAACCTCAATCTTTTCGGCCTTTACTTCAATGAGACCTGTTGCAAGTTTAGGGTTGACGGTATCGGCATCACGCTCACAAACAACGCCGTCAACCGAGATGACGGTCTCCTTGGGCATTCCCTGAATCATACTGTCATCCGATACAACTATCTGTGTCACTCCGTAATGGTCACGGAGATCGACAAAAAGAATTCCGCCGTGGTCACGGACGGTCTGCAACCAACCGGTCAGTGTAACCTTTTGGCCGATATGTGCTACGGTAAGTTCATTACAGTTGTGTGTTCTTAACATAATATTTTCCTCCAAATATTAGTATATTTCTATTTTCTTTCAGATAGTCGGACAAAAAATAAAAAACCTTTCGTCCCCAAAATGGGACGAAAGGCAAAACTTCCGCGATACCACCCAAATTGACCGAAAACGGTCCACTCGATTACATCTTGACGCGATGAACGGCGGTTCTACTGACCAAAAGGCTTTCTTCCGCAGGCTCAGGAGTGTTTTTCACGAACGGTTCTTTATCGGCTCACACCGACCGCCGACTCTCTTTAAAATTGCCATCCGATACTCGTTCCGTCATAGCCTAAATATTTTATTTGCGTGATATTATACCACTGTTTTCCTGAAATGTCAAGATTTTAAGGAAATTTATTTAAACCGCCTTGCATAAGCGCACCGATGGCAAAAGTCCTCCGACGCTTTGCGACCGTCAAACCCTTTGACAATGGCTTTGGAGCGTTGCGACCCCAAAATTTCCTCAATACCCTGTTCAAAAACATTACCCAAATTCACACAACCCTCACTGTCAAGGCAACACGGCACCACCGCGCCGTCACAAAGTATACCAAAATGGTCGCGCAAACCGTAACAAAACACACTGTCCCCTTGAATATCGGCATCCCTGTCAGGCCACGTGAAACGGTCACCGTACTCCAAAAACATTTTGTCGCGTATCCTCAGCCCCTTTGAGTTTTCAACCCATTCACCTTGGATATGTTGCTTTAAAAACGCAACGGCTTTAGCATTTTTACCGCCGTCATAACCGTTGTTCCAGAGTCGGAACACCACTATTATACCCTGACTTTGGGCTTTAACCGCAAACTCGGCCACCTCGGTCAGATATTTTTCGTGCTCTGAGATGCAGTCACCCTCGAAACTGTGTAACGACACGCTGACCTTATGCACCTTGCGGTCAATTAGCACATCGCCTCTCTGCTTCAACAGTGTTCCGTTGGTGGTGATGACCGATTTGAAACCCATTTCGGTTGCGGTTTGAATAAAAACATTAAGGTCGGGATGGGTCAACGGCTCGCCCATAAGGTGATAGTATATATAATGTGTGTGGGGTTGCAGTTTTTGGAGGATGACCCTAAACTCATCAAGGCTCATTCTTCTTGGCGGTCTCTTTGTGCCGTGACAGAACGAACAGTTCATATTACAAATATTTGTTATCTCGACATAGACCCTTGAGTACACACCGCCACCTCTTTCTTCCTTTTGGGATTTTATGTTTTATCTATTGTAACACATTTCTGAAAAAATGTCTCTGTTTTTTTGAAATAACCATTGACAAATCCACAGCGGTATCATATAATATATTTAACAATTAGGTTAAATGTTAAATTCGCGAAAGGAGGATGCAAATGGGATTACAACACACACTAAAGGCTCTGTCTGACCCCATCCGCCGTGAGATTTTAAATCTTTTGAAAAAAGGACGGATGTCAGCGGGCGAAATTTGCGACCGTTTCCCCGTCACAGGCGCGTCGATTTCACGTCACTTGTCAGTTTTGAAGGAAGCCGACCTCGTACGAGACCACAGGGAAGGTCAATTTATTTATTATGAACTTAACGCCTCGGTTTTAGAGGAAATTTTATTATGGGTAACTGCCCTGAAAGGAGAAAAAGATAGCAATGAAAATGATTAAAAAGTACAAGATTCATATCATAATCTCAACTGTTATAATACTTTTGCCTATGGTTTTTGGAGTGATTGTTTGGAACAAACTACCCGAAAAAATGGCAATACACTGGGGAATCACGGGTGAAGCCGATAACTTTGCAGGTAAAGCGGTTTCCGTCTTTTTGATGCCGTTGATACCGCTCGCCGCCCATTGGTTATGCGTTCTTGTAACAGCATTGAGCCGCCGTGCCATGGAACAAAGCAGCAAAATAATCGGTATTGTTTTGTTCATCTGCCCCGTGCTTTCCATAGTTGTCAACTGCGCGATGTATCTAGATGCTTTCGATATAGCGGTGGATATTTCGTTGTTAATTTTAATATTCTTGGGATTTATATTTACGCTTATCGGCAACTATATGCCCAAATGCATACAAAACAAATATATTGGTATAAGAGTAAAATGGACGCTTGAGGATGAGGATAACTGGCGCGCAACCCACCGACTGTCAAGCAAATTGTGGGCAGTTGGCGGCATCGCCTTGATAGCCGTGGCCTTTCTGCCCGACCTGATAGCATTTATCTCCTGTTTGTGTATTTTGGTTTTGGTCACCGTCATTCCGATAATCTACTCATACCGTTTCTCAAAAAAGAAGAAAAAATCTTAACCCTTCACAAAGCAAACCCCTCGATGCAAAAGCGTGATGTCGTTAGCGAAGTTTTAGTTTTAGTACGGCATAATATATTTGGCTAGAAGAACCAGCATCGCATTTGTGTGTACAAATGCACTTGGACAGCAGCCCAAACCCACTAACAACAAAAAAGAGAAGATTCGTTTTTTAGGCGAGTCTTCTCTTCTTTTTGTCTGTTAAGTGATATTCCGACTTTGCCGGAGTGATATTTTTGCTGTGCAAAAGTGATATTGAAACCTTACGGTTTCAGTGATATTTTATTCGCCTCTAAAACTCGCGAAGCGAATAACACTCGGCATTAGCCGAATATCACTGCGAAGCAATAGAACTCGCCGTAAGGCGAATAAAACTTTAGGGAAATGTTCGTTAAGAACATTTCCCTAAAGCACCGAGGGGTTCTTAATACAAACTCTAACGTTATATGGCATATACACCCATGCCCAAAACGGCACCGACCACAATGAGTAAAACGGGCGGAATTTTTCTTTTCCTTATGTACTTATATCCTATAACCGCTACTGTCAAAACGGTTGTAATAATTATTTCCCGCGTATTAAAGCATAAGTCACAAACCGTGCCGAAACAGTGTTTAAGAACCATATACACTCCAACAGCAAGCACTATGCCTATAACACATGGCTTCAATCCTTGCAAAACCGCCTGAACATATCGGTTCTTCAACACGTTCTTAAGCAGAGCGATTATCAAGAGTATTATTATGAACGAAGGAAGAACAACAGCCAAAGTTGCAACCAGCGCGCCCAAAATACCGCCTTGCTCACTACCGATATAGGTTGCCAAATTTACCATAATCGGGCCCGGTGTACTTTCGCTGATGGCTATCATATGCGTTAACGATTCATCACTCAACCACCCATAAGACTTAACCACATCACATATCAACGGAATGGCACCGTAGGCCCCGCCAAAAGAGAAACACCCCACCTTTAAAAAGCCTACAAAAAGTTCAAGATAAATCATTTCTCTTCACCGCCTTTATTCTGTGGCGTTCCTCTTACCGCGAAGGCTGTCAAGTTTACCGCCGCCGCAATTAGCATTAAGCTGATTGATGAAAAGTTCCACGCGAAAATGTTAATACACAGCATTGCTACGGCCGAACACACCATTATAGTAATGGATAACTTGCATTTTTTGATTTTTTTAAACATATTTATTGCCGCATCGGCTATCAATACACCAACAGCCATTTTTATGCCCTTAAACGCATTTGCCACAACAGGATAATCAAGTAGATTGTTGAAAAATAAGGAAATAAGATAGATGATGACAAACGACGGCAAAACCACTCCGAGTGTTGAAACAAGCGAACCCATAAATCCAGCAACCTTATATCCTGTGAAAGTTGCACAGTTTATGGCTATGGGTCCGGGCGTGGATTCCGCAATTGCCGTTATGTTCATCATTTCATCGTGTGTTATCCATTTTTTGCGGTCTACACAGTCGCGCTCAATTATAGGAATCATTGCGTATCCGCCGCCAAATGTAAATAATCCTATTTTGGCAAATGTGAAAAACAGTTTCACTAATATATTCATAAGTCTTCACTCAATTCAAAATATACCTTAATAAATCATTTTAAAGTGATCTCAATATCGCCCGTATCGGTCGTTATCTCACACCGACCGCCGTTTACGGTTTTGGGCACCTTTACATCTCCTGTATCTGTTTTGACGATAAACACCTTTTCTGAAAGCAGACTGCCCTCAACGTCACCCGTGTCGGTTTCCATAAACAACTCAGCGGCATCACAGAGCGACAAATTTATATCACCTGTGCCTGTTTTAAGCGAAAGAGTTCCGTTTGCAATGACATTTTTCAACGAAACTGCGCCCGTACTGCTTCCGCTTGAAGTTATGTTACCGCAATTCATACCGGAAACATTGATTTTACCCGTGCTTACATTCATCTTAACATCGCCTGTGCAGTTGACCGATTGCACGGTTATATCACCTGTAGAGGACGAAAGTTGAAGTGCACCTGCCGATAAATTCCCGATACGGATATGACCTGTACTCACATTAATCTTTAAGATATCGGTTGCCGACGCGAAAACATTCACATCACCCGTATTGGCATCAACATCAATACTTTGAAAACTAAAATCATCTGATAACTGCACCTTGCCCGTGTTGTCCTTGATTTTAAGCGCACCGTATTGATTTTCAGGCAGATAAACTGTTATTTTGGGTGTTTTGAAGTTAAAAATGCCAATATAGTTGTACCATTTTCTTTGGTCGACTACGCTCACTGTCAGGGTTCCGTTTTCGACCGAAACACCGTGTTTCAGTCTGTTTTGCTCATAGCACACAACCCTGCACTCACCGTTTTCGGTCAATACAAAATCAATATCTGCCGTATTGGTGTTTATAGATATATTATCAAATTCTTCGATTATTTCATGAATGTTTGTTTCGTACTTCGATGTATCTAGCTTTGAGAAATCCCATTTAAACACCGTCATCACTCCCACGAAAATAATTCCCCCGACTAACACAAGCGAAGCCGCAACAATAAGCCATATTTTAGTAACTTTACTCATTTTGCACCTTCCTTTTCATGAAAGCGGTTTTTAAGCCATATAATGAATTTCCTGGTTAATATGCCTGTCCGCTTGGTAACTTCTTTGCAACCGAAAAACAGCAAAATTCCAAAGCCTGCCACAACAAGCGATATGCCAAAAAGCGCAATTCCCGAAAGCGACTCACCGCCACACACAATCCCAAATCCTGACACAATACCGCCTACAGCACCGCCGATTAACGCACCAAAAGATGCCCACAGCGATACTACAACCGACCACCACGCCGCATAAAGCGAAACAACAACAGCGACTGCCGATAGCGCCAACGAACCCCACACAGGGAAACCCAACACAAGCAAAATAATGCTTAACACACTGCGCTTTTGTTTGGGCTGTCCATCAACTCTATGCGTCAATTCGTCACACTCTTCATTTTGCGGACAATCCTCACCCACCAAGGTGCCGACCGAGGTATCCAAAACCTCAGCAATTTTCACAAGCATTTCGGCATCGGGCAACGAAAGGCCGTTTTCCCACTTTGAGACGGTCTGCCTAACAACACAAAGTTTTGTGGCAAATTCTTCTTGCGAAAAACCCTTTTCTTCTCTCAAAGCCTTTATCTTTTCACTCAACAAAAACAAGTCGGTCACCTATCCTTTCAAGCGAATTATACCCCAAATCTTTGCTTTTTACAAGCAATGAAAATTAACATTGCCATAGAGTCGTCAAAGGCAACATTACAGGTGGCTTTGGCGTCAGTTTTTACCGATATGCTTCTGCGATATATGGTTATTTCTTCAATAACCTTATTGAAATCCTCGCCAAAGCAGACAGCAGTCCTTAGAGATTTGAACTTTTCTCCCTTTTTAAGGTTTTTCCACCAACCGTTTTCCTGCTCGGAGGGGCCGCTTAATTTGAGATAATGTGCTCCCCCGGCATCACTGATTTCCCAGTTCCAAGAGCCGTTACTTTCTATCTGCCAAAGAATACAGCCGTCTGCACCTTCGATAATTCCCATAGGCAGATACTCTTTGGTTGACCAAGTGCCGGTGTTAGCAGCCTTTATGCGCTTTAGCGAGATTTTACCCAAATGACTGTAACCGAGCTCAGCAGCCGAGTATCTGCGCCAATCCAACTCAGAGCACCACGAATTGTGCGGTATGAGTACGTTGTCCATTTCAAAGCCATACACACAAAATGAACTTACATATTCAAGTCCGAGACTATCGGCACCGATATTTTCAATTTCTGTATAAGAACAAAGAGTGTTGCGACCATTCAAAAATTCATAGTGAACCGTCACCTTTGCGACATCGCTTTCAAGGTAAAACACCAACTCCGACTCGGTTTCGTTATGAGCTTTATACTTAAGATTGTCCGAAAGGCCACTACCGTCATGCTTATATCCATGATGACTGTAGCCGTTAAAGCCTGTAGCGTATATTTCCGCAGGAACGAAGCAACGGTTTGCCTCAATACTTTTGTCGATAAGACCGATGCCTGTAAACAAAAGTCTTTAGTCATCATCGATAACAAAATTCATGCGGATATCGTTTTTCTTAAATTTTAATTGCTTCATAACAAACCTCCAAAAACTATTATTGTGAATCATAACGATTATAGTTACTCGAAGCAACTATATTGTTGCTGTTTTGACACCAAATCGTTAATTTAGCATTTGCCATAATGCCAAATTAACGATATCACATCTTTTTTATTATTTCTATTGTTTTTTTGTCAAAAAGCATAATATTTTCTCAAATAGCCCAAACATTTTATATAGCAAAAAGATGCTCTGCCGTAAAAAGCAGAGCATCTTAAAAATTAAAGTGTAGTCAATGTGTAGTCACTGACGAAAACAGGAACTCAAAAAGCCCGTAAATAAAAGGTTTTTAAGGGTTCCGTCTTATTCCCACTCGATGGTGCCTACGGGCTTCGGGGTGAGGTCCATCAACACACGGTTGATACCCTCAACCTCGTGGGTAATACGGTCGGTTATTTTATGAAGAACCGCATAAGGGATTTCCTCGACTGTAGCAGTCATCGCATCTTTGGTGTTTACGGCGCGGATGATTGCGGGCCAACCCTCGTAACGGCTTTCGTCCTTAACACCGACACTCTTTATATCGGGCACGACAATGAAATATTGCCATACCTTTTCGGCAAGACCGCACTTATCAAACTCATCGCGAAGAATTGCGTCGGCCTCACGCAGAGCGTGCAATCTGTCACGCGTGATGGCGCCAAGGCAACGTACACCGAGTCCCGGTCCCGGGAACGGCTGACGGTATACCATTGCGTGTGGCAGTCCCAATGCTTCGCCGACAACGCGAACTTCGTCCTTAAACAAGAGTTTAATGGGCTCAACCAACTCAAACTTGAGATCTTCGGGCAGACCGCCGACATTGTGGTGCGACTTTACTGCCTTTTTACCTTCAGCAGCCTTTACGCTTTCCAAGATATCGGGGTAGATAGTGCCCTGTGCCAAGAACTCTACACCCTCAAGTTTTCTTGCTTCATCTGCAAAAACCTCGATAAATTCCTTGCCGATAATCTTTCTTTTGCTCTCGGGGTCGCTGACACCTGAAAGCAAATTCAAAAATCTGTCGGTAGCGTCAACATAAATCAGGTTGGCATCAAGTTCCTCGCCAAAAATTTTTATAACGTTTTCGGACTCATCCTTACGCATAAGACCGTGGTTTACGTGAACACAGACAAGTTGTTTGCCAATAGCCTTGATAAGCAATGCGGCAACGACCGAAGAATCAACTCCACCCGACAGTGCGAGCAATACTTTCTTGTCACCAACCTGCTTTCTTACCGCCTCAACCTGCTCGTCAATAAAAGCATTAGCAAGGTCGAAATTAGTTATACGGGCCATAGATTCGGGACGTACATTGTTTTCCATTTTATATTCCTCCGTAACAGGTAATTTACAATATAATTGCATCAAGCAAAGCCGAAATAATATCGGCTTTGCTTGAAATTTTTAGTTAGTATAGTTGTCAAAATATCCTTGAACAAGAACAACAGGAGTACCCTTGTCACCCGAACCCGAAGTAAGGTCGCAAAGCGAGCCGATAAGGTCGGTAAGTTGTCTGGGGGTTGTGCCCTGTGCGGCCATATTGCCGACAAGACTGCTTCCGTCCTTCTTCCTGATAGATTCGGAAATCGCCTTTTTGAGTTCATCGCCCGAAAGGTCTTTGAAATCGTTATCGGCAAGATATTTAAGTTTCAATTCGTTAGGGGTACCGATGAGTCCGTCTGTAAATGCAGGCGAAACAACGGGGTCTGCCAGTTCCCAGATTTTACCCTGAGGATCTTTGAAAGCACCGTCACCGTAAACCATAACTTCAACATGCTTGCCGCAAGCGTCAAAAATCTTTTTCTGGACATCGAGCACCAAATCCTTACACTCACGGGGGAACAACTTAATCTTGTCCTCGGTCGACTTATTGGAACCGAGCAAACCGTATTTTTCATTGCAACCGCTACCGTTAACAGGCGCATTAAGGATGTCGTCAAGACCCAAAACTACCTTGGCGCCTGCTTCCTTAAGCAAACGCTTGGTACGGACACGGGTGTGGATATCGCAGGTAAGCACTTTGTCGGTGTAATCCAGAATAGCCTTTGCCTGATTTGCAAAGATTATCTCAGCCTCACATCCACAGGACTCAATAAGGTCTTTATAATACTGAACATAGTCAACGCCTGTGAACTCCAACTTCTGAACGCCGAAAACCTCACGGTACTTTTCAAGTGACAGAACATCGGAATAGGGATTGATGCCGTTCGCGTCGATAAGGTCATAGGTCGCAAGCGAGTTGCCGACCTCGTCCGACGGGTAACTGAGCATAAGAACAATTTTTTTGCAACCCATTGCGATGCCTTTTAAGCAGATGGCAAAACGGTTACGGGACAAAATGGGGAAAATGACACCGACGGTCTCTCCTCCCAACTTCTGCTTGACATCTTCCGCAATATCTCTGATCGAAGCATAGTTGCCCTGTGAACGTGCAACGATAGACTCGGTCATTGAAATGACATCACGGTCACGAAGTTCAAACCCATCGAACTCGGCAGCCTCAAGCACCGAGGTTGCAACGATGGATGCAAGGTCATCTCCCTCACGGATGATAGGACAACGGATGCCGCGGGAAACGGTACCCACTCTGCGTTCTTTTTTGTCCATTAAAATACACTTTCCTTCCATATAAAAAGAGTTTCGGAAATTTCAGAATAGCAAAACATCTATTACTGATATATTTTACCCCAATCGACACGACTTTTCAAGATTTTTTTGAAATGATTAAGAAAATTTTTCCATATCGTAAAAATATTACTGAAATTCGACCTTGATTATTCTAAAATTATATAGCAGAAAGTGGAGATTATCAAGTGTGAGTGTGTACAAAATCCGACCTTATGTGGCAAAAAGATATATGAAAATTGCAGAAAACACCGCCCTTATTTTTCCAAGAGCGGTGTTCGGTTATTACTTGTCAATTTTTAAAGTTGCAATTTCCTCTTTTATCATTGCGGTAAACTCGCCCAGAGTCATTGAGCCGAGGTCAACACCGCCGCGCTTTCTGACCGAAACCGTGTTGGTCTCAATCTCCTTATCGCCGATAATGAGCATATAAGGAATCTTTTCAAGTTGGGCTTCACGGATACGGTAGCCCATCTTTTCGTTACGGTCATCGCACGACACCTTGATTCCGTTGGCCTTGAGATTATCGGTAACAGCCATAGCCTCATCACGCAAACGCTCGGAGATAGGGATTATGCGAACCTGCTCGGGGGCAAGCCAAGTCGGCATTGCGCCTGCATACTTCTCAAGCAACAGAGCCAAAGTTCTCTCATAGCAACCAAGCGAGGTTCTGTGGATGATGTAAGGGGTCTTTTTCTCGCCGTCTACGTCGACATATTCCATACCAAACTTCTTGGCAAGAAGCATATCAATCTGAATGGTGATAAGGGTATCCTCTTTGCCGTGAACGTTCTTTATCTGAATGTCAAGTTTAGGTCCGTAGAATGCAGCCTCATCGATACCGACGGAGTACTTGAGACCAAGATTATCAAGTATCTTGCCCATAAGACTCTGTGCTTCATCCCACTGTTCAGGGGTACCCTCATATTTGTCTTTTCTTTCGGGGTCCCACTGAGAGAATCGGTAGGAAACGTCCTCGTCAAGACCGATTGCTTTAAGCATATAGTTGGCAAGTTCAAGACAACCCCTGAACTCCTCCTCCAACTGCTCAGGGCGAAGGACAAGGTGACCTTCGGAAATGGTGAACTGACGCACACGGATAAGACCGTGCATCTCGCCCGAATCCTCGTTGCGGAAAAGTGTGGAAGTTTCGCCCAAACGCATGGGCAAATCACGGTAAGAGCGCATCTTGTTGAGGAAGACCTGATACTGGAACGGACAGGTCATAGGTCGGAGAGCGAAGCACTCTTTTTCTTCATCGTTGGGGTCGCCCAGAACAAACATACCGTCAAGATAATGGTCCCAGTGACCCGAAATTCTGTAAAGGTCGCGCTTGGCCATCAGAGGCGTTTTGGTGAGAAGATAACCGCGTTTTTGTTCCTCATCCTCAACAAAACGCTGTAACAACTGAATGGTTCTGGCGCCTTTGGGCAACAAAATTGGCAGACCCTGACCGATAGAGTCAACGGTGGTAAAATACTCAAGTTCGCGGCCTATCTTATTATGGTCGCGTTGTTTTGCTTCCTCAACAGCCTTGAGATACTCATCTAGTTCGGGTTGGGTGGGGAATGCGGTGCCGTAGATACGGGTCAACATCTTATTGTTGGAATCGTTCTTCCAATATGCGCCAGAAATAGAGGTCAGTTTGAATGCTTTGAGTGCCTTGGTATAGGTAATGTGCGGTCCGCGGCACATATCAACATACTCGCCCTGACGGTAAAAACTGATAGGCTCGTTGTCGGCCAAGTCGGCAATATGCTCAACCTTATAAACCTCGCCCTGTTGCTCCATCAGTTTGACAGCCTCGTCACGCGGGAGGATTTCAGGCTTGATGGGAAGATTTTCCTTAGTTATCTTCTTCATTTCGGCCTCGATAGCGGAAAGGTCGGCATCGACCAATTTTACATCGCCAAGGTCAACATCATAGTAAAAGCCTTTATCGGTCGCGGGACCGTAAGCAAACTTGGCGTGGGGGTAAAGGCGCTTTACCGCCGCTGCCATTATGTGTGCGGCCGAATGGCGGAGAACCTCAAGTTCCTCTGCCTCGGGACAATGGTCAACTGTACCGTTGTTGTAGATAACCTTCATTTTTATTACTCCTTTTAAGGTTGTTTATTAGACACTGAACAACTTGCACCTCGTTTTCTGCAAACAAAAGCGCCCTTGGTGTGGCTTTCCACACCAAGGGCGCTGAAAACAGCTCGGTCCCACCTTGATTTATCACTCTTTTACCCTTAACGCAGGTCATACGTCAGCCTTTTTTACCGACTGCACTCAGGGGTGGTCTTCGCCAAGAGCCCTCTCTGTGCGGCTTTCAGCCGATGACCGCACTCTCTTCAAGATACCTCTCTCGGTTACTCTTCCCTTCAACGCTTTGTACATTATATAATACAACCGTTATCCTTAAAAGTCAAGATGCTATTTTTTGAAATTTCGCATCCTTTGGATTTGTTTTTGGTTTTGATTGACTATCACGCAAATATACATTATAATGATATACGAATAGAGAGAAACTAATAAAACTTACCTTGCGAGGTGTGAAAAATGAATGTTGAGATAATTGAAGAGGTTGAAACAGCCGAAAACCAAAATAACTTTTTGCCACCTGTTATCTGTGCGGTGAGAAAATCCGGCAGAAGCATTTTGGGGTTGATTTGGGCGGTTTTGTTTTTTGTTTTGAGTCTCTTTGCGGGGATTTTTCTGCCCAGAGCCTGTGTTTTCGTTATCCCCTCGGCAATTCTTTTGCTTTTTTCAAATATTATCAGTTTCAAAAAATCGGGCAGACTGTACGGTGGGTACGGTTTGAATTTCCAGTCCGCCGCCTATATTATTTCGGCAGTTTTTATGTTTTCATATGCGGTTCTTGAACACCTCACAAAAAACGGCACGCTGACCTTGCCCAAATTATTATTTTGGGATTATATTCGCGAAACGGTATCATCAGTTTTGGTAAATCTGGCCGATTATGTTCAAGGATATCACGGGAATTTTTCGATAATTGCCGCAGTTGTCGGTCTGTGCCTTTTGTGTGCGGGACTCACTTTTGGCAGTTTAAAACATTCAAAAGCGAAAAATCTTGCCTTTACTAAAACGCTTTTTTGGTCGGCGGTTGCGAATTTTGGCTCGTTTGCTTTTGTTTGCGCCAACGGGTTAAAGGAACTCAATATTTTAATTCCTTGCAAATGTCCCCTTGACCTAAAAACGGCCTTGCCCAATGCAATACTGTTGTTTGCCATTGCCACGGTGCTTTTATTGCTTGCGGTGCGTTTGCTTATTATCTACATCAGAATGAGGAAGGTTAAAAATGCTGTTCTCAAAGCCTAAATATGAATATATTATAGTAGGACTGGGCAATCCCGGTGATAAATATTCCGATACACGTCACAATGCTGGGTTTCGCTGTCTTGACATCCTTATAAAAGAACTTGGCGCAGGCCCTGAGAAAAATAAGTTCCAGTCACTCATCTATGACGGCCAAATAGAGGGTCACAAGGTGCTTTTTCAAAAGCCGTTGACCTTTATGAACAATTCGGGAGCCGCGGTGTGTGAGGCCGCAAGATTTTTCAAAGTGCCGTTTGACAAGGTTATTGTGGCGGCCGACGATGTAACGATAGACGCAGGACGACTCCGTATCAGAAAATCGGGGAGTCACGGGGGTCACAACGGCTTGCGTGACATAATTGAACTGTCGGGCACCGATAATATACCGAGAGTCAAGATAGGAATGGGTCAGAAACCTCATCCCGAGTATGACCTTGCCGATTGGGTGCTTTCAAAACCCGATAAGAACGACAAAGAAAAAACCGACAATGCCGAGAAGTCGGCTGCCGAGGCAATAAAGACCATTGTTGTGGCAGACATAGGCTCGGCTATGAATAAATTCAACAGGTAAAATATGCAACTGAAGTACACAGTTTTCAGTGAAACGCTTAAAAAAACGAAAGAGTTTTCCCAACTGTCGAGTGCTGTCAAAAATCGGTTGTTTCCCATTGCTTTGACCGGTGTGTCGCACATACACCGTTGTCTTTTGGCGACCGTCACCGCGGCGGCGCACGGTCAAAAGGCCTTGATAATCACGGCGGGTGACTCGGAAAACGAACGCGTCCTTGAGGACCTTACGGCTTTGGGGGTTAATGTTGCGGTGTTCGAGTCAAGGGAATATTGCTTCCGCAGTAACGTTTCACGCTCACACGAGTATGAACATAACAGAATAGGTACCCTCTCTAAAATTTTAGAGGGGGATTTTGACGTTGTACTGACCTCAAGCGAAGCCGCTGTCAGCACCACAATCCCGCCCGAAATCTTAAAGAGCAGGTGCTTTACACTGTCGGTCGGTGACGAATGTTCCATGTTGGTGCTTGTTGACCGACTGGTTGCGGGCGGTTATGTAAAAAGCGCACAGGTTGACGGCGCAGGTCAGTTTTCGGTCCGTGGCAGTATTATTGACATCTTCTCGCCTAATCTTCCAAATCCCTGCCGACTTGACTTTTTTGGTGATGAAATCGACAGTATTTCAATGTTTGACGTTGACACCCAACGCAGAACCGACAATCTTAACGAAATAAAGATAACACCTGTTGTGGAAAATTCGCCCGATGACCCCGACGGTCTTGCTTTGAAATTGGAAATGATGTCGGACAGGGAAAATGTCAGTGCCGAGCAGAAAAAACGTCTTAAAGATGATGCGAGCCGTCTCTCGGCAGGCGTTTCTATCAGTTATGACGCGTATCTCGGTCATATTTTCGACCGTAATGTGACTATTTTCGACTATTTTTGCCACTGCGACTTTCCAACCGTCGCCTTTATGTTTGACACTAACGCGTGTCTCGAACGTGTTGACAGTTGCCTGAAACTGCATTCCGAGGAAATAAAATCCCTTTTGTTGGAAGGTCAGATTCCTCCTGATTTCAAATCGGTGTATCTTGACCGTGTAAGCCTTGCCGAACGTTTAAAAAAGGTTAACACCGTCTTTTGTGACAGTTTCCCAAAGACATCCTATGATGTGCCGCCTTTGAGTCTTATTAATATGAATTTCCGCCAGAACACAGGATTTATCGGCTCGGTTGCTTCGCTTTGTGAGGACATAAAAGCCTCAGACAACCGACTGACCGTTGTGCTTGCAGGCAGTGAACGTGCCGCAAGTAACCTTTGCGAGGAAATGTGCGACCTTGGAACCAAAGCCTCGTTCTGCGCCGAACCGTCGAGAATCGGAGAAAAAGGTGTTTTTGTAACAACAGGCATCCTTTCAAGCGGTTTCGAACTGTCGGGCGGAGACCTTTCGGTCATTGTCCACGGCAAGGCCGCCGTCCCCCGACGCAAAAAGCGTTTCACCTCGGGCAATGCGGTGGGTTCTCTGGAAGAACTGCAACGCGGCGACTATGTTGTCCACGCAACGCACGGCATCGGCATTTTTGAGGGCGTTCAGCAGTTGACTACCCGGGGGATAACACGGGATTACATCAAAATAAGTTATCAGGGCAAGGATGCTTTATATGTCCCCGTCACAAGCCTTGATATGGTTTCCAAATACATCGGCTCATCCGATGATGTTAAGGTAAAACTCAACAAACTGGGCTCGTCCGATTGGGCCAGAACACGCAGTCGGGTAAAGTCAGCGGTAAAGGATATGGCCAAACAGTTGACCGCCCTTTATGCCAAGCGTATGCAACAGAAAGGCTTCCCGTTCAGTTGTGACGGCGACCTGCAATCCGACTTTGAACGCAGGTTTGAGTTTGACGAGACCGATGACCAACTTCGTTGCATTTCCGAAATAAAACGCGATATGGAACGAGCCGTTCCGATGGACCGTCTTCTTTGCGGAGACGTTGGTTTCGGTAAGACCGAGGTCGCTTTGCGCGCCGCATTCAAATGCATTGCCGACGGCAAACAGTGCGCAATTCTGGTGCCTACCACCATTCTTTGCTGGCAACATTACAACACCTGTCTGCAACGTTTTTCAAACATGGCGGTTGAGGTTGAAATGCTGTCGCGTTTCCGCACACCCAAACAGCAGGAAAAAATCAAGAAAAACCTGCTTGCAGGCAACATTGACCTCATTGTTGGCACACACGCTCTTATTTCAAAGGACGTTAAGTTCAAAGACCTTGGATTGATTATTATTGATGAGGAACAGCGTTTCGGCGTTGCTCAAAAGGAGAAACTGAAAGAACTTTACCCCGACGTGGATGCGCTTACTTTATCGGCAACCCCTATACCGAGGACGCTTAATATGGCATTATCGGGACTGCGCGATATGTCTTCCATCGAAGAAGCACCGATGAACCGACATCCCGTTCAGACCTATGTTATGGAACAGGATAAGTCGGTGGTGAACGAGGCCATATCACGCGAACTTCGCCGTGGCGGTCAGGTATATTATCTGCACAACCGCACCGAGGACATTGATTCGTGCGCAGTAAAACTGCAAAAAGACCACCCTGACGCACGTATCGGCGTGGCTCACGGCAAAATGAGTGAAGATTCCCTGTCACACGTGTGGCAACAGTTGCTTGAGCACGATATTGACATTCTTGTATGCACCACCATTATCGAAACGGGGGTTGATGTGCCCAATGCCAACACACTCATTATTGAAAATGCCGACCGAATGGGTCTGGCACAGTTGCACCAGATAAGAGGACGCGTTGGCCGAAGCCACCGCACCGCCTTTGCCTATCTTTTGTTCACACCCGGCAAAGCGCTGTCCGATATTTCGCAAAAAAGACTTGATGCCATTCGTAAGTTTACCGAGTTCGGTTCGGGATTCCGCATTGCAATGCGTGACCTTGAAATAAGAGGCGCGGGAAGTGTTCTTGGTGGCGAACAGCACGGACATATGGAGGCCGTGGGATATGATATGTATTTGAAACTGTTGTCTGAGGCTTTGGCCGAGGAAAAAGGCGAACAGGTGGAAAAGCAAATTGAATGCGTGGTTGATATAAAAATTAGCGCGCATATCCCCGAACGGTATATATCTTCACTGCCCGCAAGGCTTTCAGCCTACCGCAGAATTGCCGCTATAAAGACACAGGAGGACGTTCTGGATGTCACCGACGAGTTGCTTGACCGTTACGGAGACCTGCCAAATGTTGTCAACGACCTTATAAATGTTTCGTTTCTAAAAAATAAGGCCGCATCTTTCGGCATTACCGAGATAAGCGAGCAAAACGGTCGGTTACTGCTTTACTGCAGCGCTCTGACCGAGAACATCGGACGTCTTGTATCGAGCCATATCAAACGTCGTGTTATGTTCAGCGCGGGCTCAAAACCTTATGTTGCCGTAAAACCTGAGCAAGGACAACGCATTCTTGACACCCTCAAAGAGTCTTTAAATATTATTGAATGCGGCGAATGATTTTTAAGTTCCTCTACTTTACACAAAACCTTAATATTTACAAATATGTCATAAAGAAATATAAAAAATACTGGACTTTTTGCAGTGTTTATTATATACTGTTTTTGTGTATCTGATATTTTGAAGGAACTGTGCGGTTAAATTTTTGCCGTGCGGAAAGAATAGGAGTATATTTATGAAAAAACTTTCAAGACTTTTGTGCTTATGTTTAGCGGTGCTGATGCTTGCCGGTTCAGTTGTGGGATGCCACAAAAAGGACGAGATTGCATTCACCATCGGTGAGTCCAAATTCACTTCCGCAATGTTCAGTTGCGTCCAATTCTTTGCGGCTAATGTTGCAAGAAATTCCATCGACACCTATATTGCCGACAATGACCTTAACAACGAAACCGTAAAATATGAAAACTATAAGTTTGACGCTGAAGGCAAGGTTGCCGCAACGGGTACTCCTTATGAAAAGTATGTCCGCCAAGAGGCTATCAGAATTTTACGTCAGAATGCAACTTTGGATGCCTTGTTGAAGGAAAAGAACCTCGAGGTTGACGAGGACACCAAGAATGCTGCAGGCTGGGAAGCATGGTCGCTTTGGTATTACGGTTGCGATTATAACACCTATTACCAGTATTCATCTTACGGAATGCTCGATTCTCTGACAAACTATTACACCCCTTACGGACTGTTGCTCCAGGAAAACGGCGTTGCTTACAACACCTATCTTGAATACAAGATGTATGACGCTAAATATGATTTCTATTTTAACCATCTCTATGGTGAGAAAGGTGAAAAGGAAGTTTCCACAGAAGATATCACAAATTTTATGACCGAGCATTACGTTGTCGGTGACAACATAAGCGTTTCCAAAAAGGATTCTAACAGCAACGACCTTTCCGAGGAAAAGATTGAAGAACTCAAAAAACTTTTTGACGGATATGCAAAGCGACTTAACGAAGGCGAGAAGTTTGACGTTATCAGCAAAGAAGAAACCGCCCGTGTTGAGGCCGAAAACCAAACCAACACCTCATCCTCTTCCACATCTACAACATCTTCGGGTTCTTCTTCCGTCAACTCTTCAAATGCTTCGTCAAACACCTCGTCAGTAACATCTTCTAATACTTCATCCACCACCTCTTCCGGCACTACTTCCTCTGAAGAAAATAAATACTCTCCTGAGAGTTACACCGGTATATTCGGTGACAAGGAGACCGGTTATTCAAGCGATCTGTTTGACCAGTATAAAAAACAGGAAATTGGCAAAGCCGTTGTTATTGACGACACCGCAAATTCTCAATACATCCTTTTTGTGCGCCACGATATGACCGATAAGTCTTATGACAACTATTGGTTTGACGGTTTGAAATCATCCATCCTTTATTCTCTTAAGCAGGATGAATTTGATGCTTCGCTTGACGAAAAGGGTAACACTCTGAATTTGACCGAAGACACCCACGCAACATCACCCTTTGACGTTGACGACATCAAGTTTGAGATCAAGGGATAATACGCATTTGTATGCCTGCCGTCCCTGTTGGTCGGCAGGCATTTTTTTAAATACTGATATTCGGAGACCGATATGACCAACATTTATGAAAACAAAGGGATTTCTTATTCCTTTATTCCGTCCAACCGTTTTAAAACAACACTTATATCCGTGGGCTTTTATCTGCCGTTGAGTGAGCACAATGCCGCAAATTCGTTGGCACTGTCACTTATGAAAAGCGGTACGCTGAGCCTACCCACCACCTATGCTCTGAACCGCAAACTTGCGTCTCTTTACGGTGCCACCGTTTCGGCTTGGACGTCAAAACTGGGTGACTGTCAAGAATTAAGACTGGGCATCAGTGTCAATGACGACAAATACTCTATGCAAGGTGAAGAAACCGTTGCCGAGGCGGGCAGGCTTCTGTGCGATATGATATTCGGCTATTTTGCAGTCGACACGCCCTACCCCGATGAGGCTATTGAGCGTGAGAAACGTCTTTTGTGCGAGGCTATTGCAGGTCAGTTGAACGACAAGCGCACCTATGCCCGTAACCGTTGCGAGGAAATAATGTGTGCCGAAGAGCCTTACGGTCTTTCTCCCGACGGAACTGTGGATGAAGTCAAGACCTTGACCAAGTACGACGTACGAAACGCACTCACTCGCCTTATCTGTGAGTCTTTTATTTCTGTAATTGTTGTGGGCGAAAGAGAACCTCAGTTTTTTGAAAATTTTACAAAATGCGTTTCTTCGGTCAACCGTTGTTTCAAAACCTTGCCCGAAGATACCGTCCGCAAAGCAGGCGAGGTAAAAATCGTTGAGGAAAAAATGCCCGTGAAACAAGGCAAACTCGTTTTGGGACTGCGCTCACCCTTTGGCGGAAACGACCGTGAAACGGTAGCTGCATGGGTTATGAACGATATTTTTGGCGGAGGCCCTTATTCCAAACTGTTCTGCAACGTGCGTGAGAAAATGAGTCTTTGCTATTACTGTTCGGCCCGTCCGACACGCAGAAAAGGTATCATTTTGGTTGACAGCGGAGTTGAGGATGCCAATATTGAGTCGGCCAAAACCGCTATTTTGAAACAACTTGAGGATATGGCCGACGGCAACTTTACCGAAAAGGAAATGGCCTCTTCCAAACTGTCGATGTGCGACTCCATTATGTCAGCAAGTTCTGACCAGACAACGCTCGTACGCTGGTATGCCGCGCGTTCGCTTGAAAAGTCGCCTGCTTCCCCTATGGAAATTTGTGAACTTATTAAAAACGTTACGGTTGAAGATATAAAGTCTGCCGCAAAGAATTTTGCGCTTGACACGGTTTATGTTTTAAGACCTGCCGGAACGTGTGAGGAGGTGCAGTGATGAGTTTTGAAATTGCCAAAATTTACAACGCTGCGGCCAACGAATCCTGTACCAGGGCCATCCATTCGTCGGGATTAAAGGTGTATATCTGCGAGAAACCCGATTTCAGCGTAAACTATGCCGTTTTTGGCACCCATTACGGCTCGGTTGATACCGAGTTTGCGTTGGGTGACGAACCGATGATAACGGTGCCGGAGGGAATTGCGCATTTCCTTGAGCATAAGTTGTTTGAGGGTGAGGACGGTGACGCTTTTGAAAAATATGCCGTGACAGGCGCTTCGGCCAATGCTTACACCTCTTTTGACCGCACCTGCTATCTTTTCAGTTGCTCTGAAAGGTTTTATGAAAACCTTGACATTCTTCTGGGATTTGTCAGTTCGCCTTACTTCACACCCGAAACGGTGCAAAAAGAACAGGGAATTATCGGTCAGGAAATACGGATGTATGAAGATGTTCCCGGTTGGCGCGTGCTTTTCAACCTTTTGAGGGCGATGTATCACAACCACCCCGTTAAGGTTGAGATTGCAGGTACGGTAGAATCCATTGCAGAGATAACCGACAAGACCCTTTACGACTGCTACCGCACATTCTACAACCCCTCAAATATGTTTGTCTGCCTTTGCGGTAACTTTGACACACAAAAGGTGCTCCAAATCATCGACGAAAAGGTAAAACCTTGCGATACACCCTCAATCCGCCGTTCCGAGTTTTCAGAACCCTGCGAAATAGTTGAGGCTTATGTTGAGCAGAAAATGGCGGTTGCAATGCCGTTGTTCGCGGCAGGTATCAAGGACAACGCCGCGAAAATCAACCGTTCGCAAAAAACCGTTGTTGCCTCTGAACTTTTGCTCGAAACGGTTGCGGGTAAAATCTCTCCGCTTTACAACCGCCTTTTGAACGACGGACTTATTAACAGTCAATTCGGCACAGAATTCTTCTGCGGTCACGGTTATGCGGCTTTGCTGTTCGAGGGCGAATCTCGCGACCCAAAAACCGTATGTGATATGATTGTTGCCGAAATAAAATCAGTGGCCGAAAAAGGTGTCGATAAATCTCTTTTTGAGGATGCACGCCGTCAGATGTATGGGCGTCAGATACGCTCTTTCAACGATGTTGAGACAACGGTTGACGGATTTATCGACTGTGCGGTCAACGGTTTTGAGCCTTACGGCGTTCTGAAAACTTTGAGCGAAATTTCGGCCGATGATATTACTGAAAGAGCCCGTGAATTGGACCTTGAGCAGATGGCTTTGTCCGTAATTTCAAAATAATTTTTACTTTTTTATGAAATTTTAAAAATACCCCTTTTCTTAAAGGGGTATTTAGTATATAATGTACTTAATAATTATTTTCGGCGTTGGTTTGCACGCTTTTTGAAAGGATGTTCGGTTTGCAACTTTTAAGAGCATACAATGTCAAACTTTTCGGCATTGATTTAAGTTTTGACTCGATTGCGTTCACCCTTCCCATTGGTGACGGATGGAATATATATTGGTATGGCATCTGCATTGCGTTGGCCTTTCTGGGTGCGGTTGTCTATGGCTTTACAAGAGCCAAAAAATTTGGTATCGACCCCGACCGTCTGACCGATGTTGTGTTGGTCACGGCGCCTTTGGCCATTCTTTGTGCAAGAATTTATTACATTATTTTCTATCCGGGCAAACTTGAAATAAATTCAATCAGCGATTTTTTGGGATTTTCTGGAAATTCTGGCGTTTCGGGTCTCGCTATCTATGGCGCGGTTATTGGCGCCGCCGTCATCGGTCTTGTTATGTGCCTTTTGAGAAAGGTTGACATTCTTGATGCTTTTGACCTTGCTTCCATCTGCTTCCTTATCGGTCAGTCAATAGGCCGTTGGGGAAACTTCTTCAATCAGGAAGCCTTTGGCAGTGAAACCGGTAGCACCTTCTTTGGAATGATGAGCGAGGGTACCGACGGCAAAATGGTACACCCCTGTTTCCTTTATGAATCGGTTTGGTGTATTTTGGGCTTCGTGTTACTCCACATCTTGAGCAAACGCCGAAAATTCAAAGGTCAGATTGCCCTTTGTTACGGCATCTGGTACGGTTTTGGCCGTATGATTATCGAAGGTTTGAGGATCGATAGCCTTTACTTGGGCCCACTAAGAATCTCACAGTGGGTATCGGGTGCCTTGGTTGTCGTCTGCACGGTTTTGCTAATCGTATTTTCGACAAAACTCAAGAATGCCAAGATTGCCACAACCTATGAAACAATGTTTGACGATATTGAAGATACAACGGTCAAGACAATTTATTACGAAGGCGACGAGGACGTTGATGAGTCCGAGTCTGCAGAAACTTCTGACCAAACCGAAGGTGACGACCCAACTCCTGATGAAACCGACGGCGATAAATCAGACCAAGAAGATAACGAAAGGCAAGAACAGTAATGGCACAAATAATCAGCGGAAAAGTTATTTCGGCTGCGGTCAAAGAACGCATCGCCGCCGAAGTTCAGGAACTTAAAGCAAAGGGGGTAACTCCGGGTCTTGCGGTCATTATCGTTGGAACCGACCCCGCATCGCAGGTTTATGTCGGCTCAAAGGAACGTACCTGTATTGAACTTGGAATGTACTCCGAAAAATATGAACTTCCCGAAAGCACCACCAACGAGGAACTTTTGGCTTTGGTTGAAAAACTCAATCGTGACGAAAATATTCACGGCATTCTCTGTCAGTTACCGTTGCCCCGTCATCTTGATGAAAAAGCGGTTATCGACGCTATTGTTCCTGAAAAAGATGTTGACGCTTTCCACGTTCAAAATGTCGGAAAGATTATGCTTGGTGATTATGACTTCCTGCCTTGTACCCCTGCAGGTATTATGGAAATGCTGAAGCACTGCAATATTGAGCCTTGTGGCAAGCATTGTGTTGTCATAGGGCGCAGTAACATTGTGGGCAAGCCTATGGCAATGCTGATGCTTCACGCCAACGCAACCGTCACCATCTGCCATTCAAAAACGCAGAATCTCAAAGAAATCTGCCGTGAGGCCGATATTCTCGTTGCCTCTGTAGGACGTGCCAATTTCGTCACACCTGATATGGTGAAAGACGGCGCAGTTGTTATTGACGTTGGCATAAACCGTGATGAAAACGGCAAACTCTGCGGCGACGTGGACTTTGCAACCGTTGAACCCAAGTGCTCGGCCATCACGCCCGTCCCCGGCGGTGTTGGACCAATGACTATTGCAATGCTTATGCAGAATACCCTAACATCGGCCAAAAGAAACTTGAAATAACTCCGTATATTTTACAAAAAGGAAGTGACCGCAGTGAAGAGAATATTGGCTTTATGCCTTGCACTGATGCTCTGCCTCTTTGCCGCGGCAACCGCTTCGGCAAAGTTGGTAACACATACCGTTGAAGGTGTGAATTTCAGTTTGGGTGAGAATTATAACCTGCTCACCAAACAAGACCTGCTAATATCAAGCGATGTTAAAGGACTCATCTTCGCCGCAATTTCTGAGGATGAGGCTCACCAGATTCAGTGCCGCCGCACCGAAACCGATTTTTCCAAGCAGTTGGGCTCTTTTGCAGGACTTTTGGGTGAAGACCTCAAGCCTGTGGGACAAAAACTGTTTCCCAACGGATTTGATACAGCCGAAATCGGTCGGTTGGTCTACTTAAAGAGCACCACAATATTGGACGGGCAGTACCAAAGCATTTATGTCACTGTGGCTGACAAAAAACTTTACACTTTCACCTATTTTGGTAAAGACCCCTCAAAAATCGGTGAATTTATGGGCACGGTTTCTTTGCCCGACAGCGCAACAAAAAACGGTCCGAGTGTTGTTATTATAATTGTTCTGTGCCTTTGTATCTTAGGTGCACTTGCACTTATAATTGTTCTCATTCTTTCCTTTGTGAAGGACTGGCGCCGCCGCAAAATGGAGCAGAGTGAAAACATTGTCAGCAATTATATCAAAATAAAACGTAGGAAATACTGAGGTGCAAAAATCCACCCGAAGAACCAAATCTTCGGGTGGATTTTTTATAAAATCACACTGCTTTTTCGATAATGGCGGTGAAGACGGTGATGTCGTCTGCGTGGCCGTCGTGACGGCGGCGGCGCGCAACGGTGGCAAGCCGTTCGGAAAGTTGTTTCGCATCGCCATCGCCAAAGGCTTCGACCTCGGCGCATATCCAATCGGTGCCGTCAAAACTTACGCCGTCCGACATCATTACAAGCACATCCCCCTCTTTCAGTGTCACAACTGCGCGGTCAAAACCAACCTCATGCAATATGCCTGCCGGCAACGATTTACACTCTGCCCTGCCTGTCCGTCCGTTTCGACGGACAATAGTGGGTGCTGCCCCCGCCTTGAGCAATTCTGTGTGCCCATTAAACAGGTCGATACAGGAAATGTCCAGTGTTGACAGTGATTCATCGGTGGATTTGTAAAGCATTGCAGAGTTCACCAGTCTCAACGTGCAATCGTAACCGAACCCCGCCTTTATAAGCCGTTCGGCCAGTCCCACGGTCATCGCACTATCAACCGCCGCACGCCCGCCTGAGCCCATTCCGTCACTTAAAAGGGCCACGAGTCGGCCACGGCCGTCATAAAAATAACGACAGGTGTCACCGCAGTGCTGACTGTGACCCTGACTCAGTTGTGTGCAACCGCAATCAACCGAAAATACCGCCTTTTCGGTGGCAGTTATATAATATACCCTGCCCACCTTGTTTATTTCGGGCGGTTCAAAATCGCGGTCACAGACATTCTGCAAACGCTCTAATATCCGCGCGCGGTTTATGGGCATCTCGGGCGGTTGCAAAAGCCTTATCTCAACTGTCATCCGTCCGAATTTATCCACAACACAACTGCACTCATCGGCCCTTAAATCAAGTTCCTTTAAAGCGGCGGCTACCCTTGATGCCGTTTCAATATCATACTTTTGCGCCGTCTGAAACTCCTCGGCCAATTCTGACAGCATATCGGCAATGCCATTCATCTGCTCGGCAACCAGTTCACGCATTTCTGAAACTCTTCTTTCCGCGGCAATTTCACTCAAAAAATCGGTATAATGACGCGTCAGCGCGTCCTCGAACCTTTCAATACGCAAACACCGTTGTGAAAATTCGTCGGGCAATTCGGCCATACTTATAGGCTGACACCGTCTTATGGCGTCACTCATTCCGAGAATGGCATCAACGGTGGACTTGCGTTGCTTTTCCCAACAGTACCCGTGGAACGAGCACCCCTTACAGACATCATTTTCGGTATTTAGCAAGACTTGGTTGAAGTTTGGTCTTTTTGATACAGCAAGGCACCGTGCGACCTCGTCCACCGTGTCGGTAACACCGTGCAAAGCCGCCGAGGCAAAGCCCAATCTCATTGTCAACGTGCGCCTCAAACCCTTGGTGTCGGGCGTTGAGGCAGGCGGGGATATGACGGTGCCGAACCCCGCTGTGACGGTTCTGGGTATTAACATAAAAATAAGCCCTGCCGCAAGTGTTTCGATAAGCATTTGCACCGAACCGCTCTGAGCCGAAACAATAAGTGTCCACACACCCGCCACAAGTGAGGGTGTAAGTGCCGTAAAGATTTTCCCAAATCCCTGAAACACACCCGAAACAAGTCCCGCAACACACATCACAAAGGCTTGCTCACTTCCCCCACCCGACAGTATGACGGTCGAAGCCGAGGCAATACCCGCCACCGCGGCCGCACCCACACGCTTGTACTTTGCAGTCAGCAAAATAAGCGTGAAAGATGCAATCCTCCCCAACGATACACCGTCAAACTGTATGTTTTGCAAAGCCGTCAGCAGAACGCTCACCGAAATGAGCAACGATGCCGTTTGCTCGGCACTGCTACCGCCCGTTTTGGTAACCGTGTCACCCGTTCTGCGGAAAAAATAGGCCACGCAGCCTGCCACAAGTCCTTCGGCAATTCCAATCACACCGTTTTGCATCAAATCGGCACCAAGTGACACAAGGTTGACACCTGTAACCACCGTCAGTGCCGTTATGCACGACCATACCGCGTTTTTGGCAACACCTTTCAGTCCGCTTGTCAAAAGCCTTATTGAAACAACGGCCAACAACACCGCAGTGTATTTTAAAGCCGAAAACTCAAACGGTGGGATAAGATACCCCAGCACCGACCCTAGGGCCGATGAAAATATGTATTTTTTGGGCACCCCTGCCGAAAATGCCGCTCCCAACGGCATCATTCCACCGACGAGGGTTGTACGCGCCATCAAAAGCCCAAGCGCGCCCGTGATAAAATGCCACATCACCGCCGTCAGTTTTTCCCTGACTCCTGAAAACCCGAACCCTTTCTCCCCCGAGACCGTTTCCTTTATCATTTTCGTCCTTCCTTTTACACGTATTATGTAAACATTATAACTCCCAACTTTGGGACGATTTTGTCATACTGTGATGGTGTTTTTTATATTGTTTTGACATATACAGTCGCAATTTTCGAAAGACAAAACCATAACACTGAGGACAAAAATTCACTCTCGGTAAATTTTTTGTTGGTTATTTGCAACTTTTTGATATATTTTTAATACAATATTGTAAAACCAACAAAACTTCTGTTAAATTCTTGACAAAAAATACTATTTGTATTATGATATAAGGTACCCCACAAAAAAGGAGTAGTATAATTATGGAGAAAATTCTGGCTCTGTGCTCATTTGTCGGAGCTGCGGTAGCACTGCTTTTTGCTTTGTTTACCGCTAAAAAGGTTATGAAGTTCTCTGAAGGAACCGACAAGATGAAAAAAATCTCTCAGTCGATCCGCGAGGGCGCTAATGCCTACCTTAAAAGACAGTATAAAGTTGTAGCCATATTCTTTGCCGTTATGTTCGTTATTCTCGGCGTTATGGCAATATTCAAACTTTTAACACCTTATGTACCGTTTGCATTCCTTACGGGCGGTATCTTCTCGGCTTTGTCAGGCTTTGTCGGTATGAAGATTGCAACCGCTTCCAACGTCCGTACTGCCAATGCCTGCCGTGAGGGACTGAACCGCGGACTGCGTGTCGCGTTTTCTGCAGGCTCGGTTATGGGCTTCACCGTTGTAGGTCTTGGACTTTTGGATATCGCAATATGGTTTACCCTTTTGAAGTTTGTTTTCAAGTGTACCGTTTCCGAAATCACCAGTGCAATGCTGACCTTTGGTATGGGCGCCTCTTCTATGGCTTTGTTTGCCCGTGTCGGCGGTGGTATCTTCACCAAGGCTGCTGACGTTGGCGCCGACCTTGTGGGTAAGGTTGAGGCAGGCATTCCCGAAGATGACCCCAGAAACCCTGCCGTTATTGCCGATAACGTTGGTGACAATGTTGGTGACGTTGCGGGTATGGGCGCTGACCTTTATGAATCTTATGTCGGCTCTATTATTTCGGCTTGTGCTCTGGGTGTTGCCGCTTTGGGCTCGTTCAACGCAATGGCTGTTCCGCTTATTATTTCGGCAATCGGTATCATCTTCTCGGTTATAGGCACCTTCCTTGTAAGAACGCGTGAGAACGCAACCCAGAAAAATCTGCTTTCTTCTTTGAGCCGCGGCACCAATTTCTCGGCAATTCTTATTGCTATTGCCGCATTCCCCATTGTTTGGTTCTGCCTTGACGGAAAGAACTCTATCGGTCTTTACGGCTCTATTCTTTCGGGTCTTGTTGCAGGTGTTCTTATCGGACAATCGACCGAACTTTTCACCTCTGACACATACCGACCCACGCGCAAACTTGCCTCAAAATCCGAGACCGGTTCGGCAACCATCATCATCGGCGGTTTAGGTCTTGGTATGATGTCCACCGCACTTCCCATCGTTATTATTGCAATTTGCATCCTTATTGCTTACTATGCCGCAGGTGACGGATGCGGACTTTACGGTATCGCTCTGGCTGCTGTCGGTATGTTGTCCACTCTGGGCATCACCCTTGCAACCGATGCTTACGGCCCTGTTGCCGATAACGCAGGCGGTATTGCTGAAATGGCAGGACTCCCGAAAGAAGTCCGTGAACGTACCGACGCTCTTGACGCGTTGGGTAACACCACCGCCGCAACCGGCAAAGGCTTTGCTATCGGCTCTGCCGCTTTAACCGCTTTGGCTTTAATGGCTTCTTATGTTGATAAAATCAAAGATGTTGCCTTGGATGCAGGCAAAGTGGTTGATACCGTTTTTGATATCACCAACCCCACCGTTCTGGTCGGTTTGTTTGTCGGTGCTTGCTTGCCATTTGTGTTCGCAGCACTTACCATGGAGTCGGTAGGCAAGGCTGCACAGTCGGTCGTTAAAGAGGTCCGCCGTCAGTTCCACGAAATCACAGGTCTTATGGACGGTACTGCCGACCCCGATTATGCTAAGTGCGTAAGCCTTTGCACCAAAGCAAGTTTGAAAGAAATGATTCTTCCCACCGTTGTTGCCGTTATTGTTCCTGTTGTTACCGGTTTGGTCCTTGGTTATAAGGGTGTTGTCGGTATGTTGGGCGGTGCAACAATTTCAGGTTTCCTGCTTGCTATCTTTATGTCCAACTCAGGCGGTGCTTGGGATAACGCCAAGAAACACATTGAGGGCGGAAACTTTGGCGGCAAGGGTTCACATCAACACAAGGCCGCTGTTGTGGGTGATACTGTCGGCGACCCGTTCAAGGATACTTCGGGCCCTGCAATCAACATCCTTATCAAACTTCTTTCGATGGTTTCCATTGTATTTGCCGCACTTGTGTTCAAGTTCAGCATCCTGTAAACTACTATAAAGCATTAACCGCCGTTCAGGGTTACCCCAAACGGCGGTTTTTTACCCCCTTTTTTAAACATCACAAAAAACCTTTATTATATACTCACAGTCAAAGAACGGTTGACAAACCGCAAACTTTGATGTATAATAACAGCACAATTTGATAAGTGTTTGACACTTGTTTTTGAAATGGATTATTGCAGAACCCCAACGGGTGAAGTCTGCCCATTTTCAGAAACAGGTTTTTTGTTTTTCTGAAAATTTACACGGGTTCGCAAAATCTATTTTTGGGAGGACAACAATATGTCAAACTACATTAAAGACCCCACCGCAGGAGCGGCCATCGGCAGTATCGACCGTGAGTTCGGCGCCTTTAGAAAATGGGCACTGAAAATCCAAGCGCTCAAAAAAAGCGGTCTTTTGACCGCGGAATATGAGAGCTATGCCAACAAGCATTTTGTCGGCATCTACCGTCACCTTTTGCTCAAGGCCCTCAACGGCGAACTGCATGGGAGTGATGAGGAGAAAAACTGAACGGATTGTGGGTGATGGCTCCCGCGTGACCGCGACCGTTTAAGACCGTAATTCAAATCACGTCAGTAAAATAAAAGTGGCTGTCTCACTAAGAAAAAGTGAGACAGCCACTTTTATTTTTATTTGTACGGTCAATCTGAGCAACGAAATGGCGAAGAATCTTTCGCCGTTTCGTTTTACAAAAGATTCCTCACATACGCTCGGAATGACAGGAATTAAGGTTTTTGTTTTGTCATTCTGAACTAAGTGAAGAATCTTAAAAAGCGGACGACCGATGGTCGCCACTACAATGTATGCCAGAATTTTGTGTTATAAAAATGTTATTTGATTTCTTGCTCTATATCATCAAAAATATCTGCATCAAAGAACTCACGAAGAGAAATGTCTAATCCATCACATAATTTCTTAAGAGTAACAACACCTGCGTTCTTGCTACCACCATTGATTATATTCTTTAATGTTGAGGGCGGAACGGCTGAAATTCTTGCAAGAGCATTTACCGATAATCTCTTTTGCTCGCATAATTCTAATAATCTATTTGCTATGGCTTTTCTCGTATCCATAATATCACCCCTAAAAAGTTCTATATATAGTTTATGCTTTTTAGGAAGACTACAGCGACCATATATGGACTTTTTAGTCCATATATGGTAAACTTGTGTCGGTAGTGATTTATTATGAAAGATAAAACTTGTTGCTTTTTCGGTCATAGAAAGATAAACGAAACACAAGAACTAAAATCAAAACTTATTGAAATAATTGAGAAACTAATTGTTGAGAAACAAGTCGATACATTTCTTTTCGGGAGTAAGAGTCGATTTAATGGCCTGTGCCTCGAACTTGTGACCAAAATAA